>CANPZZ010000008.1 GCA_947589125.1 uncultured Lachnospiraceae bacterium
ATTTCGCGGCGACTACCGGCTATGGCTATAACGATATCGGCCGCGACACCCTGGAGCAGGTCTACGCCTCCTGCTTCCATACTGAGGCGGCCCTGGTTCGCCCCCAGCTTATGAGCGGCACTCACGCGCTCCATATCGCGCTTTCCGGCAATCTGCGTCCGGGAGACGAGCTTCTGTCTCCGGCAGGCGGCCCCTACGATACGCTGGAAGAGGTCATCGGCATACGCCCGTCGGTCGGTTCCCTGGCTGAATACGGCATTTCCTACCGGCAGGTTGACCTGCTGCCGGACGGCGCCTTCGATTATGAAAATATCGCGAAAGCGGTCAATAATAAGACAAAGCTGGTCACGATCCAGCGCTCCAAAGGCTACGCGACCCGGCCAACCTTTTCGGTGGAACAGATCGGCCGGCTGATCGCGTTTGTGAAGAAGATCAAACCGGATGTGATCTGCATGGTTGACAACTGCTACGGTGAGTTCGTTGAGACGATCGAGCCCACCGACGTGGGAGCGGACATGATCGTCGGCTCCCTGATCAAGAATCCGGGCGGCGGCCTGGCGCCCATCGGCGGCTACATTGCGGGACGGCAGGACTGTATCAACCGCGCTTCCTACCGTTTGAGCGCGCCGGGGCTGGGCAGAGAGGTCGGCGCAAGCCTGGGCCTTAACCAATCCCTGTATCAGGGCTTTTTCCTGGCGCCTACCGTAGTGGCGGGAGCCCTGAAGGGAGCTGTTTTTGCGGCAAATGTCTATGAGAAGCTGGGATTTTCCGTTCATCCGAACGGAACAGAGGAGCGCCATGACATCATCCAGGCTGTTACATTTGGAAAGCCGGAGGCGGTTATCGCGTTCTGTGAAGGCATTCAGGCGGCGGCCCCGGTAGACAGCTATGTGAAGCCGGAGCCTTGGGATATGCCCGGATATGATTCGCCGGTGATCATGGCGGCTGGAGCCTTTGTACAGGGCTCGTCCATCGAGCTGAGCGCCGACGCGCCGATACGGCCGCCGTATACCGTGTTTTTCCAGGGCGGACTGACCTGGTACCATGCGAAACTGGGGATATTGAAGTCGCTGCAGGCGCTGTGCGATGCGGGAATCGTGAGTTTATAACCGCGTTTCGCGCCGCCTGAACTTTTACATTTTCATTACTTTTTGGCAAACTCTGTATACAATGATACCAGTTTATGGTAAACTATATTAAATATGTCCATTTCGGTTATCGTGCTTGGAGAGCTGCGGACCGGAGGTTTTATGGACAAAAGGAAGATGAAAGACATCCCTGCGGATGACCGTCCCTATGAGAAGTGCGTGCGTATGGGACCGGACGCCTTAAGTGATGAAGAACTGCTTTCCATCATTATACGGACCGGCAGCCGCGGACAGAATTCCCTGGAGACAGCCAGACGGATCCTGGCGCTCAGCTATCCGGAGGACGGCATCCTCGGACTCAGCCATCTGTCCCTGCAGGATCTTACGGGCGTGGAAGGCATCGGTACCGTTAAGGGGATTCAATTACTCTGCATCGGCGAACTTTCCAGGCGGATCAGCAAGCGGTTCGCCATTTCCCGGATCCGGGTTTTCAATCTGCCGGAAGAAGTGGTGAACTACTATATGGAAGACATGCGCCATATGGAACAGGAGCATCTGTATGCCATGTATCTGGACACAAAGCACCGTCTGATCAAGGACATGCTCATTTCCAAAGGGACTGTAAGCGCAACGATCATTTCGCCGCGGGAGATCTTTATCGAAGCGGTGCGCTGCCGTGCGACGGGAGTGATCCTGGTGCATAACCATCCAAGCGGCGACCCGACGCCGAGCCGTCAGGACTGCCTGCTGACGAAGCGCGTACAGGAAGCGGGGAATCTCCTGGGGATTCAGCTTCTGGATCATGTGGTGATCGGCGACCAGACCTACTGTAGTTTTAAAAGAGAAGGACAACTAGAATGAACTCCAAATATAACCGCTATATTCTGATCGGACTGACTGTATGCTGCCTGGCCCTGATCGTTGTGACTACGTTCACGGATCAGTGGCTGGCGCCGCTGCGCACTGCGGTAGGCTATCTGGTGATCCCGATCCAGACCGGCGTCAACCGTGTTGGAGTCACGATCTACGATGAAGTGGCTGATTATACGAAACTGAAGTCCGCTCTTTCCGAGAATGAAAGACTGCGCGCTCAGATCGCGGAACTGACAGAGGAGAACAACCGTCTGACCTCGGAGGTCTTTGAGCTTGACCGTCTCCGGGAGCTTTATGAACTGGATCAGGAGTATATGCAGTATGAGAAGACTGCCGCGCGGGTCATTGCCAACGATTCCGGCGACTGGTTTCAGGTTTTCCGCGTAGATAAGGGATCCGCGGACGGGATCCAGGAGGGGAATAATGTCCTGGCCGGCGGCGGGCTTGTCGGTATCGTGACCGACGTGGGCGCCCACTACGCTACGGTCCGCTCCATTATCGATGATTCCAGCCGTGTCAGCGCTATGGCGCTCCAGTCCGGCGACACCTGTATCGTGGGCGGAGACCTGACCCTTTACCGGGAGGGGCGGCTCACGATCTCCAATATCCAGAAAGACGGCGATGTGAAGGACGGCGACAGGATCGTTACGTCCAATATCAGTTCCAGCTATCTGCCCGGGATCCTGATCGGTTACGCCAAGGACATTACCCTGGATAACAACCAGCTTACAAGCTCCGGTTATCTGGTGCCGGTGGCGGAATTCCATAATCTCCGGGAGGTCCTGATCATCACCGATGTAAAGGAATCCGAAGATCCGGAGGTGGACTGATGAGGCGGGCGCTTGTCAATCTGGCTCTGATCATTGTGGCGTTCACGATTCAGAACAGTATATTTCCGCTGATCCCTGTGCTTGTATCGACGCCGAACCTGCTTCTGATCCTGACATTCTCCTTTGCCTTCATGGACGGGCGGAAGATGGGCATGCTTTACGGCGTTCTGGCCGGGCTTATGCTGGATCTTTTTTACAGCGGCCCGTTCGGCTTCTACACGCTGTTTTATGTGTACGTAGGCTATATCAACGGGCTTTGTACGAAGTATTTTTACGAAGATTACGTGACCATTCCCCTGATCTTAAGCGTTGCCAATGAACTGGCCTACAACCTTTATGTGTATGTGTTCCGGTTCCTGATCCGGGGGCGGCTTGACTTTATGTACTATTTCCGGGAGATCATGGTGCCGGAGACGATCTTTACCATTGTCACGACCCTGTTCCTTTACCGGCTGCTTCTGTTTATCAACCGGAAGCTTAAGGACTATGAAAGCGGGAGGGATACCACCCTTGTTTAAAGAGATTCTGGAGATTATCTTAGAGCTGCTGAAACGCCTGGTCACATCCAGGCTTTTTCTGCTGTTTATAATCTTTACCGGAATGTTCATGGTGCTGGTCGGGCGTCTTTTTAACCTGCAGATCATCAACGGTGAACAGTACCTGGACGATTATGTGACTACCACATACCGGACTATGACCACTCCCGGAACCAGGGGCAATATTTATGACGCCGACGGCAATCTTCTGGCATACAATGAACTGGCTTATTCCGTGACGCTGCGCGATACCGGAACTTATAAGAACAACCAGTCCATGAATCTGATGCTTTATCAGCTGATCCAAATTCTGGACAAGCATGGCGAGACGGTGGCATCCAAACTGGAAATCGGTTTTGACGCCGACGGCAATCTGGTTTATACATCCGCTTCCGAGGCGGCAAGGAAACGTTTCCTGCGCGATTATTACGGGCTGACTTCCGTGGATAAGCTGGACGATGCCAATGGAAAATATCCGTCGAATATCACGGCGGCGGAACTTCTTGCGCAGCTGCGCTCAAAGAGCCGCTACGATCTGGACAGCCTGAAAGACAAGAAGGGCAACGCCATTGTCCTTACAGACCGGGAAGCCCTTCAGATCGCCCACCTGCGCTATGCCCTGTCGCTGATCGCTTACCGCAAGTATGTAACGGTCAACGTGGCGGATCATGTTTCCCAGGAGACCGTAGCGGATATTCTGGAACACACGGCGGATATGGACGGGGTGGAGATCGCGGAATCCACGGTGCGTGTCTATAACGACGCGGTCTATTTCGCGCCGATCATCGGCTATACGGGCAAGGTCCAGACAGAACAGCTCGAACAGCTTCAGGAGCAGGATCCCAGCTATGACGCCAACGACATTGTCGGGCGCACCGGAGTGGAGGCATCCATGGAAAGCGTGCTCCACGGTCAGAAAGGCGTTACCAACATGTATGTGGACAGCTACGGACAGATTCTGAAGGTGGAAGACGATTCCACAGAGGCCAGCGCCGGCGACGATATCTATCTGACCATAAGGAGCGACCTGCAGAAAGGAATCTATCATCTTCTGGAACAGCAGTTAGCCGGCGTACTGGTGTCCCATCTCGTGAACCGCGACGTTACGGAAGAGGAGAACCGCGACTCCAGTAAGATCAAGATTTCGATCAAGGACGCGTACTATCAGCTTGTCAATAATAATGTTCTTTCCCTGAGCCATATGGAAGGGGAGGACGCGTCGTCCATCGAGCGCCAGATCTATGAGAAATATGTATCGTCCCGCGAACAGATCCTTCAGAATATCGAAGCGCAGCTTGACGATCCGGGCGCGCCTCCGCTGTCGGAGCTGCCGGAAGATATGCGTTCTTATATGAACTATATCTATACTTACCTGGCCAGCGATACCGTGGGGATCATCCGCCGCGACCTGATCGATTCGGAAAATGAGCAGACGATTGCCTGGAACGAGGGAAGCATAAGTCTGCGCGATTATCTTTACGCCGGTATTTCCGGAAGCTGGGTGGATACGACGAAACTGGAGACAGAACACAAGTATTCCAGCGCGGACAACAGTTTCCAGACGCTTAAGGAGTATATCATCTCTTCGATCAGGGACGACGCCGCGTTTACGAAACGCATTTACCGCTATCTTGTAAACCAGAACATCGTTACCGGAAGGGAACTGTGCCTGGCGCTCTATTACCAGGGAGTCCTTCCCTATGACGAAGAACAGGTCCAGATGCTGACGGAAGGCGGAGCGGATTATGCGTTTGATTTCCTGATCGATAAACTTACCAAGCTGGAGATCACGCCGGCCCAGTTAGCGCTTGATCCGTGTACTGCCGGCTGCACTGTAGTTGATATTAAGACCGGTAAGGTGCTTGCGGTTGTTACCTACCCAAGTTACGACAATAACCGGATGAGCGGAAGCGTGGACGCAGCTTATTTTAACCAGCTGAACAACGATCTGTCCCGGCCGTTTTACAATAACGCGACCCAGGCGCTGAAGGCGCCCGGATCTACATTTAAGCCGATCACGGCGATCGCTGCCCTGGAGGAACACGCGGTCACGATCGATGAGAAGATCGAGTGTACGGGACGGTACACGGAGATCACGAATCCGATCCGCTGCTGGATCTATCCCGGAAAGCACGGCGAGCTGACCATCGCGGAAGGCATTCAGGAATCCTGCAACTATTTCTTCGCGGAACTGGCCCACCGGCTGTCCACGGATGAGAACGGCGTTTATTCCACGGACACCGGACTTAAGATCATCCAGAAATACGCGGCCATGTTCGGACTGGACCATACCTCCGGGATCGAGATCGAGGAGAATTCGCCGAGTCTTTCAGACATGGACCCGGAGCGTTCCGCCATGGGACAGGGTACCCACGCCTACACGAACGTCCAGCTGTCGCGCTATGTGACTGCGCTGGCCAACCGGGGCAATGTATTCGAGCTGAGCCTGATCGACCATATTACCAATCCGGACGGAAGTCTGGTACAGGAGTATGTGCCGGAGATATCCAACCATATTGACGTCGCGGAATCCACCTGGGATACGGTCCAGAAGGGCATGAGAAATGTGATCGCCCTCGGTTCCGTAAGGTCGATCTTCAAGGATCTGGAAGTGGATATCGCCGGGAAGACCGGTACAGCCCAGGAGAACGCACGCGGCAATCACGCGTTCTTCATTTCCTACGGCCCGTACGCCAATCCTGAGATCAGCGTGACCGTTAATATTCCCTACGGCTACAGTTCCGCGGAAGCGGCGGCCGTCGCAAAGAACGTATACCGGCTCTATTACGGCTATACGGATCTGGATTACATTATGAATACCGGCGCACTCGATGCCACCAACATCGTCGTCGGCGACTAAGCAGTGAACCAGGCAATCTATTGAGCAAGGAGGCATACCATGAAGAATTCAGTAGTGATCAAAAGCAACCGTTCCGGCATGACGGTGATCCTGGATCCTGAGCTGCCTTTTGAACAGCTCGTTCAGGATGTGGCCGTCAAATTCGGAGAGAGCGCTAAGTTCTGGGGATCGGTGCAGATGGCTCTTACACTGGCCGGCCGGGATCTGTCCCCGGAGGAAGAATTTGAACTGGTCAATGTGATCACCGGCAATTCCGATATCGAGATCCTGTGCCTGTTGGATCAGGATCTGGAGCGTACGAGAAAATGCGAGAAAGCGCTTAATGAGAAACTGATGGAGATCTCCGCCGCCAGCGGTCAGTTCTACCGCGGCACGCTGAAAGAGGGGGAGAGCATTGACGCGGAAACCAGCATCGTCGTCATCGGCGATGTGGAGAAGGGCGCGAGGATCATTTCCAAAGGGCATGTAGTGGTGATCGGCGATCTGCGCGGCTCCGTTACAGCGGGTCTTTCCGGCAATTCCGACGCAGTCGTGGCCGCCATGGAGATGGCGCCATCCGCGCTTCGGATCGCGGACTACGAAGTACCCTGCTCCGCAAAAGGCAAACGGCTCGCGAAAGGCCCGGTGATCGTAAGCATAGTGGACGGGCAGGTCAATATTAAGAGCATGCGCAAAGGCCTGTTTGGCTGAGATAACCAAATTTTTTTAGCAAAATATATATAAAATACTACTGGAAATCTCCATAAAGATAGAGTAGAATATTTGTGACAGTCAATTTTTTTGGAGGAATCAGACATGAGTGAAGTCATTGTTGTTACCTCCGGAAAAGGCGGGGTGGGTAAGACCACAACCTCTGCCAACATTGGGACAGGCCTGGCGATCCTGGGCAAGCGCACCGTGATGATCGATACGGACATCGGACTGCGCAACCTGGATGTCGTCATGGGACTGGAGAACCGGATCGTTTATAATCTGGTCGATGTGGTGGAGGGTAACTGCAGAATGAAGCAGGCCCTGATTAGAGACAAGAGATACCCGAACCTGTATTTACTCCCTTCGGCCCAGACCAGGGACAAATCGGCGGTAAACCCGGAACAGATGATGAAACTGGTGGAGGATCTGCAGGACGATTTCGATTACATACTGCTCGACTGCCCGGCCGGGATCGAGCAGGGCTTCCGAAACGCCGTGGCGGGCGCCGACCGGGCGCTGGTGGTAACGACGCCGGAAGTATCCGCCATACGCGACGCCGACCGCATCATCGGCCTTCTGGACGCAGGACAGATGCGCAGTATCCATTTGATCGTTAACCGTGTGCGTCACGATATGGTGCGCAGGGGAGATATGATGTCAGTGGACGACGTCATGGATATCCTGGCCGTACCGCTCATCGGAGCCATTCCTGACGATGAGGCGATCGTGATCTCCACGAATCAGGGGGAACCGCTGGCCGGTACGGATACCGCGGCCGGACAGGCTTTCCTGGATATCTGCCGGCGGCTGCTGGGTGAAGATGTGCCGCTGACCCTCCCGAATGTGTCGTACGGCCTGCTCGGCCGCCTGGCAGGACTTCTTAAGAGGGCATAGGGGGGTGCGTCATGAAGGACAGACGGACCGCCGTACTCAGGAAGAAGCGGTCGGGAGCGATCGCCGCCAGACGCCTGAAATTCCTGCTTACAGCAGATCAGACCGGAATCCCGCCTGAGGTTCTGGCGATGCTCCGGGACGATATCTGCCGTGTCATATCCAGATATATGGATGTCGACGCGTCGGGGATGGAACTGCGCGTCAGATACAGTCACGGAGAGTTATCCGGTGAGGACAGCGCGGACAGATCCGCGGTGCTTTGTACCGCGATACCGGTAAGGAACCTCAGACTTAAGGGGATCATTACATGACATTTTTGGATTATAATTTTCGAAGATACAATTTCCGCCTGCTTCTGTATATGATAGTACTGAGCGTGATCGGCCTTATGGCGATCTACAGTGCCACGAACCAGAATCAGGCTACGGTCAATAAACAGCTCATGGGGATAGGAGTCGGTCTGGCGATCGCACTTGTGCTTTCGCTGATTGATTATCACTGGATCCTGTCTTTCCATATACTGATCTACCTTGCGTGCGTGGCGTTTTTGGCAGCCGTGATCCTTTTTGGCCGAAGCCGCGGGATCTCGACCCGCTGGCTTCAGCTTCCGGTCATCGGACAGATCCAGCCGTCGGAGTTCGTCAAGATCGGGATCATTCTGTTCTTCTCCTGGTATTTTGAACGATACCGGGAGAAGATGAACCGGATCGCCGTGGTATTCGCGGCCGCGGCCCTGTTCGCGGTTCCGGCAATCCTGATCTATAAGCAGCCGAATCTGTCCACGCTGATCGTAATGACGATCGTAGTGGCCGCCATTGTATTCTCTGCCGGGATCAGCTATCGGTGGATCCTGGGAGTGCTGGCTGTAGCCATACCGGCCGTGTTTCTGCTGTTTTATCTGCTTCAGAAGGGAATGATCCCGTTCCTGGAGCAGTATCAGGCGAACCGGATCCTGTCCTGGCAGAATCCGGAGCTGTATTCCGAGACCTATTACCAGCAGGAGAATTCCATCATGGCGATTGGTTCCGGACAGCTGTGGGGCAAAGGATGGAACAATACCGGTATCCTCTCCGTTAAAGCAGGGAACTTCCTGGTAGAAGAGCAGAATGATTTTATCTTTGCCATTATCGGGGAAGAGTTTGGATTTGTCGGCTCTCTGGTCGTCATCGGCCTGTATCTTATTTTGGTTTACGAATGCCTGCTTATGGCCATGAGGGCGTCCGATCTTTCGGGCCGCATGATCTGTGTGGGTATGGCGACTCTGCTTGGTTTTCAGAGTTTCGCCAATATCGCGGTGGCTACGGCCATCTTTCCCAACACGGGTCTGCCGCTTCCGTTTATCAGTTCCGGTGTAAGTTCTCTTCTGAGTCTGTTCATCGGTATGGGTATCGTTCTCAATGTGGGACTGCAGCGCAAGTACAACAACGAATAAAGGAGGAGTGTACATGAATGTAGGTTTGATCGCACATGATTCCAAGAAGAAACTGATGCAGAACTTCTGTATCGCCTACAGAGGTACCTTAAGCAAACATTCTCTTTATGCCACCGGCACTACCGGACGGCTTATCGAGGAAGTAACGAATCTGAACGTTCATAAGTATCTGGCCGGACACCTGGGCGGTGCGGAACAGATGTGTACAGACATTGAACAGGATCAGCTTGATCTGGTGATCTTTTTCCGCGAGCCCGTATCTCCCAAGCGGACAGATCCGGACGAAAGCAGCATTATCCGAATGTGCGACCTTCATAATATACCAGTCGCTACGAACCTGGCTACCGGCGAACTTCTTGTCAAGGCGCTGGAGCATGGTGATCTGGAATGGCGGGAGATGTACAAATAATCCGCCGGTGACTATTTGCGGCGGTGGGAGGTCTATTTGATGGATATTCACAGCGGCAGGCGGCATACCGTGATCCGCGCTGTTCTTATGTGCGCGTTTCTGGCGGTTCCGGTATCTGTAACCGGCTGCGGAGAGAGGAAATTCGAAGATCCGTATCTGTTTGTAGACAGAAGCATGGAGCTGACCGACATACTTTCGGAAAGCGGTTTTGTGAAGAAAGGTTCCGGATACGGAGAATTATTTGCTTCGGATCTGTGCGTCGTAATGGACGAAGGAGCCTACGACTCCGGCGAGATCACCGCTGAAGCAGGTGCTGTCTTCGATCTGTCTTCCTGTGAGACACTTTACAGCAAGAACGCGTTCGAACGCCTGTATCCGGCCAGCATTACGAAAGTTATGACCGCGATCCTGGCGATCCGGTACGGCAATCTGTCAGACATGGTAACCGTGACGGAAGATGCGGTGATCACAGAGTCCGGCGCGTCTCTTTGCGGGATCAGGCCGGGTGACCAGCTGACCCTGGAACAGCTCCTGTACGGACTGATGCTTCCGTCCGGCAATGATGCCGGCGCGGCCATTGCCGTACATATTGCGGGAAGCATCGAGGCATTTGCGGATATGATGAATCAGGAAGCCCGCGCGCTCGGCGCGGCGGACACGCATTTTGTGAATCCGCACGGCCTTACGGATGAGAACCATTACACGACGGCTTACGATCTGTATCTGATCTATAAGGAAGCTCTGACACTTCCTGAATTCCGCAAGATCACCGGCACAGTGTCCTATGACGCCTCTTATGTGGACGTGTCGGGAGCGGCTGTAGAGAAGACATGGAGCGGCACCAACATGTATATGCTGGGAAAGCGGGATACCCCTGAAGGCCTTACTGTTTTCTCCAGTAAGACCGGCACTACCCAGGCGGCGGGAAGCTGCCTGATCATGGCGACGCAGGATGCGGACGGAGACGAGTATATTTCCGTGATTCTGAAGTCCGAAGACAGAAACACTCTGTATGATAATATGACAAAGTTAATTACCAAGATTGACAATTAGTGATTGCCTTTTCGGACGAGATATACTATAATTGATTTGAAAATAAATAACTTTTTATACAACCTATCACTCAAGGAGGACAAACACATGGTGCAGATTATCGCAGGCGACAAGGGAAAGGGCAAGACCAAGTATCTGCTGGACAAGGCTAATGCGGCGATCAAGGAAGCGAAAGGCTCCATCGTTTATCTGGATAAAAGTTCCAAGCATATGTATGAGCTGAACAACAAGATCCGTCTGATCAACGTTAAAGGATTCGATATTAACGACAGTTCGGGATTCCTCGGATTTGTCAGCGGGATCATTTCCCAGGATCATGATCTGGAGATCATGTTCTTAGACAGCTTTTTGAAGCTTGCCTGCCTGGAAGGCCAGGACATCACAGAAACCGTGAACGCGCTGGAACAGATCGGAGAGAAGTTCCATGTAACATTTGTTTTGAGCGTATCCCGCGACGCCGACGCGCTGCCGGACAGCATGAAAGAGAAGATTACGATCTCCCTGTAAGAGACCGACAGTCATAAGATATTTACATGATACTTAAGAGCCTGCCAAGCCAGGCTCTTTTTGAGGAGAACCGGTTCCATGGCGAAGAAGAACAAGAAGATAGTCAAATACCGCCGTCCGTTACAGATCAATATCGGAATGATCATTTTTTTCGTTATTTTTCTGTATCTGGCCTTTTATGTCTATCAGTATTGTACCAGGGACAAAGTTCAGCCCTATGAAGTGACGGAAGGGTCAATCGCGAGCGACCGTAATTTTACCGGCATTATTCTTCGGGATGAAACAACCGAATACGCGGTTCAGAGCGGATATATCAATTATTATATCCGTGAGGGAAAGAGGGCCGCTGCCGGGACAAGCATCTATTCTATGGATGAAACCGGGGAAGCCGCGAAGCTTATGGAAGAGAACGCCGCCGCGGAGCAGCTGTCCGAGGAGGATGTGATCAGCGTCAAGAAGGCGCTGTCAGCATTCAGCCTGTCCTATTCGGATATGGATTTCAGTCAGGTCTATGATTCCAAGTATTCCCTGGACGCCATGGTCATGGAATACGCGAATTTCAACGCAGCCAACGCGGATGAACAGCTGGCCGAACAGTTAGGGGGCAATTTCTCCCAGATCCATACTCCGGTCAGCGGTGTGATTTCATATTCCATCGATGGTTTTGAGGACGTGGATGCTTCCCAGATCTCAGAAAGCAGTTTTGACCGAAGCCAGTACAGCAGGGCTATCACTCATGCAGGGGACCTGGTAGAGCAGGGAACGCCGATCTATAAGGTCATCACCGACGACAACTGGTCGCTCATCTTTCCGCTCGCAGAGAACGATGTGACGGATTTTAGCGGCCTCACTTCGCTTAAAGTGCGTTTTCCGGGACACGATCTTACGACAAACGGCAATTTCTCCATCCTTACAGGAACGGATGGCAATCCTTACGGCAGGCTTGATTTTAACCGTTATATGGTGCAGTTCATTTCCGAGCGTTATCTGGACTTCCAGGTGATCATGGAAGTGGCCGAGGGTCTTAAGATCCCTGTCAGTTCCGTCACCTCAAAGAATTTCTATCTTGTACCTGTTACCTATCTGACGACGGGCGGCGATACGGATCAGGAAGGCTTTAATAAAGAGATCTACACGGAGAATGGTACGCTGGTGGAGTTTGTGCCGGCGACGATCTACTATTCCACGGATGAATTCTACTATATCGACACAGCGGAAGACGCGGAGATACATGCGGGAGATTATCTGGTCAAGCCGGATTCCTCTGACCGCTTCCAGGTGGGGCAGACGGCCTCTCTTCAGGGAGTTTACAATATCAACCGCGGATATTCGGTATTCAAGCAGATCGAGATCCTTGCCCAGAATAACGAGTTCTATACGGTTAAGAAGGGAACCAGCTACGGCCTGAGCGTTTACGATCATATAGTTCTTGACGCGTCTACCGTGGCGGGCGAGGATCAGCTGATCTATCAATAGGCAGGGAGTATTGGAAATGGTTGCAGAACGATATCATGAGATTCAGAAAAGAGTGGAGGCCGCCTGCGCGAGAGCCGGGCGGGAAGCGTCGGATGTAACGCTGATCGCCGTCAGCAAGACGAAGCCCGTAGAGATGTTAAAGGAGGCATATGCGGCGGGAGCCAGAAATTTCGGGGAGAATAAAGTTCAGGAAATCCTGGAGAAATCCCCGGCGCTTCCTGAAGATATAAGATGGCATATGATCGGCCATCTTCAGACGAATAAGGTACGTCAGATAGTTGGCAGGGCATGTATGATCCACTCCGTCGATTCTGTAAAGCTGGCGAGGGAGATCGAG
The DNA here is from genome assembly GCA_947589125.1 of uncultured Lachnospiraceae bacterium. Classification (GTDB taxonomy): domain Bacteria; phylum Bacillota; class Clostridia; order Lachnospirales; family Lachnospiraceae; genus UBA3402. Next base: position 12,989 of record CANPZZ010000008.1, read on the forward strand.
AAGGAAGCGGCCAAGCGAAACCTGTCGGTGCCGGTTCTTCTGGAAGTCAATGTGGCCAAAGAAGAAAGCAAATTCGGTTTCTATCTGGAGGATACGGAAGCCGCCCTGCGCGAAATAGCCGCATTTCCTCATGTAAATATACAGGGACTTATGACGATCGCGCCTTTCGTGGAGAATCCGGAGGAAAACCGGCAAATTTTTCGGGAATTGCATCAATTTTTTATTGACATCAAAAGCAAAAACGTCGATAATGTTAATATGAATGTTCTCTCCATGGGTATGACCGGAGATTTTGAAGTTGCGATTGAAGAGGGCGCTACCATGGTGAGAGTAGGCACCGGAATTTTCGGTGAACGACAAATAAGGGAGAATATTTAGAGATGGGTGTTTTTGGTAAATTTATGGACAGCATTCGGCTGCGAGACAATGAGGATGACGATTATTTTCTGGATGATGATTATGAGGAAGAAGAGAAGCCCGCGAAGAAGAGTCTGTTCGGAGGCGGAAGCCGTCAGGATGACGACTACTATGACGATATAGAAGAGGAAGAACCGCCCAAGCCCCGTTTCTTAGGAAGCAGCCGGTCTGCCAAGGTAGTTCCGATGAAGCAGCGTTCCATGGAGGTTTCCATGGTGAAGCCGACGTCCATTGAGGATGCTAAGGAGATCTGCGATTATCTGCTGGCAGGCAAGGCAGTCGTTCTGAATATGGAAGGGCTGCAGACCGAAGTCGCCCAGAGGATCATTGACTTTACCTCCGGCGCCACCTACTCCATGAACGGCAACCTGCAGAAGATATCCAATTATATTTTCATTGCCACTCCTGAGTCGGTAGAACTTTCCGGAGATTTTCAGGATCTGTTAGGCAGCGGAAGCAGCATGGATATTTCCGGATTGAATTTCCGGATCTGATAGGACAGGAATTTATAGCAGGCATTCCCTTGTCTGTGATCCTGCCGTAAGGCAGCAGAACCGATAGGGCGGAGTGTCTGCTTTTTTATATCACAGACAAATAATTACAGGAAGGTGTTTTCATAATATGGACAGACGGCTGACAGTACACCGGGAAGGCGTTCCGATCTATGATATTGTATTGTCCGGTTCTTTCGATGAACTGGCAGATGAAGTAAAACGGCTGGACGTTGGCGGCCGCCGGCTCTGCATCGTGACAGACTCCAATGTGGCCGCGCTTTATCTGGAAACAGTATCAGACATATTGAAGGACTGCTGCCGCGGACTGACTTCGTTTGTATTTCACGCGGGGGAAGAATACAAGAATCTTGACACCGTGCGTGATCTGTACCGGCACCTGATCAGCAATCGGTTTGACCGGAAGGACATGCTCGTGGCGCTGGGCGGCGGCGTGGTCGGCGATCTGTGCGGTTATGCCGCGGCCACTTATCTGCGCGGGATCTCATTTATCCAGATTCCGACAACGCTCCTTTCCCAGGTGGACAGTTCCATCGGCGGGAAGACCGGCGTTGACGTCGACGCTTATAAGAACATGGTCGGCGCGTTCCATATGCCGGTTCTGGTATATACGAATGTAAGTACGTTAAAGACGCTTCCGCCCGTGCAGTACAGCTCCGGGATGGGAGAGATCATCAAGCACGGCCTGATCCGCGATATCGGGTACTATGAGTGGCTCGGCGCGAACCGGGAGCAGATCCTGCAAAAGGATGAAGCCGTCTGTATGGCGATGATCCGGCGCAGCGATGAGATCAAAAGACAGATCGTGGAAGCAGACCCTACCGAGAAGGGAGAACGGGCGCTTCTGAATCTTGGGCATACGCTGGGACACGCGATCGAAAAAATGGCAGATTTTACTCTGCCTCACGGGCACTGTGTCGGCTTGGGACTTCTGGCGGCCGCGGAGATCTCGAAGGCGCGCGGATGGATCTCTGAGGATGATATTATCCGGCTGAAGAATCTCCTTAAAGATTACGACATTCCGGTATCTGTGAGCGGCCAGGACGCGGATGCGGTTCTGGCGGCCACGAAGAATGACAAGAAGATGGACGGCGGAAAGATCCGTTTTATCCTTCTTAAGTCGGTCGGCGACGCCGTTATCGACAAGACGGTAACAGACGATGAGATGAGAGCAGCGCTGAATACGATATTATCGTAAATTTGGATAGCATCTGGAGGATATTAATATCATGAATAAGCGGATCCTGCGTCTGACATTGAGTTTTCTGCTTTTCGGCCTTCTTTACGTTCTGGATCAGTTCACAAAAGGACTGGCCGTAGAAAGGCTGAAAGGCGGTGAACCATATGTGATCTGGAAAGGCGTTTTTGAATTACAGTATTCAGAGAATCAGGGGGCGGCTTTCGGGCTTCTGCAGGGACAGCAGCTCCTGTTCTTTATCGTTGCGTTTATCGTATTCGCTGCCGCGCTTTATCTGATATGGACCTTGCCTGAGAAGACGCGTTATCTGCCTCTGATCCTCTGCCTGACAGTCATTGCGGCCGGAGCGGCCGGCAATCTTGCTGATCGTGTCACGCAGGGGTATGTGGTGGATTTCCTTTATTTCAAGCTGATCGATTTCCCGATTTTTAATGTAGCGGACTGTTATGTGACCGGTGCGACCGGACTGCTTTTTGTCCTGCTGTTCTTTGGCTTTTACAGCGAAGAGGAGATCGCGTCCATGATTCCGGGAAGAAAGGAGACGCAGTGAAGTATCAGCTCCTGGTTGCGGAAGAAGAGCGCGCCGAAAGGATCGACCGCTACCTGGCCGGACATTGCGTGGATCTGTCGCGTTCCTATCTGCAAAAGATCCTGAAATCCGAAGGAGTTATGGTGAACGGCTCTCCGGTAAAGGCAAATTATAAAGTAAATGCCGGAGACCGGATCGAATTTGAAACACCGGACGCTGCGGAACCGGAGATTACCGCGAAAGAAATGGATCTGGATATCGTTTATGAAGACGAAGACATTCTGCTGGTCAATAAGCCCAAGGGAATGGTTGTTCATCCGGCAGCGGGGCATACAGACGATACGCTGGTCAACGGACTGATGGCTCATTGCAAAGGACAGCTTTCCGGAATCAACGGCGTCATGCGTCCCGGGATCGTACATCGTATCGACCGGGATACCACGGGTATCCTGATTGTTTGTAAAAATGATCTTGCCCATAATTCCATTGCGCAGCAGCTGAAGGACCACACGATCACCCGGCGTTACCAGGCCATTGTATACGGCGTCGTGAAAGAAGAGGAAGGCACTGTTGACGCTCCCATCGGGCGCCATCCCACAGACCGGAAGAAGATGGCCGTAAATGTAAAAAACGGGCGGCGGGCGGTGACTCATTACCGGGTACTGGAGCGGTTTGCCGGATATACCTATATCGAATGCCGCCTGGAAACCGGAAGGACACATCAGATCCGCGTGCATATGAGTTCGATCCATCATCCGGTGCTTGGCGATACCGTGTATGGACCGGCCAAATGTCCGTTCGCGCTGGAAGGGCAGACGCTTCACGCGGGCGTATTGGGGTTTATCCATCCAAGGACCGGCGAATATATGGAATTTCGTGCGCCGCTTCCGGAATACTTTACGGAACTGCTTGAAAAGCTGAGAAAATTAACATAAATTTATACTATACTTTCCGAAATGATTGATGTATAATTTTTTCGAAGGGATCATGTCCGGAGGACATGGTTTGATGTTCGTTTCTATGTACGGGAAGGAGAGGGGTATATGGAAGGCAAACTTATATTTACGATCGGACGGCAGTGCGGAAGTAAAGGGCGTTCCATCGGTCTGAAACTGGCGGAAACGATGGGGATCAAGTGTTACGACAAAGAACTTCTGACAGAAGCGGCCAAAAACAGCGGTCTCTGCAAGGAAGTATTTGAATCCCACGACGAGAAAGCGGCAGGCAGCTTCCTTTATTCTCTTGTTATGGATACCTATTCGATGGGATATAATACTTCATCTTATATGAATATGCCGATCAACCATAAGGTCTTTCTGGCTCAGTTTGATACGATCAAGAAGCTGGCGGAAGAAGAGTCCTGTGTGTTTGTAGGGCGCTGTGCGGATTATGCTCTGGCCGAGCACGCCAACACGGTTACGATCTTTATCACCGGGAACGAGGAAGATAAGATCCATCATCTGATGGAACTTCATAATGTAAATGAATCAAAAGCCAAAGATATCATGATCAAGACAGATAAAAACCGTTCCAGCTATTATAATTACTATTCCGGCAAGAAGTGGGGTGACGCCAGGAATTATGATCTGTGCATTAACAGCAGCGAGGTAGGCGTCGACGGCGCAGTCAGGCTGATCAGCGAATTTGCCCGCCTCAAATCAGATTACCTTAGATAACACAGGAGTACTATCGATATTATGAATTATTTTCATATAGATTGGAAAAAAGGATTGGAGATGATCCGGCACAAGGCGTCTGCAGAAATTGCCGCTATGCTGATTGTCTCCATTTTCTGTTGCTTTGTCGCAGAAAGATATCAGAGGACTGCTCCGGATACAATTTCCATAATATCCGGCCAGACTGTCCCGGAAGAGAAAAGCACAGCGGATATCGCAGCTCTTCCTGCGGTTTCTCATGAAATAACCAATGCGGCAAACTCAGAGGATGACACAGCCGCGGTGAATAATATCTCTGGTACGGAGCAAACAGTCCCTCTCGAATCGCCAGAGGCAGAAAAGTCTGTGCCAGAAAAGGAAACCGGAGAAAAGTCTAATGTGGAAGAAACAATCGCAGAAGAAACGGCGGCAGAAGAGTCTTCCGCCGCTCCCAAAGAGCCTCTGACAGCGGCGGAGCTCATGGCGCAGGCCCCGCCTTCTCCCAGCAGACTTAATATGGCATACGAATTCGCTTCAGATATTCCCGGCGAACCTGAGGACAGCTACGCCGGAACCGCCTATCATAGACTGATCAACAGAGACGAAGACTGGATATACCAGATCTACGGAAACAGGGCAGTTGCTCCCGGAATACTGGCCGTAAACCTTGGAATCACCGGAAAGAACATCGGCAATTATTCCGACTGGACGAACGTGGGCTTACTGTTTTATGACGGTGACGGCAATATGATCCAGGGATACTCCAACGCCAGGGATATTCTGGCTATGGCAAGCGTGTATTCTTATTTTCATCCATTTGATAATATAGATGAGTTCTATCAATATGCGGAACAGCTATGGAAAAATTCCCACAAATACAGCCTCTCTGTCAGCGATGTGTATTTCTGCGAGGGCGAATGTAAATACACTGATTTCCATATTAATGAAGATGAATCCGGATCAAATACTCCTTTAGATTCTCAGACGTCTGCCACAGGTATAGCTTCTCCAGCCGTTGCGGAAGCAGCACCTGACCCGGCAGACCAGACATCCGCACCAACCGGAACTGACCCGGCAGACCAGACATCCGCATCAACCGCAACTGTATCGTCTCAGCAGAGCAGCAGTGCCGGTAATATAATGGATGAGACCAAATGCCGCGGTCATGTGGATCTGATAATCCGAGCTACGATTATCGGCCTTGATGAAAGCAATAAGAATCTGTTTAAACTGGATACGCAAGGCAGTTCTGATAAAAACTACACAGATACCTGGAAAGGCTGGTCGATGCTCAGAAAGCGTTATGTATCCGATTTGCTTAAGCAGGACTGGTTCGATCTCTATGGGCTGACGATACCAGCCGGTATGCATATCCAGAATCCGCTTACCGCGGCGGAGATTCAGTATTATATGAATATGATGCCGGAGGATACCAGTGAAGAGCGGCGTACGCTGGTCAAATTGGCACTTCAGTCTGTGGGATCTATTCCATATTACATGGGTGGTAAGCCTTCCGGCCCAGGATATGAAGCGAACGGCTTTGGAAATCCGGTTGCTCCGGATATAAATGGTCGCAGCCTGAGAGGGCTGGATTGTTCCGGCTGGATCTCATGGCTCTACTGGACAGCGCTGGAACGTCATCTGCCGTATGAAAGTACAGACGGTCTTTGTGCCCTCGGCAGGCAAATTGACCGGTCTGAATTAAAACCCGGCGATTATATCGTACGCACCGGCGATGACGCTCATGTATGCCTGTTCCTGGCCTGGGCTCCGGATGGTACCATGTATGTAATCCATGAACGAGGAAGTTCCTGTAACAATGTGATCGTTAGCAATTCTGATCTGCACTGGCCTTACTACCGTAATTTGCTGGATTAAAAAGTCATTATTGACTTTTTAAACGGTATATAGTAGAATAGGACTATCGAAGCAACTATTCGCGAAAGTCTAGTTTAACGAATAGTTGCTAGTGTAGGGGGCTGATATGAAGCTGCAGCGACTATATAGTTTAACGCGTCAGGCAATCGATGATTACCAGTTGATTCAGGATGGTGATCGTATCGCTGTCGGAATCTCCGGCGGCAAGGACAGCCTGACGCTTCTTTATGCGCTGCATGGTCTGCAGAGGTTTTATCCGAAAAAATTCGAACTGCAGGCAATTACCGTAGATCTCGGTTATGAAGGGTTCGATCTTACCCCTGTAAAAACGCTCTGTGAGCGATTTCTGGTTCCGTACACGATAGTTTCTACAGATATCGGAAAAATATTGTTTCAGGAACGCAGGGAAACCAATCCCTGTTCTCTGTGTGCGAAGCTTCGGAAAGGCGCTCTTAATAAGGCGGCTGTTGACCTTGGCTGTAATAAAGTCGCGTATGCGCATCACAAAGACGACGTGATCGAAACCATATTATTGTCGCTGATGTATGAAGGACGTTTCTACGCGTTTCCCCCTGAGACTTATCTGGACCGTTCCGGCCTGACAGTTATCCGGCCGATGATCTATGTAAATGAAGCCGATGTGATCGGTTTTAAAAACAAATATAAACTTCCGGTATGTAAAAATCCATGTCCTGTGGATGGCTACACAAAACGCGAATATGTTAAAAAATTAACAAATAAATTAGTAATAGATAATCCCCAATTTAAGGATAATCTTTTCCATGCGATCACTTCCAGTTCTGTTCCCGGATGGTCGGCCGGAAAATATACGGAGGAAAATTAAATTATGGCCGGTAATATCCCATATTATGAACAAAAAGACCGAGAAAACACGCTTCGTCTGCGCGAAATGATCAAGGAACTGCCGCCCTTCTGCGTCGATTTCTTCCGCGGGATCGAGCCGCAGACGTCATCCAGGACCAGAATCGCCTATGCTTACGATATGAAGGTTTTCTTCGAATTCCTGAAAAAAGAAAACCCTATGCTCAGTTCCCTGGATATCCGTGATATTACGCTGGAGCATCTTGATCAGATCCGTGCAGGCGATCTGGAAGAATACATGGAATATCTGAAATACCGCTATGACGATAAGAATGCGGAAGTCGTCGTCAACAAAGAACGCGGCATAATGCGGAAAATCTCCTCTTTGAAAAGCTTCTACAACTACTTCTACCGCCAGGAACGGCTGAAGAACAATCCGGCAGCTCTGATAAAGCTGCCCAAGCTGCATGAAAAAGAGATCATCCGACTGGATATCGACGAAGTGGCCATGCTGCTCGACACCGTGGAAAACGGTGATTCCCTGACAAAGAAGCAGCGGGAATTTCACGAAAAAACACAGGTAAGGGATCTGGCGCTCATGACGCTTCTTCTGGGAACCGGGATCCGTGTATCAGAATGCGTTGGTCTGGATATCAGCGATGTGGACTTCAAAAACAGCGGGATCCGAATCCACCGCAAAGGCGGCAAGGAAGTTACGGTCTATTTCGGCGATGAAGTTGAAGAAGCTCTGCTTGAATATCTGGAACAGCGCAGGCATATCGTTCCGGCCGAGGGGCACGAAAACGCACTCTTCCTCTCTCTGCAGATGAAACGGATGTCCGTGCGCAGTGTAGAAAATCTGGTAAAGAAATATGCCAGGATCGTCACACCGCTCAAAAAGATCACTCCGCATAAGCTTCGCAGCACCTACGGTACAACTCTGTATCAGGAAACAGGCGATATCTATCTGGTTGCGGATGTTCTCGGCCATACCGATGTTAATACGACCAAGAAGCACTATGCGGCTCTGGATAATGAACGCAGACGCAGCGCACGCGACAAAGTCCGTCTCCGCGAAGAATCTCCTGCCCTGCCATCCGCCGTGGCCGCCGTTATACAGGCAGGGCCGGCAGATAACGCGGCCATGGATGACTCAGGCAGCGATGACTAAACAAATTGCCGATTACATTACCGATTATCGTTCAATCACTTGATATAATATTCTTTCGATATTATATTCATTCATCTGCGCCGTACATTATGGTCAGATAACATCCCTCGTGAATCGTATCGCCATTCAGACGATTCATCTTCTTAAGCAGCTTGATATACTCCTGGGTCGATAATCCCAGTTCCGGAGCATACTTATGGGCAATGCTCCATAAAGAATCTCCGTCGTTAATCTCGATACTGGTATAATAAACGGCCTTACCGGTTTGTGCCGGCTCCTTCGCCATCGTATTCATCAGAGTGCTTCCGCAGAAGCCAAAACCAAGCATAACGATTGCCGCGGCTGCAAGAAAACTCCTTCTCATCATATCGCGCCTCCATGCCGAACGTATGTTGCGAACAAATGTTCTGTATGTTCTTATTATACCATCGAACAGATGTTTGTCAAGATATTTTTTGATTTTTTTCGAACAAAAGTTTGCATTTTAGCCGAACATATGGTAAGATAATAGCAGAAACAGAATATGTGTTCTGATTGGAGGTAAATTATGGCACAGGGGAAGATCAGTGCGAAACAGCAGGAGATACTGGAATATATTAAAGAGACGATTCTGAAGAAAGGATACCCGCCCGCGGTCCGTGAGATCTGCGAAGCGGTTCATTTAAAGTCCACTTCTTCTGTCCATTCCCATCTTGAAACCCTGGAGAAGAACGGCTATATCCGCAGAGATCCGACAAAGCCCAGAACGATCGAGATCATCGACGACTGTTTTAATCTGACCCGCAGAGAGGTCGTTAATGTTCCGCTTGTCGGTACAATCGCAGCCGGCCAGCCAATCCTGGCTGAGCAGAATATTGAGAATTATTTTCCGATTCCTGTAGAATTTTTACCGAACCAGGAGACATTTATGCTTCGCGTGAAAGGCGACAGCATGATCAATGTCGGCATCTTTGACGGCGACCAGATCATTGTCAAGAGCCAGCCTTCCGCCCGCAACGGAGAGATCGTCGCCGCTCTTGTTGATGATTCCGCGACGGTGAAGCGTTTTTATAAGGAGAACGGCCACTACCGTCTCCAGCCCGAGAATGACAATATGGACCCGATCATCGTAGATCATGTCGATATTCTCGGCGTCGTGATCGGCCTGATTCGTATGATGTAAGTTATAAAGACATAATATGAACCGTGTCATTGTTACCGCTTGTGCTTTGTAATATAATATCCGCCCGAGCAGGGATTATCTCCCCCCGCCCAGACGGATATTTTCATTACATCGAATCTCTCTGTGAATATTTCATTGAATCTCTCTGTGAATGCGTCACAGACGGTTATTACACATCCTCTTCCACCAGTTTCCCGTCTCTCCAGATCCTCTCAAGATCATAGAACAGCCGGTCCTCCCTGCAGAACGCGTGAACGATCATATCGCCATAGTCCATCAGGATCCAGTTGGCCGTGCCGTAGCCTTCGATCTGACGGCACGCATACCCTGCTTTGCCGAGGACTTCCTCTACGTTATCCACCATTGCCTGAACCTGATTGGGATTGGACCCGTCGGCAATGATAAAATAATCTGCGAGTACAGAAACCTTGCTGATATCGATGATCTTGATGTTCTGCCCCTTCTTGTCTTCCAGCGCTTCTTTCGCCAGGCGTACCATCTCGGGCGCATCGGCCAGATTCTCTGTCGCGTTCCGGTCCTGAGGCATTTTCTCTCCGGCCGGTTCTTTCTTTTTCACTTCACCCATGCGTATTCTCCTTTTTGTGAAATTATCCGCCGCAGGCACGGCGTGTTTTAAGGACGTTCTTTACGGTGTGTTTGCCGCTCTTCACACAGATACCGGTATGTCCTTTCGGTCATCGGATCAATGGACATACCGCGTTTATTCAGATAAGTAAGCGTGCCTTCCACGATCTGAAACAGGGCTTCGTCAATATCTTCGAATGCCAGCCGGCGCATCGCGGGCAGATTATCCGCCTTATCGCGCCGTACTTCGATATAATCCGCGATATAAAGGATCTTGTCCAAAAGCCCCATGTTCGGTTTCCCCGTGGTATGGCACGCGATGGCGCTCAGTATCTCTTCGTCCTTGATCCCATAACGTTCTTTCGCCATCCATGCGCCCAGCTTGGCGTGAAGGACAGCCGGAGCCGCCTTCTCCTCGTCCGTCAGCGGTATTCCGTGCTTGCTGCAGCGGCTGACGTAGCTGTCTTCCGGATAACATTTGGCACAGTCATGCAGAAGTCCTGCGATCTCGGCCTTCTCCAGCGGATAGCCATACCGCATGGCCAGACAGACGCAGGTATAGGACACACTCAATGTATGCTCATACCGGGATTCGCTCAGCTTCTTCTTCAGCTTTTTTCTCGCATATTGAATGAATTCATTCATGGCGTTTCTCCCTGTACAGACGATGTTCTTCAATATAATCCGCTACGGATTCCGGTACCCACTGCCGGATGTCAAGGCCGTCTTCCACGGCTTTCCGAATCTCATGGGAGGAAATATCCACCTCCGGGCAGTGAAGCTTTCCAATCCTGGCGCCGAAACGTTCCTCAAGGTATGCGATCTGACCGTCCAGAGAGCGGTGAAACTCCTCGTATTCACGGGAAGCCGCCAGGATCTCAGCCCTCGCGAGGACCTCTTCCGGATGGTACCAGTTCTCGATCTCATACAGGGAATCCGCTCCGATGATAAAATAAAACATATCCGCGGGGAATTCTTCCGCAAGCAGCTTAAGCGTCATAGCGGTATAGGTCGTCCCCGTCCGGGACGTCTCAAACTCCGAGAGAACCAGACCCGACTCGCCCTCCAATGCCAGGGAAACCATGGCACAGCGGACCTTTGCCGGGGATATCTCGTGGTCCTTCTTGTGCGGCGGCTGTCCGGAAGGCATGTACCAGACCTGATCAAGACAGTATTCTTTATAGGCCTGTCTGCCCAGCATCAGATGTCCGTTATGGATCGGGTCGAACGTGCCGCCCATAATTCCGATTCTGGCCATATCCGGAGACTCCTTATCATTTATCGTAAATATTACCGCGGAAGTACGATCTTCCTTTTAAATTCGTCTTTCGCCGGTTTGTAGAGCACGATTTTATTCCCGATCACCTGCACTACCTCTGAACGCGTGCGCTCCGCGATCGTCGCGGCGATCTCCCTGCCGTCGTCCAGGCAGTTCTTTAACACGTTCAGCTTCACAAGTTCCCGCGCTTCCAGCGCCTCCGCTACCGCCCTGGTAAGTTCCGGCGTCACGCTGGATTTGCCCACCTGGAAAATGGGCTCGATATTCATCGCAAGGCCCTTTAAATAGGACCGCTGTTTTGAAGTCATAAAAAATTCTCCTCCGCCTCTTACGCGAGGCTGCCCCGGCCACGCAAAACCTGTCCGCAGCCGTCTTACTGTTACTTATAGTAGTCAAACGCGAATCCGTACATCCGCACTGTGTCTCCGTCCTGGATACCGGCGTCCTCCAGATCCTTCAGAATACCGGTATCCTTAAGGAAATTCTGGAAGAACAGAAAGCCTTTCTCCGATTCCAGATTCGTATATCCCAGCATCTTCTCGATCCGCGGTCCCTCGACCACAAAAGCGCCGTCTTCATCACGTTCAATCGTATAAGGCAGGTTCGAACCGGCGCGGAGTACATTCACGTCAAATTCCTTCGCAAAGACCGTCGGCGTCCGGTCGACTGTCTGAAGGAGCTGGTATACCGCGTATAAAAGCTCTTTCACACCCTCTCCGCTTACCGCCGAGATCGGAAAGACCTGTATCCCCTCCGGCTCAAACGCCGCTTTCAGACGGCCCAGCGGATCCGTATCGTTGCCCTGGGCGTCCAGCGTTCCGTACATGGCGTCGATCTTATTGGCGGCGATGATCTGTGGCCTCTTAAGAAGCTCCGGATCGTATTTCTCCAGCTCGCCGTTTATCACGCGGATATCCTCCACCGGATCGCGCCCTTCCGTGGACGCGGCGTCCACCACATGCAGAAGCACCTTCGTCCGTTCGATATGCTGCAGAAAATCGTGTCCGAGGCCCACGCCCTCCGACGCGCCCTCGATCAGTCCGGGGATATCCGCCATGACAAATCCGGCCCCGTCGTCCAGATCGACCACACCGAGATGGGGATCCAGCGTCGTAAAATGATAATTGGCGATCTTCGGTCTGGCATTGCTGACACGGGAGATCAATGTGGATTTGCCTACGTTCGGGAACCCGATCAGCCCCACGTCGGCGATCACCTTAAGTTCCAACTGGACCCAGAGCTCCTGGCCCGGCTGGCCCGGCTGCGCGTACTGGGGCGCCTGCATCGTGGCGGTGGCATAGTTCATATTCCCCTGACCGCCTTTTCCGCCCTTTAAGACCACTTCCCTGCGGTTTTCACCGGACATATCGGTAATTACCTTGCCTGACTCGAAATCCTTGATTACGGTGCCCTCAGGGACTTTGATGATCAGATCCTCGCCGTTCTTGCCGCTGCAGCGGCGCTTGCCGCCCGGTTCTCCGTTCCCGGCGGCGTACTTGCGCTTATATCGGAAATCGGTCAGCGTGTTCAGGCCATCATCCACCACAAAGATCACGTCGCCGCCCCGGCCGCCGTTGCCGCCGTCCGGACCGCCGGCCGGCACGTAAAGCTCCCTTCGGAAGCTCACATGGCCGTCGCCGCCATTGCCGGATTTAATAAATATTTTTGCACGGTCTGCAAACATAGATACCTCTTCCTGCTGAAATAAATCCTGCCATTCAGACAAGAAGGCTTCATACCAGTCAGTATGAAGCCTTCGGACAAATCACATTACTCAGCTGCTTCCACTCTCGGATACACAGAAACCTGCTTCTTGTCTCTGCCCTTCCTCTCGAAGCGGACGATTCCGTCTACCTTGGCGAACAGGGTGTCGTCTCCGCCGCGGCCAACGTTGTTGCCGGGATGGATCTTGGTTCCGCGCTGCCGGTAGAGAACGTTGCCAGCCAGAACGAACTGTCCGTCAGCTCTCTTGGCGCCGAGACGCTTGGACTCGGAGTCACGGCCGTTCTTCGTAGAACCAACGCCCTTCTTGTGAGCGAATAACTGAAGGTTCATCTGAAACATGAATTACACCTCCTCAAATCGAATGTTGATATATGGTTCCCCGTACGCTTCCTCGATGTTCATAAGCCCGAACACCAGGGAATTCATAAGGAGACTTGATTCGGAACTGATGACATCCGTAAACTGGAAATCAAACATCCCCTCGTCTTCATCCTCGTCCGCCGTAAAACGGTCGTCGGTAAAATGCTCTACCGAGTTGGCCATATTAAGCGTCATCGCGGATACCGCTGCGCACACGGCTTCCTGCCCTTCCTGCGGATCATCCGCAAGTCCGGCGTGGCCGGTCAGATGAATGCCTCTGTAATTGTGTTCCGAATCAACCAGTACTGTCACATGAATCATACGATCACTGCGCGTTTTCCGCGCTCATGCACCGGCCTGCGCCGGCAAACGATTAAGCGTTGATCTTGTCGATCTTAACCTGGGTGAACAGCTGTCTGTGACCGTTCTTCTTGTGATATCCGGTCTTTCTCTTGTACTTGTAGACGATCACTTTCTTCGCTTTCCCCTGCTTCTCAACAGTCGCGGAAACGCTGGCTCCCTCGACAGTCGGGCATCCGACCTTGAGTTCTCCGTCACTCACCGCAAGCACCTGGTCAAAGGTCACGGTTTCGCCAGCTTCTGCTTCAAGCTTCTCAATCCTAATGACATCGCCCTCGGATACCTTATACTGCTTACCGCCGGTAGCAATAATAGCGTACATATATGGCACCTCCTCTTTATCATTACTCGCCAACTACGGTGTCCCCGCAGCCTGTCCGCAAAGCGGAACCGGCCCGGAATCTTACAGAACCTCATTGTGCGGCACACTAACAAATCATACCATCCTGTATATGAAAAGTCAACAGTTTTTTCATGAAATTCCTTAACCGAAATTAATTATTTCTGGAAAAATGCATGTAATCCGGTTCGTCGCTCCATGCTCCTCCCCATGTGAAGCCGGCTTCGGTAAACAGCTTATAGCAAAGATCGTTCCTGTCGATCTTATGCGGGAAATCCAGGCTGCGATCCATATAGGCACGGCCATTCTCGGGCGCACAGACTTCTCCGCCATTAGTCACATACGGATTATACAACGGGTTGATATCGATAGCCACCCCATACGCATGACGGGACAGACTGCTGGTTCCGGCTACAGTCCTGTAATTAAAACAGGATGTATTATTGTCGGAACTGGACGCGTCGTCATCCCCGCCGTACTCATCTACAAGAACCATCTTCTCGATCGGATATTTCGCCGCGTAGAGCCGATGGAATATAGAGAGAAGGTCGCTGCTGATCGACCGGTTGCTGATAAGCTCTCCGACGCGGATATTTCCATCAAAATCATAATACAGAACCCGCATATACCGCAGACTGCTTATCGGGACCGGACAGCCGTCGCTATATGATTTGCCGTAAATACGTTCAAATATATGATCCGTAATCTCGCTCTGCCAGAACAGATTATCTTCCCCCACAAGTTCTATCTGTTCAATCGTCAGTATATCGCCCACAGCGACTGTCGGCATTGCCGGTACGGTCTCCTCAGCAGTATCAGCCGTCGGTTCTTCAGAAGATAGTTCTTCAGAAGACGCTTCGCTCTCATCCAGACTTTCCGGAAGCATTTCCTCTGTGACTTCTGATGTCATTGCCTCCGTCTGGACGCGGTCAGATCCGTCCCCGGAAGAAGCCAGGACGGCAGCCGGCAAGGAATTCGCCGGCTGATCCGCCAGTATCCGTATGGGTTCTGATGCCGTTTCCTCTGCCGCAGCCGTCTTGTAGGTAGCTTTCTGATAACTGCCGCCCAAAAGTCCGGATGCGGTGATCAGAACCGCTATAACCACCGGCACCATCATCCAGACCGCTGTCAGAGATATTCCTCTGCGGCGTTTTTTTACCGCCCGTTTTCTTTGAGATGATCTGCGCTGCCGGTATCTTCCGCTTGGATAACTGTAACGCAGATCCACGGTGTGGGAATATTTCACCATTTCCCCTCTATGGCGGTTACGGTTCGTTCGTCTTCTTCTTCGGAAGCCATTAGCGCTATACATAAAGTTCCTTCAGACGTTTTCTGTCGATTTTTCCGTTGGCATTGCGGGGCATCTCATCAAGATAAATGTATTTGTTAGGAAGCATATACCTAGGAACACGTCCCGCAAGAGTTTTCGACAGGATTTTCTTGTCTGTCTGTGTTCCCGTATACAAAAACAAAATCATCTGCCGGCCTCTGTCATAGATGCAGGCGCACTCTTCAATTTCAGGCATCAGACCTGCCGCGGCTTCGATCTCTCCAAGCTCGATCCGATAGCCCAGCCGCTTGATCTGATAATCCAGCCGGTCATGGTACAAAAGCTCTCCCCGGTCATTATAGCTGACAAGATCACCAGTCCGGTAAATGATCTCCGGATAAGCGCTGTTCAGCGGATTCTGAACAAATCTCTCCGCTGTCCGTTCCGGATTGTTATAATAGCCGCTGGCCAGCGTACAGCCGCGAACGCATAATTCGCCTTCCTTTTCGCTGCCCGGAAGCACCAGCTGGTTCTGCTCATCCAGAACCATAATGTCGATATTGCCGCAGGGCCATCCGATCGGAAGGGACTCATCGTCAGCAAACTCACGGTCCAGATTGTAATATGTACATACATATGTCTCCGTAGGTCCATACATATTGCAGTAAAGCGCGTCCGGCACATATTTTCTCCAGTAATTCAGCTGCTTCATGGGCATCACTTCTCCCGCGAAGAAAACGTAGCGGAGGTATTTGGGCACTTCGGCCTCAAAGCCGTGCAGATTGGCTACTACACTCAGCGCGAAAGGAACCCAGAAGACAGCTGTTACATGATGCCCGTTAAGAAATGCAATCAGATTGGCCGGAAACGTAAAGTTTTCCTGCGGGATGATCACTGTCCTGCATCCGAATTTCAGCGGGCAGTAAACATCATGATCAGAGACATCAAAATAAAGCGGAACCTGGTTGCCGAGTACATCTGAAGGCCCAAAATCATATTCCTTCTCCAGCCACTGCATATTATTGATCACGACGCGGTGGCTGACGACAACCCCTTTGGGGACGCCTGTGGAACCGCTGGTAAACAGAATATACAACGGATCGGAATCAACCTGGCGGCGGCGCACCGCGTGTAAGAGCTCCGTATCCGTCGGTCCGCGCACCAGATCGTCAAACAGCAGGAGCGGACATCCCGCGTCAAGGCTCTCTGCCAGCGTCATCTGCGCCGGTTCTGTAATAACCGCCGCCGGTTTCAGAACGGAAAAGATCGTCCGGATCCGGTCAGCCGGCATGGTAACATCGATGGGGCAATAACAGCATCCGCCGTAAACAGCCCCCAAAAAAGCGACGATCATGGACGCGCTCTTTTCCATCAGTACCGCGACAGGTCTCTGAAAAGCATCAAGAGCCGCGATCCGGCTCCCGATGGCGCGGGCAGCCTCTCCGGTCTGAGCAAATGTATAGCTTTGTTTTACGTCTTCATATGCACAATGATCCCGAAAGCGTCCTTCGGACGCCTCCAGGAACTCCAGTACGCTTCTGATCATATCGGTCTCTCCTATTCATTCTCCGTCACTACCAGATATTCGATTCCGTCAACGATATCGTTGGTGGTATAGATGATGAGTTCGGTCCTGCCGTCCGTCATGCGGTAAACGCCAAATTCTTCCGTATAATTATCCTTGTAAGCTTCCCTGACGTCATCCGCGGTGGAACCGATCCTGATGCCTTCTGCCGTGGCGACCGTATCGTCAAGAACATATACGGAGGCAACGCAGTCTTTGCCGTCTGCAGGATATGTACTAAGTTCAAAACCTTTGTAGGTATAAACGATGTCTTTGCCCTGATAAGCGCAGCTGTCCTGCTCAAAGGTCTTTTCAGGCTCTCCCAGTTTCTCAAGGATCGGGGCGGCCTCGGCTCCCATAATCACCGTAACATCCCCAACCACAAACGTATATCCGTCCGCTGACGCTGCCGCCGCTGCGGTCGTTTCTGCTTCTGCGGTCTCTGCCTCTGTAGTCTCGGCTTCTGTAGTCTCTGCCTCTGTAGTCTCGGCTTCCGTGGTTTTCGCTTCTGTTGTCTCGGGCGCCGCCGTTGTCTCCGCTTCCGTAGTCTTCGCCGCTTCTGTCTCTGCCTTTGTCGTCTCCTCCGCCGTCGTTTCAGCCGTTTCGGCCTCCGTCGTCACAGCCGTTGTCGCTGCCGTATCGTTCGCCCCGGAGGACCGCGCACAGGAAACAATCACTATCGCCGCCGCCAGAACAACACCCGCTGTCAAAACATTTCTTACGGGTTTTTTCATAATTTTCTCCTCCTTATTCCTCTGTTTTAAATTGCTTCAGAAAGCCTGTCCGCGCAAATTCTTCTTCCTGCTGCGCTTTCATGCTGTCGTAATATGATTCCTTCTCCGCCCAGACAGCCGCCAGACCGCTGTCGTCCCGTCGGTCGGCTGCGCCGGCATCATAAAGCAGCGGTCCAAGGTAACGGGACACCTTCTCGGCGCCGTAAACATTCATATGGAGTCCGCCGTCGTAAGTATCCTGAGAAAAATCCAGTCCAATCTCATCGATCGCGCTGATACAGTTAATATAGGTCAGGTCGTGTTCTTCCGCATATGCAGCGATCTGTTCTTCCCACTGATCATGCCAGGCAGGATATAGGGACGGGGCCTTCATCAGAAGAAAGGTAATTCCGTTTTCTTCACAAAGTGTCCGCATCCGCTCAAGATATTCCCAGGCCCTGTCGTCAAACGAATAGTCAGCAAGTCTCCGCACGGTGGGGAAATCCCCGGCAGGTCTCACATCGGCACGCATATAATAGCCGTTGTGGGACACCTGGTTCCTGTGGAAATAATACCGGAAATCATCTGCTTCCAGCTGATTCCACCGCGAATGGAAACGCAGCAGCGGAAAGATATATTCGATCATATGCTCGTCGTCCATCGCAGTGGCACGAATGGCATTCCACTTGGAGGAAGACCAGCGCATACCGTCAAGCGTCATTCGGTTATAGGTCTCATTGGTCTGCTCATACTGCTGCATTGCAGAGACACTGAACACAACGACCTTAGGGGTCTCCTTTTTCAGCGTATCTTCCAGCAGGTAATAGGATTGGGCGATCAGCTGCTGGGCGCTTCCGCGGATGTAGCTTGTAATCCCGTATTCACGGAAAAGCACGACCGGGGAAATATTCTCGTAGACCTCACAGTCTCCAAGAAAGATCACATCATGGTCCGTTGTTTCCTTATAGTATTCCTGAATGAAATTTCCCTCTACCACCAGCCCCATATACTTGGGAACCAGAAGACGCTGCAGGCCCGCAAGCACGACAACCGAACATATAACAATCACCAGAAGCGTCAAAAAAAACTTTCTTTTCATTATGCCGCCTCCTAGAACTGATTGTAAATAAACTGGCTCGCGTCATAACCCTGTCCGTACGCACCGGTCAGCAGCACGACCAGAAACAACCCGAAAACCGCGGCATACTGCAGCCAGACCGGTTTCCGGTCAAGCCATTCGCGATAGCCGTTTCCCTTTTGGAACACAGCGCCAAGCGCCATGACCGCGATACTGATAAGAAGCAGTATCCAGTCCGCATATCCCAGTCCCAGGGACGCCATCCGCCCGTCCGTCAGCTGTGACAGCGACGAGGAGGTAAGCATATTGCCAAACATGGAAAATACCGTTAAAAACGGATAATATTCAAACATCTCCAAGCAGCAGAACAGGAAAAAGGTTCTGACTATACCAAACCAGCGGTAACCCTGTGATCCGGTGAAGGAAAAGCGTTTCCGGAACGCGCGGTATACGCCGGAAAGCTCGGCGGAGATCAGCATGACGATACAGTTCGCCATCCCCCACGCAACGAAATTCCAGGACGCCCCGTGCCATATGCCCGCCGTCAGCCATACCACGATATTGGCCACATAAACCGGCGCCTTCTGCCCTGCTTTACGGCCCAGAAGCTTTCCTGTCACTGCCGATATCTTCTTGCTGAACCTGCTGGTGGATACAGGGAAGAAAATATATTCCCTGAGCCACTGCATCAGCGACATATGCCATCTGCGCCAGAATTCCGCCAGGCTTGCGGACATAAACGGCCGGTCGAAATTCTCAGGGAGCTTCACTCCGAAAATCTGGGCGACGCCTATCACAATATCGATTCCGCCCGCAAAATCCGCATACATCCAGACAGTATATCCTACCATCCCCAGAAATACGTAGATTCCGTTATATTCGGATGGAGAAGAAATAATTGCGGTAACGGCCGGGCCCAGGCGGTCAGCGATCACAAGTTTTTTAAAATAACCCCAGAGCATCCGCTCCGCGCCGAGCTTCAGCCGGCGCATATCAAATGTATGCGAGGCAAACAGATCCTCTTTGATCTGATCAAACCGGCTGATCGGTCCCGCAACCAGCTGCGGAAAAAAAGAAACAAACAAAGCGAACCGGGCCGGGTTCTGTTCCGGCTCGTATTTTCCGTTATATACATCGATCAGATATCCCATGGACTGGAATGTATAATAAGAAATGCCAAGCGGCAGGAGCCAGCCGACATAGTTAAAATTCAGAGTGGAATGGAACAAATGCAGCAGTCCGTTTATATTCTCCAGGGCAAAATTCGCATATTTCAATACAGCCAAAATCCCGAAATTCATGAAAAGCCCGCATAAGAGCAGCCGCTTCCTGCGGCGTTTCACTGTCTGATTATAGGCTTTCTTCTGCTCGCGGTCAAACCCCTGTTCCTTTATATACCGTCTGGCGTCTGCGGAGATCCTTCCCATGCGGCGGGCCAGCAGCCAGGTAGTAAACGTTGTGATCAAAGGATAGAGGATATACAGCGGGCCTCCGCACAAATAAAAGAGATAACTGGCGGCAAGCAGTAATATCCACTGGAATTTTCCGGGAACCAGATAGTAAATGACCGTCAAAAGGATCAGGAACAGCCCAAATTCATAGGATACCAGAAGCATTTTATTCGTCCCCTTCCAGGTCCCTGATCATCGCCCATATACTGGCAGCAGAATTGAAAATTTCAGGCACGATCTTCACCGGCGGAATCTTTACATCAAAATTATCTTCAATCTGTGTCACCAGCATGACTACTTCAAAAGAAGTAAGAATCCCGTCGTCGACAAGCGTATTGCAGTTTTCATAATCGGCATCCGGATTGATGCCCTCCAGAATCTCTATTAATTCATCCATAATCGCTTAAATTCATCCTTTCTGTTACTGTCATCAATCGTGTATCACGGCGTACTCGGATATAGGGAACGGTCAAAAGCAAAGCATCCGTTGTGCTGGGCTGAATAATTCAGCATCTGCGCATCCGTCCACAGACAGAAATACCCGCCCGCTCTTCTGGGCGTTGCATCAAAGTGATACCAGGAACCGTCATCCATCTGTACAAGGTTCCAATAATGGTCATTATCCGTATAACGGATCACCTCGATACTGGGGATGCCCGCCCTCACAAGCAGCTCCTGCGAAACTGCAAAGTAAGTGTAACAGTCGCCATGACGTTTACGAAGACCCTGATAGGCCTCTTCCACCCAGTCTCTTGTGGCGGAATGGCCGTTGTAACTGAAATTCGCGCGGATCCACGCATAGATTTTCTCTGCTTTTTGCTGCCTTGACATAGAATTATTGATCAGACCTGACAGGATGGAGTCGGCCATAGCATCGACCGTTTTACGGAATTCCGTCTTTTCAGAATCAGGAATATCGACCGTAACCGCCTTATACGGCCATACCGCCTCGCCTTCACCGTTACTGTTAAAGTTATAAATTACGCCGTTAAGTGTTCGCTCTGCGTCATGAACCATGGCGCCGCTTTCTTCATCAAAATAATAAGTATGTCCGTCAATCTCAACAAGACCGGTCTTCATATAACCAGTCTCATCAAAACAATAGTTTTCACCCTTAATCTGTTTTTGCGTATTAGTAACGTAACTTCCGTCAGAAAGACGGTAACTCCAGCCGATATCATCCAATAACCAGCCAGAGTAGCCGCTTGAAAGATTTGTGGCCTCACCACTTCCGTTAAATAACCAAACCCCCCCGGAGATTACCATGGTCTGGTTTGCACGCATGGTTCCGTCTTCCGTTCGGAGATAATAGGTTTTGCCCCCGTCGCTCAGCCATCCGTGATGCGCATATCCATCCTCATCAAAATAGTACCAGGGTCCGTTCTCTCCGTCCTGATACCATCCATGTATGTCCGTACCGTCGTCGTCACGGCACCGTGTATTAATTCCGTCGTTATATAATGTGCCAGCCAAAGATGAAAAACTGAAAATAAATGAAAAAAATACTGAAAAAAATAGTAACCGTACCTTCATAAACCGTTATCCATCCTCTTCGTATATTAGCAAAATAAATCTTTTAAATTATATCGCCCGCTGTATGATAAGTCAATACTTTATTTTCTGAGTTTCTCGAAGTGCATGTAATCCGGCGTACTGGACCAACTGCCGCCCCAGGTAAACCCGGCTTCGACAAAAAGTTTATAACACTGGTCGTTTTCATCGATTTTATGAGGAAAATCCCGGTCTCTCCTCATATAAGCCGCTCCCAGCGCCGGTACACAGCTTCCCCTGTCGGAAGTGATATACGGATTATAAAGAGGATTGATATCGATGGCCACTCCCCGCGCATGTTTGGACAGTCCATTCCCGTCAGTGGTACTGCGGTAATTAAAACAGGATGTATTATTATCCGAACTCGAAAGCTTGTCGTCCGCATCGTATTCATCGATCAGGATCACTTTTTCGATAGGATATTGGCAATCGAAAAGCTGACGGAAAACATAAAGCAGATCATCGCTGATCAGTTCGTTGCTTACCAGTTCACCCACCCGCACATTTCCGTCAAAATCATAATGAAGAATCTGAATATAACGCAGCTGATCCCGCAGATTACATTCCTCTTTATAGGATTTGCCGTCCATACGGGCAAAAATCTCGTCAGATATTCCGCTCTGCCAGAAGTAGGAGTCTATATCTGCGGTTTCAAGGGCTTCCTGAGACAGAATCTGCCCGGGTTCGGTATCGCGCGGAAACGGAAGAACTTCGCTTACCGCCCGTTCTGTTTCTGATGAAACGCCGTCTCCGTCCTGAGCATCCGGCATCTGGTTCTGCATTGTCTCGGGTACAACCTCATTGGAACCGGGCGCTATTGTTTCATAGGATAGATGTTTATCCAAACCCAGAAGCTCATGCGGTTTTATGCCGCATCCGCCAAGGAACAGGGCAAGAACCGCGCTGGTAAGCACTGCCGTTATTCTTAATGTATCCTTTTTCGGACCGCCGTATTTTCTCATCCTTTTTCACCTCCATTGCTCATGCAGCGGTTTTCTTGTTTTTTTTCTGGTGAGTTCTGCTAATCCAAGCCTTGTCATATCAACAACCGATACCTTTACCGGATCACCGGAACAGTATTCTTCCAGTTTCCGCATCAGTTCTTCCCGGTCGACGGCTGATTCCATATTGATGAAATCGACCAGAATGATCCCCGACAGGTTCCGGAGACGGATCTGTCTCGCCGTCTCCCTCGCTGCCTCCAGATTGATCATGCGGACCGTGTCGCGCATGGTCTTACGGCCCGTAAATTTGCCGGTATTCACATCGATAACCGTCATGGCCTCTGTCTGCTCAATAACCAGATAGGCGCCGGAAGGAAGCCATACGCGCTTCTGAAGGGCGTCCTGAAGGTTCTTCTCGATGGAATACAGCTTTGACAGCGGAACCAGCGGATCCTTATAAAGGCGGAGCCGGCCGGCCATATCCGGCTGTTCCTGTGTCAGATGCGCGTTCAGCATCTGGAAAATATCTTCGTCGTCCGTCAGTATCTCGTCGGCTGTCTGGGCGTCACGGTCCCGCAGCCTGGACACGCAGGAAGGAACTTCTTCGTAAAGACGGCTGAAACAGGTACGGTGAGGAGCCGACGCAAGGATCTGTTTCATCCGCTCCGTCAGCCGGTTCATTTCCGTAAGGATCTGCTCCGGCGGCGCCTGATAGGCAGTTGTCCGCACGATCAGACCAAACGTCTCCTCCTTTGCGGGGCGAAGGAATTCTGTTGTTTTCTTCTTCCAGTCATTGTCACTGATCTTACCGGAAAAACGGATATAATTCTTCCTGCCGGAAGGTTCCGCCGATAAGACGCAGTAGCGGCCGGTAAGGGTAAGCTCAGAGGTAAGTACCGGATCTTTTGTCTTAACCGCGTCTTTCAGCACCTGAACGACGATCTCATCGCCGGAACGTAAGGGGCGCGGCGTTTTTTTTGCCGTGTCTTTCGTTTCCATGCAACCAGGGAGCCGGCAGCACTCTTCCTGTAGTTCCATGCTGGCAGGACGCCAGTGACGCTCCGCCTGTATCTCCTCTTTGCCGGAAATTCGCGCCGGTATCCGGGACGCAAGCCACGGTTCCGGGTTGGCGTCCAGACTGTAATAGCCGGTAACGCCTCCGCCCAGATCCACGAACGCAGCGTTGATGTTCTGCACCACATCTTTCACTTTGCCAATATAAATACTGCCCAGGTTCGACGGCTGCGGATCTTCAAAATCCATCTGGACCGCTTTCATATCGTCCATAAGGGCGGTCAATATCCGCCCGTCAAGCCGGGTAATAATCAGTCTGTTCAAATGTCCTCTCCCAACGCCTCAAGGGGCACTAAGTTACGGCTGTCTCCGCCGCTGCCGCCCAGGGCCGCGTAGACCTCTTCCCGCTCCGCCTGGAACGTGAACGGGGCCGGTTCAAGTCCCATAAAATCATAGAGCGCTTTCATGACAAGTTCCGGCTTGACATTATCGGTGCTGCCGGTGCAGACCTGAAGGAATACTGCATCCGCAGGTTCACTCACCGCACCGGAAATGATCACCGGAAATCTTTTTTCATTCAGTGCTGCGCCGGGAGCAGCGCCGGCCGGCACTGCCCATACCCGCTCCATTCGGTAGATCAGCGGCTTCAGATCCATCTCTTTCTCTCCGCTTTTCGTCTTCTTCATGACCGGAATCTGCGTCTGCGCGTAAAACCGCTTAAGCGCCGCAAAAAAAGCTTCTATATCCTCCGGCTCCTTCCCCGGCCTGAACGCCAGCACATAGTCGGCGGCCGCCACCAGCGACATCGCGCTTTTAGCGGAATCATCCAGCCTGCGATAGGAAATGACTTCCATGCCTTCCGACATGACCGCATTCATCCGCCGGATCATCTCCGCAGAACTGTCCGTCGAATTTACTTCGATGTCCAGATACTCTCCGTTGCTTAAGAGCCCGACACCCAGCGGCGCCGCGAAAGACATGATCTGATGGGGGCTGAAGCCGCCGCTGTAGCAGATATCCACGTCCGCCCGCCGCATGACCTTCTGGAAATACCGCATGATATCCAGGTGTCCGATGAATTTCATGGCGCCCTGCTTGCGGAATTTAATTCTTATCTTCAAAGCAGACACCTCCTCCGAACACCCGGGCGCCGCAGCCGGCGCATCCCTGACGGCAGTTGGGCGTGACGATCTCTTCCGTCGCCCTCTTCCATTCACGCTTTAAGAATTCCTTCGACACACCCGCGTCGATGAAATCCCACGGCAGCTTCTCATCCAGATCCCGGTCGCGGACCGTATAGAAATCCGGATCCACGCCGCAGGCGTCAAACGCCGCCATCCACAGAGCGTTATCAAAATTCTCGCCCCAGGAGTCGAACATGGCTCCGCGGCGATACGCCTCTTCGATCACCGGCGCTACCCGGCGGTCTCCGCGGGCCAGAACGCCTTCCAGCACGCTTAAATCGGCCTCATGATAGTTGTATTTCAGGCTGCGGGCGTTCTTCATCTCCTGGAAGGTATCGCGCACCAGCCAGGCCCGCCGCAGGAATTCTTCCTTCGTACACTGCTTCGCCCACTGGAACGGTGTGAACGGCTTCGGCACAAAGAAGGACGAACTGGCGACGATCTGCACCCGCTTCTGCCGCTGCTCCACGGGCAGGTCGTAGAACGTCTCCGCCACCTTCTCCGACAGATATGCGATGCCCTTCATATCCTCTTCCGTTTCTGTCGGCTGTCCAAGCATAAAGTATAACTTGACCCGGCTCCAGCCGCCCAGGAAGGCGTCGCGGGCGCCGTTTAGGATTGCTTCCTCCGTCAGTCCCTTATTGATCACGTCGCGCAGGCGCTGGGAACCGGCTTCCGGCGCGAAGGTCAGAGAACTTTTCTTCACATCCTGGACCTTGCTCATCACGTCCAGGAAAAAGGCGTCGATGCGCAGGGACGGCAGGGAGATATTGATCCCCCTGCCTTTCACCTCGTCGAGAAGAAAGCTGATCAGTTCCGGAAGCTTCGAGTAATCGCTGGAGCTTAAAGAACTTAAGGAGATCTCCTCGTGGCCGGTGCTCTTTAACATTTTCACTGCGTAATCCTTCAGATATTCCAGGCTGTGTTCCCGAAGCGGCCGGTAGATGTTCCCGGCCTGGCAGAACCGGCAGCCGCGGATGCAGCCCCGCTGGATCTCCAGGACTACCCTGTCCTGGGTCACCTTGATAAACGGCACCAGAGGCTTTTCGATATACCAGGCGTCGTCCATATTGACGACCAGCTGCTTAGTGACCGTTTCCGGCGCGCAGGGGGTATTGGGCTTAAAATCGGCGATGGTTCCGTCGCTGTTATACGTCACGTCATAGAAAACCGGAACATAGAGGCCGGGAATCTGCGCCGCCGCTTCCAGGAACTCTCTGCGGCTCCCTCCGCAGTCTTTATTGGCCTTGTAAGCATCGAAAAGCTGTCCGTAGACTGTTTCCCCTTCGCCGATGTAAAAAATATCAAAGAAGGGCGCTAAAGGTTCCGGATTGTAGGCGCAGGGGCCGCCCCCGATGACGATGGGATCCGCTTCGGTCCGGTCGGCGGCATGCAGCGGGATCCGGCTCAGATCCAGGATCTGAAGCACATTGGTATAGCACATCTCGTACTGGAGCGTGATGCCCAGGAAATCGAAATCTTTTACAGGGTCCTGGGACTCCAGCGCAAACAGGGGGATATTCTTCTCCCGCAGCAGCTTGTCCATATCGGTCCACGGCGAATAGACCCGCTCGCAGTAAACGTCGTCCCGGCCGTTGAACATGTCATAGAGGATCTGGATGCCCAGATGGGACATGCCGATCTCATAGACGTCCGGGAACGCGAAACAAAAGCGGATGGCCACTTTCTTCGGATCTTTTACCGCCATATTCACTTCCCCGCCGATGTAACGGGCGGGCTGCTGGACGGACAGCAAAATTTCGTCACTTAGTGCTAATTTTCTCATGAATATCTCCTAAAACTTTGTATATTGTTCATAAAAATTTATTGTCCCGCCCGAGGTTTATCTCTGCAGCTATTTTTGTGCAACAGGGTCCTTATTTGCGGATGAAAAAGCCTTATTTTGACCACTTTTTCGCCCTGTTTTTGAAATTTTCCACAAATTTCTTTTGTCTGATTATTCATAACATTTTAGCATTATACAACACCAATCGGATGTATAGACATCTTCCAAAGTAAAATCACTCATGAAAAAGTCCGCCAACCAATATGCTAGATTATAACATATCAGCGCGGACTTATCTATATAAAATTAATAATTGACTCCTAAAATTGTTTGAGACTTTTACTTGCCGTGAAATGAAAATGCTAACTGCTTGATTCCATGAGCTATTCTCCTATTATTTTTTCACCGGCGAACCGCCGAACACGCTGGAAGTGCTGACTTTATCAAGCTGTGCGTCGATGTTCGCTACTTCCTCCGCAGACAGTACAATAGTGCCTGCTTCAAAGTTTTCACGGATTCTCGCCACTTTGCGGGAGCCGGGAATCGGCACGATATAAGGCTTCTTGCTTATCATCCACGCAAGGGAGATCTGCGCCGGAGTCGCGTTCTTCTCAGCGGCAAGCCGTCTCACTAAATCCAGCAGTTTCCGGTTGGCATCGTAGTTTTCTTCCTTATACAGCCAAGGCCGACAGCGGAAACTTCTAAATCTTTTCCTAAAATTCTGCTTTTCACCATAAACCTCCTACATATTCCATCGTGTTTTCTCCTCTCTGTTCATTCATTGTTCCGGCTTCAATGGCCCGTAGTAGTAACTGGCCGT
>CANPZZ010000009.1 GCA_947589125.1 uncultured Lachnospiraceae bacterium
ACCAGGCAGGCGCCGGACAACGACAACATTTCCACCCTGTTCGTGGTGGATGAGAATGGATATTACTACGGCGCGGTGGACCTGAAGGAGCTGATCATTGCCCGCTACGACGCCAGCTTCGCCGATCTGATCATGACGTCGTATCCGTATGTGTACGGGCATGAGGATATCGACGACTGTATCGAGAAACTGAAGGATTATTCCGAGGATCTGATCCCGGTGCTGGACAATGAAAACCATCTGCTGGGCGTGATCACATCCCAGAGCGTGATCCAGGTAGTGGACGACGCGATGAGCGAGGACTACGCGAAACTGGCCGGTCTGGCCGCGGAGGAGGACTTAACGGAGCCGCTTAAAGAGAGCATGAAGAAGCGTCTGCCGTGGCTGTTCATCCTGCTGGGGCTGGGCATGGTCGTGTCCACGGTCGTGGGAATGTTCGAGCCGGTGGTGTCGAAGCTGACGCTGATCATGGCGTTCCAGTCGCTGATCCTGGATATGGCCGGCAATGTGGGTACGCAGTCCCTGGCCGTGACGATCCGCGTACTGATGGACGAGTCCCTGACCGGTTCCCAGAAGCTGGGGCTGGTGTGGAAGGAGATTCGGGTAGGATTTTCCAACGGATTGCTTCTGGGGATCGCGTCGTTTGCGGCGCTGGGCGTCTATATCGTGGCCTTCAAGGGATACGGCGGAGCGACGGCGTTCGCGATCTCTGCCTGTATCGGTGTCGCGCTTCTGGCCGCCATGGTGATCTCCAGCGCGGTCGGAACCCTGGTTCCGCTGTTCTTCCATCGGATCAACGTGGACCCGGCGGTGGCATCCGGACCGCTGATTACCACGATGAACGACTTGGTGGCGGTGGTGACGTATTACGGGCTCAGCTGGCTTCTGCTTCTTAAGGTGATGCATCTGGCGGGATAGAGGGGCGGAAGATGGCCATGGGCTTCAGTTTTTCATGTAAGCAGAGCGTCAGTGTTGTCCTGTTTGTATTTCCATGTGAGCAGGTCGCCAGTGACGCCCTGCTCGTATTTAGTTTCCGGGTAGGTTTTTCACGTTTTGAAATTCTGCGTCGATTTCCTGCAAATTTCCTGTTGATTTTTCGGAAAAAACAGTTGACATTTCTTTCCGGACATAGTATAGTTGTGTAGGTTATGAAGATAACCAAACAGGAAAGCAGGTATCCACCTCACCTCGGCACGAGCAAGTGACCCTGGTTTATAGCGATGAAGCATGATCTATGTTCATGTGATTCATTTGTCGGGCGGATAGTGTGTGCTATCTGCTTTTTGTTTTGCAAGATGCGTGATTCCCGAGAACATTTTTGGAGGTGAACAACAATTAGCGAGTTAATGATTAACGAACAGATCAGAGACAGGGAGATCCGTCTGATCGGTGAGAACGGGGAGCAGCTGGGTATCATGTCGCCCAGGGAAGCGCTGCAGCTGGCCCATGAGGCAGAGCTGGATCTGGTGAAGATCGCCCCCGGTGCGAAGCCGCCGGTCTGCAAGATCATCGACTACGGCAAGTACCGTTACGAGCAGGCCCGCAAGGAAAAAGAAGCGAAGAAGAAGCAGCATGTTATTGAAGTGAAAGAAGTGCGTCTGTCGCCGAATATTGATACCAACGATCTGAACACGAAGGTCGGCGCCGCCAGGAAGTTTTTGGAGAAGGGCGATAAGGTGAAGGTGACGCTGCGTTTCCGCGGCCGTGAGATGGCCCACATGGCGCAGTCCAAGCATATTCTGGATGATTTTGCTCAGGCTCTTTCCGATATCGCGATCATTGACAAGCCGTCCAAAGTGGAAGGAAGAAGCATGGTGATGTTTTTAACTGCAAAACGTTAGAATAGACAATACAAGGAGGAATCAGTTATGCCTAAAATGAAAACCAGCAGAGCAGCTGCAAAGCGTTTCAAAGTGACCGGAACCGGTAAGTTAGTCAGGAACAAGGCTTACAAGTCCCATATCTTGACCAAGAAGTCCCCCAAGAGAAAGAGAAATCTTAGAAAAGATATCGTGACGGATGAGACGAACGCAAAAGTAATGAAGAAGATTTTACCGTATTTATAAGATTTCTTGAATTCAGAAGGAGGGAATATCGATGGCAAGAGTAAAAGGCGGATTAAACGCTAAGAAGAAACATAATAGAGTATTGAAGCTGGCCAAGGGCTACAGGGGCGCCCGCTCCAAGCAGTACCGCGTGGCCAAGCAGTCTGTGATGCGCGCTCTGGCGGCGTCCTATGTGGGCCGCAAGCAGCGCAAGAGAGAGTTCAGGAGCCTGTGGATTGCCCGTATCAACGCGGCGGCGAGACTGAACGGTCTGTCCTACAGCAAGTTCATTTACGGTCTGAAGCAGGCCGGCGTCGAGATGAACCGTAAGGTTCTGGCCGACATGGCTGTCAGCGACGCGGAGGGCTTCGCGAAGCTGGCTGAGCTGGCGAAGAGCAAGCTGGCGTAAGGCGGATCAGCCGGAAGATCGGATCGCAGAGAGAATATGAAAATATGTCCCCGGGAATATATGGTTCCCGGGGATTTTTCTTGTGTGCAGGATGCGGAAAGCGTGTCAGTGACGCGCTGCTCGTATTTGCTGGCGCACTGGATTAAAGAAAGCCCGCTATTGGGAAATGTTTCTCGTCTTAGCGCAAAAAAAACGGTGCGGAACCCGAAAGCTCCGCACCGCCATCTGCGGGAAATGGGACTTGAACCCACACGATCATACAATCACTAGATCCTTAGTCTAGCCTGTCTGCCAATTCCAGCATTCCCGCAAGCCTTGACAGTATAGCACATTTTTGGGGGAATGGCAACTGATTTTTTGAAATTTTTTTGTCTTGCGGGAAACTTTCGCGGGATTGAAGAGAACTTGATTTCGTGATATACTTTTATATGTACTCAAATGCGTTTCGAAAATGAAGGCGCCGGTGCGGACAGCCTCTGAGGGAGGGAGAATTCATGAAGCGGACAGGGAAGCTTCTGATCGGAATCGCGGTGATACTTCTGCTTGTGGCGGGTACCGCGGCGGTTGTGGGGCAGTTTGCGCTGAACAGGAATTCTGCAGAATCTTCGGAAACGCAGACAGAGTCTCAGACGGCGCCGACGACGGCGCAGGTGACGGCGGACCTGACGGAGCCGGAGACTACAACGGAAGCGGAGACAGAGCCGGAGCCGGAGACGGAACCTTACGTCTCGCCGATCGATTTCGAGTCGCTTTGGGAGAAGAATCCGGATGTGATCGGCTGGATCACGATCGAGGGGACGCGTATCGACTATCCGATCCTGTATTCCGGGGACAATGACTATTATCTGCATCACGATATCGACGGCAATGAGACGGTGGCTGGTTCTATTCTCCTGGATATGGAAGATAAGACAGACATGACAAGCCGTCATAACGTGATCTACGGGCACCGGATGAAGGACGGCAGCATGTTCAAGGATGTGATCCGGTTCCGGGAGGAGCAGTTCTTTAAGGAGCATCCTTACTATACGATCTATCTGCCGGATCGGGAGATCAGGCTGAAGGTGATATCGTGCTATTATGCGGCCAACAGCTACCAGCTGCGGCGGATGTATTTCCCGACTCAGCGCGCCTTTGATAAATTTGTGGAGCGGAGTCTGGAGAAATGCCCATACGCGGCGGAAGTGGAGTATCCGGTAAAGTCTCTGTTTACACTGATCACCTGCAGCTATGAGGTGGACGACGCCCGGACCGTGCTGCTGGCGGTGGAGGTAGACGAGGACGGGAACCAGATCCTGGCGGAGACCGCCGCGGGCGGGCAGACAGAGACGCGCTGACGGGTGGCGACCGGCCGGATGGAATGATCCTATGGCGCTGTCCTTTGCCTTCGGCAATGAATTTGCAAAAAATGTGAAATAGCACTTGCATTACAGTCCGATATCCATTATGATAACGGCAGAAGCGTGCGACTGGCGGAGTCAGTGGGCAACCACGGGGGAGCACGCATTTTTGAAAAGCCGACCGCCTGGGCATTATATTTGTGGTGCCCGGGCGGCCGGCTTTTCGCGAAGCGTTTTCGAGGAGGCGCATTTCTGGAACGGCGCGTTTCCTGGCAGCGCGTTCGCGGAAAACAATCTGCAGAGGCACACACTATCATCACACCATATAAAGGAGGACAAAACTATGCAGAAACTGGATTTGGCAGCGGAACTCAGGAACAATGCGTATCCGGGCCGCGGGATCGTCATCGGGAAGTCGGCGGACGGCACGAAAGCGGTGGCGGCGTATTTCATCATGGGACGCAGCGAGAACAGCCGGAACCGGGTGTTCGTGGAGGACGGCGAGGGAATCCGCACCCAGGCGTATGACCCGGCGAAGCTTAAGGATCCCAGTCTGATCATCTACGCGCCGGTGCGGGTGCTGGGGAATAAGACGATCGTGACCAATGGGGATCAGACGGATACGATCTATGAGGGGATGGATAAGCAGCTTACGTTTGAGCAGTGTCTGCGGAGCAGGGAGTTTGAGCCGGACGGGCCGAATTATACGCCGCGGATCTCGGGGATTATGCATATTGAACGGGGCGGGTATAATTATGCGATGTCGATCCTTAAGAGCGCGGATGGGGATCCGGAGTCGTGCCAGAGGTATACGTTTGCGTATGAGAGTCCGCTTAAGGGGGAGGGACATTTTATTCATACGTATATGCATGATGGGGAGCCATTGCCCAGCTTTGAGGGGGAACCGAAGCGCGTTGGGATTGAAGGGGATATCGACGCGTTTACGGAGATGGTGTGGGAGAGTTTGAATGAGGAGAATAAGGTGGCTCTGTTCGTGAGGTTTATTGATATTCGGACTGGGGAGTATGAGAGCAGGATTGTGAATAAGAATTCGTGAGAGGACGAAAGGAGATTATAAACGATGAAAGAACTGGAATTGAAGTATGGGTGTAATCCGAATCAGAAGCCGTCGAGGATATTTATGGAGAATGGGGAGGAACTGCCGATTACGGTGTTGGCGGGGAGACCGGGGTATATTAATTTTCTGGATGCGTTTAATGGGTGGCAGCTGGTGAGGGAGCTTAAGAAGGTGACGGGACTGCCGGCGGCGACCTCGTTTAAGCATGTGTCGCCGGCGGGAGCGGCGGTGGGACTGCCGCTGGATGAGACGCTGAGAAAGATTTACTGGGTGGATGATATGGGGGAGCTGTCGCCGCTGGCTTGTGCTTACGCGCGGGCGCGGGGAGCGGATCGGATGTCTTCGTTCGGGGATTTTATTTCTTTGTCGGATGTGTGCGATGTGGATACGGCGCGGATCATTAAGAGAGAGGTGTCGGATGGGGTGATCGCTCCGGGGTATGAGCCGGAGGCGCTTGAGATACTTAAGAGCAAGAAGAATGGGAATTACTGCGTGATCCAGATCGATGAGAGTTATGTGCCGGAGCCGGTTGAGAGGAAGCAGGTGTTCGGGATCACGTTTGAGCAGGGGCGCAATGAGCTTAAGATCGACGATGAGCTGCTGTCCAATGTAGTGACGGCCAATAAGGAGATTCCGGAGGCGGCGAAGATGGATCTGGCGATCTCGCTGATCACATTGAAATATACACAGTCGAATTCGGTCTGCTATGTGAAGGGCGGACAGGCGATCGGTATCGGAGCGGGGCAGCAGTCGCGGGTGCATTGTACGAGGCTGGCGGGGCAGAAGGCGGATAACTGGTTCCTGCGCCAGGCGCCGCAGGTGCTGTCGCTGCAGTTCGTGGATGGAATCAAACGGGCGGACCGTGACAACGCGATCGACGTGTATATCGGCGAGGAGTACATGGATGTGCTGGCGGACGGCGTGTGGGAGAAGACGTTCAAGGTAAAGCCTCCGGTATTTACCCGGGAAGAGAAGCGGGCATGGCTTGATCGGATGACGGATGTGGCTCTGGGCAGCGACGCGTTCTTCCCGTTCGGCGACAACATCGAGCGGGCGAAGAAGAGCGGTGTAAAGTATATCGCCGAGCCGGGCGGTTCTGTGAGGGATGATCAGGTGATCGAGACCTGCGATAAGTATGGGATGGCGATGGTGTTTACAGGGATCAGGCTGTTCCATCATTAATAGCATAAAGATCAGAAAACCGGCTCTGCTGTCTGGGACAGACGGAGCCGGTTTTTATAATTCACCCGCAATTTTGGCCAGAGCCTTAATGAGCGAAAGGTATTTCTTATATTGCGTTTCGCCGGTTTTCTTAACTTCGCAGATGATATTGAATACGATCGGATCGGAATCCGGCAGATTGTCCTGGAGAAGATAATCCGGAGATAAATTCAGTTTATCACAGATCACTACAAACGTATCCAGAGACATCTTTTTGGTGCCGCGTTCAATATTGCCATAGAAAGACGCAGATATGTCGCAAAGTTCCGCGGCCTGCTCCTGGGATATTCCGTGATCTATGCGGCAGCGCTTGATTTTCTGACCGATCTCGTAGTAATCAAGATATTCCATATTTTTCCATCCTTTCGTAGTTATTTGATTGTATCTGAGTGAATTGTGACAAATAATATCCCAATAGAATTATTTGATATCTGATAGAATTATATTATAGAAGTTGAGCCGGGATATAATTTACGGTTTATTATCATGATTCACACGAATAATTCTAATAGAATTATATATTGACTATTAGGATTATTTAATGTATAATCTAATCCGAAATATTTATTAAGTTTTAATAAAGTAAGATAAAATTCGGACTGGTGGGGGTATAAAAATGAAGATAAAACTTGCCATTCTTGAAAATGATCAGGGATATCTCTCTCGAATCGCAGCCGTTTTCAATACAAGATACGCCGACAAATTTGAAGTATATTCTTTTACAGACAAGGCGATTGCCTTGTCTACTCTTGAGACGGCTAAAATAGATGTTCTGGTAGCGAGTGACAGCTTTGATATCGATGTAAATGTATTGCCGAAGAGGTGCGGATTTGCTTACCTTGTGGACTCTGCCGAGATGACGGAGTTTAATGGACAGAAGGTAATTTGCAAGTTCCAGAAGGCAGAATTAATTTATAAAGGCGTTCTTAGTATTTATTCTGAAAAGGCGGAAGCGCTGTATGGAATCGGAGGAGGGAACACGAACTGTCAGGTCCTGATGTTCCAGGCGGCTGGCGGCGGCGTAGGTGTGTCTTCTATGGCGGCTGCATGTGCGTTACATATTGCCGCGCAGGGGAAGAAGGTTCTGTATTTAAATCTTGAAAGATATGGCGCTTCAGACGTGTTCTTTTCTGCGGACGGTTCGTTCTGTTTCAGCGATGTGATTTATGCGTTAAAAAGCAGGAAGACGAATCTGTCGCTGAAGCTTGAAAGCTGTGTCAAGCGTGATCCCAGAGGCGTCGATTTCTATGAGCAGCCCAGGGTTGCGCTTGATATGCTGGAAATGAACGGCGAAGATACTTTGCGTCTTATCTCAGAACTGAAAGCGATGGGTAATTATGATTATATCATAATTGACCGTGATTTTGGACTGGATCAGGATTCTCTGGCGCTTTATCGGCAGGCGCATACGATTGTGTGGGTAAGCGACGGTTCTGAAACGGCGAATGCAAAAACGCAGAGAGCTTATCATGCGTTGGAAGCTTTGGAGCGAAATGCGGACGTGCCGGTATTGGGGCGCATAGCACTCGTTTATAACCGTTTCAGCAACAAAACAGGGCATTTGGTAGCAGATCTGGGATTGAGAAGTCTGGGCGGTGCTCCCCGGTATGAACATATGGATTCAAGAAGCGTTATGGAGCAGCTGTCCAAATTATCTGTTTTTGATTCTCTGATGCAGGGGTGATTGTATGGATTACGAACAGGAGCAGCAGCTTGTAGCTGATATAAGGCAGAATGTCAGTGAAACTCTTCCTCTGAGCAAGATGGAGGATGCTGAACTGGAAGAGAAGATTGAGGAAATCGTTCTGAACAGGCTTGCGAACAGTTATTGTTCAATTGAACAGAAGGTTTCGATTGTACAGCAGGTATATAGTTCTATTCGTGGTTTTGGGCTGCTCGATTCCATTATTCGCGATGATACGATCACTGAGGTAATGATAAATGGACCGGATCATATATTTATTGAGCAGAAGGGCCGTTTATTTAAGCTGGATAAGAAATTTGAGAGCCAGCGCAGGCTGGAGGACGTTATTCAAAGAATTGTGGGACTGGCCGGCCGTGAGGTAAACCAGGCGAATCCAATCTGTGATACCAGGCTTCCGGATGGCTCGCGTGTGAATGTGGTTCTTCCGCCGATTGCTCTTTGCGGTCCGACGCTTACTATCCGAAAGTTCTCGAAGGAACCTATGACAATTGAGAAATTGATCTCATATGGTTCGATAACGCGGGAAATTGCCGACAAGCTGGAACTTTTGGTCAGGGCAAAATACAATATTTTTATATGCGGCGGAACGGGATCCGGCAAGACTACGTTCCTCAATGCCTTGTCCAACTATATTCCGAAGGACGAGCGCGTTATCACGATAGAAGATTCTGCGGAGCTGCAGATTACGGGCGTCGAAAACCTGGTAAGCCTTGAAACCAGGAATGCGAACGCTTCCGGCGCAGGGCAGATCACAATACGTGATCTGATTAAATCTTCCCTCCGTATGAGACCGGAGCGCATCGTGGTCGGAGAAGTCCGCGGCGGCGAGGCTCTGGATATGCTTCAGGCTATGAATACTGGTCATGACGGTTCCCTGTCAACCGGCCATGCTAACTCGACTCACGATATGTTAAGCCGATTAGAGACAATGGTGCTGCAGGGAGCGGACGGACTTCCGCTGGAAGCGATTCGTCAGCAGATTGCCTCGGCGCTTGATATCATTATCCATTTGTCCAGATTAAGGGATAAATCGAGAAAGACCATGGAAATTACGGAAGTTGTCGGCTATAAGGACGGACAGATCGTCCTGAATCCGCTGTATGTGTTTGAGGAAGACGAAAACAGCACGCTGGATAAAGTGTCAGGCAGCCTGAAACGGACGAAGAATCCGATGCAGAATGTTTTTAAGCTTCAGCTGTCAGGAATCAGAACAGAGATCTGAGGTGAGGAGTAGTATGGCGAAGAAAAATGAACCGAAAGAACCGAAATATTATCCGTCTCCGCTAAACAATGAGATGCTGAATTACAAGGTGTACTACATGTCTGTTGGAGAGAAAATACTTTATTTCCTTCTGACATTTGTGCTGGGTGGTCTGGTAGGATACGTTTTCTACGGCGGCCTGTTCAAATACGATGGCGAGGCGACAACAGCGACATACATAAGCAATGTTGTGGTATTTGCCGCAGTAGGCCTCATAGCGGCGAAAGTCTTTCTTCCTGCGATCAATGAAAGTCTGCTGAAAAAAAGGAATAAACAGCTGCAAAAGCAATTTATGGACATGCTGGAAGGTCTTTCGGCTTCTCTGTCTGCAGGCAATACGGTAAATGATTCTTTTTTGAATGCGAGAAATGATATGCGGAATCAATATACGGATGACGATTATATCATTAAGGAACTGGATGAGATTGTATCCGGGCTGAATAACGGAAGAACTTTGGAGGAGATGCTTGCCGATTTCGGTAAAAGGAGCAATAACGAGGATGTTTATAATTTCAGTAATGTTATGAGCAACTGTTACCGTCTTGGAGGTAATTTTAATGATGTTGTAAGACGTACCCGTGGGATCATTGGAGATAAGATTTCGATCTCGGAAGAGATTGATACCAAGCTGGCGTCCAACAAATTACAGCATAACGCGATGTGTATTATGCCGATCGCCCTGGTTGCCATGCTGAAGGTTGCCAGCCCGGATTTTGCTGATAATCTTTCTTCAATGCTGGGTGTGCTTGCGACAACGATCGCTGTTGGCATATTTGTGGCGTCCTATTTCTGGGGAAAAAAGATTATAGATATTGGGTGATGAAAAATGAGGATGATCATATTAGCGGTAGGAACGGTATTGACGGTAATTTTTATCATATTCCTGTTTAAGGGAGCGGGATACGACTATATGCTGGAGCCTTTGGACGGCGATGATTTTCCGCTGAAGACTTTGTATTCGGCTGGTCTGGCACTGCAGGATCTGAAGATCGGAAGACTTCGGGGAAAGATTGGAGATAAACTCCGCCAGGACTGTTCGCTGATTTATACAAGGCAGTTCAGTGAATATTACGCACGCATTATATGGGCGCAGATCCTTTCCTTTGCGTTGTTTTTCCCGGCGGTCGCGTTTGTTGCCGCGGGTATCCTGTCGGATGATATGACGATGATGTGTGTGCTGGCGGGGATAGGTCTCTGCGTTCTGTCGGCCTATTACTTCTTCAATCATACGGGAGAGAAGGTAAAAGAACGGCAGAATGAATGTGAAAAAGAATTTCCAAACGCGATATCAAAGCTTGCGCTGATTGTGAATTCCGGCGTGATTCTTCATGAGGCATGGGAAATGGTTGCTTACGGTAAGGATGCCCTGATTTATGATATGATGAAGAAATCCTGTGAGGCGATGAGCAACGGAAGGTCTGATATCGACGCAATCCATGATTTCGGAGTGCAGACAAACTCTGATGATATCAAGAAATTTACGTCGGCGCTGATTCAGAGCATTGAACGAGGCGGCGGAGATCTGC
Source organism: uncultured Lachnospiraceae bacterium (assembly GCA_947589125.1). Taxonomy (GTDB): domain Bacteria; phylum Bacillota; class Clostridia; order Lachnospirales; family Lachnospiraceae; genus UBA3402. The sequence goes on from CANPZZ010000009.1 coordinate 10,586, forward strand.
CGCAGTTTCTTATTAATCAGTCGGCGGAATTATGGGCGAACCGCAGGCAGGTTATGCTTCAAAAGGGAGAGGCGGCGGCCAGCGCGCTTCTTATACCGATCGCCCTGATGTTCTTTGGCGTAATGCTCATTGTAATTGCGGCTGCGGTGCAGAGTTTTTCTTTATAAAGGTATCAACAAAACGGTGTTTTGTGGATATAAAAAAATTAAGGAGGCAGGAGAAATGCTGGAATCGTTACTGTGGAGGGCAAGGCTGGAAACAACAAGGTTGCTTCGGGATGTGCGGGATGATGAGAGCGGCGATACAAACTTTATCTCGATCCTCATTATTCTGGGTATAGTTATTCTTTTGGCGGGTACCTTTATGGGGTTCAGAGACCAGATCGTTGGACAGGTTCAGGAAATCATTAACGGCTTCACGATCCATTAATGTCTTTAAGGCTGCGCTTTTCGAGTGCTTAGAAAAGAGTCGGAGGGCGCAGCCGAAGATATGCTGGGTTGATCGAGGAGGAACATATGTCGGTTATTGTCGCAATGCTGACTGCAATAGCATGTGCGGGGATTTCTTATATTACTCTGGATAAGAATATAACAGATCATGTCCGGATCCTAAAACGCAGGGCTGGGACGGAAACGGAGGTCAGCAGGGTTTTGAGCAGGGGTACGATCTATGCCCTCACCCTGGGGATTTTTTTTCTGTCTTTCGCGGCGGCGTTGAAGATTACGACAAAGTTGTCTGATGTGATCAATATATGTAAGATGCTGACTGCTTTGTTCTGCCTATGCGGCGCGGCCTGTATGGATTACAGGGAGTATCGGATCCCGAATATATTTCCGCTTGTTTTAGCCGTGGCGGGTATTCTCTGTCTGGCGGCCGGATATATTACCGGTCAGCCGGGAGGAGTCTCGTATATCGTCAGCAGCGCGTTTGCTGCCGTGGTTTCAGTCCTCTGCCTGATAGGGGCATCCATATTAACGAATCATGGAATAGGGTTCGGGGATATTAAGCTGGTTGGTGCGCTGGCGATCAGCGGAGGAGTATATACGATATATGGAACACTGTTGTATGGCGTTTTGTTATGCGCAGCGATGGCAGTCGTACTTTTTGTAACGAAAAAAAAGAAGCTTCAGGAATCGCTGCCTTTTGGACCGTTTCTGCTGGCGGGATATGCGATAACGATATTTATCTTTAAATTTTAAGGAAGAGTGGATCATGAAAAAAATACGGGCAATATTATCGGTAATTCTTGTGATAGCTATTTGTGCGGCCTGGGTTGCACAGATAACCAGCGGTGGGGCCTCAGAATCTGAGTATGACAAATATTTGGACAGCGCGGAAAACTATATGGCGCGCTCGTTGTACCAAAAGGCCGCGGACTCGTACAAATCAGCTCTTTTGCTTAAAGAGGATAAGGAGATCCGTGATAAGTGGATTCAGGCAAATCATATGGCCTACGATGATGAAGTTATATCAAAGAACTCGTTTGCTTCAGCCCTTTCCGAGGCGTGCGGCATTTATCCTGAAGAAGCTCCTTACTGGGAAACGCTGTTGGAATTATATATTCAGAATTCGGATTATGCGTCCGCGCATTCTTCCTATAACAAGTCCGTAAGAGCCGGAGCGGAAAGCGAGAAACTGACGGAACTGGGCCTGGAGATCGAATATTCATTTACTTCCTCAAGCAGGACGTATAAAGAGGTCTATGAGAGCCCTGACGGATATTACACTTTATACAGTGATCCGCATTGGGGCGTTATGGAGCCGGATTCAGAATGGCTTTATGAATGCGAGTACCAGTATATCAGTCCGGTCAGCGATGATCGGATAGCGCTGTGTACGTCGGAAAAAGGGCAGCGGGTTATCAGCGACAGCGGCGTTGTACAGGCGATCGTGACGGAACCGGTTCTCAGCGCGAGAGCAGTTTTCGAGGGGATTCTGCCGGTTCGCGGCGAGGATGGAATGTGGAGATATCTGGATTGTAATGAAAATAAATATCTATCCGGGGAGTATGACGACGCGTCGTCATATGTTAATGGGATTTCTGCTGTTCGGAAAGGAAGCGGGTGGAGTCTGATCAATACGGATGGAGACAAGATAACCGAAACCGGTTTTGAAGATATCAAACTTTACGGAAATGGCGATTATGTATATAAAGACCGTATGATCGCGTCCGTGGGCGGCCGTTATGGTCTGTATGACGGCAAAGGGGAAGAGGTGACGGCTCTGAACGCTGTAGACGCGGATATTTATCTTGATGATTATATCGCGTATCAGGATGAATCCGGAAAATGGGGTTTTATGGATTCTGAGGGCAAGGTTGTGATCGAGCCGCAATATGAGGGAGCCAGGAGTTTCTCCAACGGACTAGCCGCGGTGCTGGCAGATGGTTATTGGGGATACATAAATCATGACAGACAGATGGCGATTGAGAATCAGTTCCTTGACGCGGGCTACTTCACGAAAGATGGCGTAGCTTTTGTCAGTACGTTCGAAGGATTTTATTATATGATAAAGCTTCGGTTTTGAGAAAGGAGCGGGTTATGATTAAAAAGTCTGATAGGGAAAATGGAGCGGTCATGCTGGAAGGTATGATTATCATGGTCCTGACCATGCTGCTTCTGGTATGGATCCTTGCGGTTGGATTCCTGTACTATCAGCGTTTTCTGCTCACGGCTGTAACCAACGACGCTGCGGCAAAAATAGCGGCGACCTTTAATAATCCGGAAAGCGATTTAATAATGGGGTATATTGAAACGGAAGACCTTGCTTATCGGGATCTTTACAGGGGGTTCAGCAAATCTTCTCTGGTGGATGCGAATAGTGGGAAAGCCGATGCCTATATCAAATATATGCTTAAAAGAACCAATTTTACAGGAACGATTGATGAGGATTCTGTAGACGTGAAGGTGGAGTTGATTCAGGATTCTACTTTGAGACGCCATGTCAAGGTACATACTACCTGCACGTTCAATACTCCGTTTGGAAGCGGGCTGGAGATATTCGGCATGGACAGTCAGGTCACCTATGAGGCGACGGCGAGAGCGGACTGCACGGATATTATTGATTATATCACTACGACGGATTTTGCGTCTTATCAGTTGGGGGGCAATGGAGTACCATCAAAAGTTGTAAAGATGGTTAACTCGATCATGAAGATATTCAACCATCAATATGCCAAGCATTGAGGAGTTGTCTATGAACAGATTAGCTAGAATAAAGAGAGCCTTGCGGAACAGTTATTATCACAAATATAAGTATATCAATGGAACCAGAGGCGTTATTTCGCTTTTTCTGGCTATTCTGATGCTTCCTTTTGTTACGATCGCGGGCAGTCTGATTAATGCAGCCCGCGTGAGCAGTGCTGTGGCCATATTTGACGAGGCCCTCTGCAACGCGTCAAATTCTACTCTGGGAACTTACGATTCCTTCCTTCGCAAACGTTTTGGTCTGCTGGCTATGAGCCAGAATCTGTCCGGAACCGGAAAAGCGCTTAATCAGTATACGGTGTCGGATCTGATATCGGAAACCTTTGAGAAATACATGGAAGAAAATCTGAAAATGTTAAGTAATACTTATATTACGTCTGAAAGTAAGTCAGAGGGTATCTATTCTCTGTCTGATCCGGATGTCCTGCTGTACCAGACTTTGGAATACAGTAAATATAGCGTGCCTACAAAGCTGGTGGAAGACAGTCTGCCTTTCGACGATATGTTAAAGGCTTTGGAAGCGATGATTCCCGGAAGTTCCTTTTTTGACCTTATTACGGCTGGTGCCGGGGCGGCTGACAGTTTTGTTACGCTTTCAGAGGATTTGGGACTGCTGAAGGATGTTATCAGCGAAGAACAGACGGCATATTCGAATTATTCGACCGCATATAATAAGTTTTCATCGGATGTTACCAATTATCTGAGTAAAAAGCAGGAGATGGAGACTGCTTTACAGCAGCTGCAGGCTACTGTTGATGAAGAACGAGCAAAAATATCTGATCTGGCTGATCAGATCGAGGGCCTGGAAGGACAGATCCAAAGTTTGCAGGAGGATCAGAAAAAGACAGGCGCAAACCATTCGGAGCAGATTTCTCAGCTTCAGGAAGAGCTGAATCAGGTCAGGGAAGATAATGCGGATGATATAGAGGCGTGGGAAACAGCCAGAAATAACTACAACACTTCGAAAAGTTCTTATGAAACGCAGCTGGCAAATTTGGAAAAAGCTGTGAAAGAGAGCAAAACCAGTTATTCTTCGTCCATCAGCGGGTTATCTTCCAAGCTGAAGGACGTTCAGACAAAGCTCACCACGGTTCAGGGTGATTTTGTGTCAATGGAAACGGCTGTAGAGAATACCGTAGTTTCCGCGGGAACAACTGCTCTTAATTCCATGAAATCGGATAATAGCGACCGGATCAAGAAGCTGGAAGAACAGATTAAAGAATCCGATGATGAGGACGCAAAGAAGGAACTGACTGAGCTGAAGGACAGTAATGTCGATATTGATAATACTAAGACAGTTCTGGATGCCTACAAATCCGGCTATACGAACGGCCTCTCTTCGGTAAAGGAAGATGTGGCGCAGTTTAATGTGGAAATATATTCACAGGCGGTCGAGAGTCTTACTTCTCTGAAAACAAAGGTCGACAAATATGGAACAGTGGATGGAAGCGATGATTTTATTATAACTTCCGTGAGCCGCTCAGAGTATTTCAGAGAGTTTTCCGGCCTGCTTACGAAAGAAGCGGTGGAAAAAGCGGAATCCGAGTGTGTTGAGCAAATGGTAAGCGCGTCCATCTGGGGTGTAATAAAGGCAATTGTATCCTTTTTCGAGGCGCTGCTTTCGGTTACCCTTGCCTATGACCAGAAACTCGGAGCCGTGATTGATTCGAATTATTATAATAGTACTTACAATGGATTGCCTTCTGAAAAAGACAGAACTAAGTTCCCGCTGTACGAGGGATCCGATGTGGCTGGAGACAAGGCGGCGGCGCAAAAGAACAAAGAGCTGTTTGGAGATTATTCAGCTACAGACCGGGATCTGTTTGTGGATTTTGACCTGTTTGAGGCGCTGCAGAATATTTTCACGGCATTTTCGACGATTACGGGCGATATCGCCGAACTTGTATCCGGTATCGGGCTGCTTTTCCTGGCTCAGTTACTGAAGGAAATGTATGATGCCGTCTGTACCATTGTAAATAATATAACTGGCATGGTCACATTTCTGGGGAATGTTTTAAAAAATCCCGGAGAATATATTGGGAAAAAGCTGTTATTGACCGGGTATGTTCATTACATGACATCTGACCGTGTCACTTATAAGACCGGAAAAGCCCTGACCGGAACCGCGTTTAATGAAAGAGGGCAGGAGACCACTTCCCCTTTGCCGTCAAACAAGGTTACTGACATGCTGGCGCTTGTTCGAACGATATACAGCGCTATCAACGGCGGAACGGAAAAATGCTTTGTGGGTGCGGAGAAAGAGTATATTATGTTCGGATCCCCATCAGAGCTCGTAAATCAGTGCGCGGTATTTGGAGGCGTATATCTGGTAAGACTGGTGGCTAACCTGTTTTTGATTCTGACTAATCCAGAAGTGGAAAGTATCGCGGCTTCCGCCACGATCGCTTATCCGATCGTGATGCTGGTGTATATACTGGTGGAACCGCTGATAGATACGATCCTGCTGGTTAATGGCGGGGAGGTTCGTCTTGTAAAGACAAAAGTATACCTGACTCCTTCGGGAATATTTGATTTGATCACTTCTTTTTCAAAATTAAAATTGAATACAGCACAGGCGGAACAGCTGAAAAAAGACCTGGGAGTAACCGATACCAAATCTTCGTCCGGAGGTACGGATGTTGGAAAGTATTTTACCGTGGACTATTCGAAGACATTGTTTATTATAATGCTTTTGTTTACGCCGCGAAAGAAGATGCTGTCGCGGCTGAGCAATATAATTGAAATGGAGGCGGTGGAATACATGAACAATAATAAAGTGGTCGCTTCAAACGGTTTGTTCGATCTGGATTACAGTTATACATATATACGAACGGAAGCGACATTTACAATGAATGAGTTTATTCCGGTTTCCGGAGAGGCCATAGGTTTCAATAAAAAACGCGTTGTCTACAAAGGGTATTAAAGATGAAGAGATTAAAGTCGGAAAAGGGGCTGCTGTCCCTTGAAGCAAGCATTGCCGTGACGATTTTTCTGTTTCTGATGTTGTTTATGTATAGCTATTTTGTTGTTTTTGAAACCAGAAATGAAATTGCTCATGTGCTTCTTGCGACGACCAACAGTTTGTCGCTGGATCCATACGGCAGTGAGAAGATTAACAGTTCGGGTTTTGTCGCGCAGCTGATCGCGGAACTTTATCAGGCGGCAGTGAATTCTGATGACGGGTTTGTCAGTTCAGAATTGTGGACCAGGGTTTCAAGTTCAGATGTGGATAATGATACCTGGGATGGCAGCATTTATGTCCCGTCTTCCGGAGATGAGGAGAAAACTCCGGACGAGTACGGAAATGTCAGCGCCGATTCCACACTGCTGGCATCTGTTGTAAAAGCGCGTTTTGTCGCGTATCTGGCAGACGGGAATGAAAGTGAAGCGGATCGGATCCTGAAACGGTATCATGTGGTAAACGGTCTTGATGGCCTGGATTTTTCCGGAACCCATGTCGCTTCTTCCAATATTTACGTGAAGGTCACATACACGTTGGAGCCTGAGTTTAGGGTATTTAATTGGAGACCATTGCAATTCGAACAGTCGGCATGTTCTAAATTATGGAAATAGGAAGGAGAGTCTAGTTATGAGTATGTTCAGTTATGAGAACCAGGGAAGTACTACCTATTTGGTATGCTCTTTTGCTCCCGAGGAGACATTGGATACCATGAGTATTGGAATGCTCACCAATAACAGGATACCGGGGCTGGCCCAGGCTTTGTTTATGCAGGTCAATACGGACAGATTTATTAAGTATAATGTGTCTTCGCGCGTCCCGGTCAGCCAGCTGTTTTCCGGGATTGTCAATAAAAAGAGGCTTCTTGGAGTGTTCAGCGGCATTGTGAACGCGCTTATCTGCGCGGAAGATTATATGATCGATTCAAATTCGATCCTGCTGGACCTGAATTACATTTTCGCAGACGTGTCGACCTGCGATACGGTTCTTGTTTGTGTCCCTGTGGTATCCGCGGGGAAAACGCAGACGGATTTAGGCACATTTTTTAAGAATATTATGTTCAGTACTCAGTTTGATCAGACAGAAAACTGCAGTTACGTTGCAAAGATCCTCAGTTATCTGAACAGCGCGCCGGTGTTTTCTGTATCGGATTTCGCCGCAGTGATTAAGGGGATCCTGGCAGAGGGTACGGCTCAGCCGATACGTACAGACGCTTCGCAGCCGGCGTATCAGCGGGTGCCCCAGCCGGCGCCTCAGCCGGCATATAATCCGGAGATCAAGCCGGTACCGCAGCCAGTTCAGCAGCAGGAGATGCAGCCCCGGATAAATCCTATACAGCAGGTGCCGCCCGTTGCTCCGCAGCCTGTACCGATGCCTCCAGTGCCCCCGGTGAAACCTCCGACAGAGGCGAAACCGGTAAGACCCGCGGAATCTTCAAAACCGCAGGTCCAGCCGTCGTTCCAGATCCCCGGTAAGAATCAGCCTGACACCGCCCGGGCACAGCAGGAGACGCAGCCGTCCGGAGATTCGATCAGTCTGTTCTATCTGCTTCAGCATTACAATAAGGATAACGCCGCGTTATATAAAGCGCAGAAGGAAGCGGCTAAACAGGCCAAACAGACCAAACAGGGTTCAAAATCTGCTTCCAAGCAGAAAAAGGGGAAGGAGCCGCAGCCTCAGCAGCAGATGCCGGCGGGATATGCAATACCGGGACAGCCCCAGCCGCCGGTGCCGCCGGTTGGGGGATATGGAACAGCCGGGCAGAATGTACCGCCGATACCGCAGACGTATCAGCCGGGGTATAATGCTCCGGTTCAGATGAACGGTTTCCAGCCGGGTACGCAGGGAACCCCTGTATCGGGCATGGGGCTGAAATCTCAGCCTTTAGTTGCGGAGGCTGATTTTGGGGATACCATATACAAAGATTCTGAAGAGGATTCTTCGACTACGGTTATGCGGTCTGACAGGGAAGGCCAAAGGCTGAGTCCGCAGTTAGTCAGACGCAGTAATAATGAGAAGATTCCTATTGATAAAAGCCTGTTCCATATTGGGCGTGATGAAAATTATAATGATTACGTAGTTTCGAATAATCGAAGTGTGGGAAGGAGCCATTGCCATATTGTGTTCAGAGATGGCGAATACTTTATTGTTGATGACAATTCAAAAAACCATACATATGTGGACGGAAAAGAAATAACATCGGGAACAGAAGTGAAACTGACACATGGGACACGGGTCAGCCTGTCTGATGAAGAATTTGAGTTTAGACTGTTCTAGGAGGGCATATGGATTTCTGGGTATCTGCATCTACAGATATAGGAACGAAGAAACAGGTTAATGAGGACAGGGTGCTGGTTAGAAAGGTTACGACAAAAACGGGACCAATGGTTTTTGCCGTACTTTGCGATGGGATGGGAGGTCTGTCTCATGGGGAACTGGCCAGTTCTGTGGTGCTTGATGCGTTCTCAGAGTGGATGTATACTGAACTTCCGGGCCTTTCGCAGTATCCCCTGGAAGATCATGTTATCCGGAAACAGTGGAGCAGTCTGATCACAAAGAAGAACAACTGGCTGCATGCGTATGGAGAACAGAATCAGTGCAGCCTGGGAACAACGGTTACGGCGCTGTTGTTAACTCAAAACCGATACTATCTTCTGAATATCGGTGACTCACGAGCTTATGAGATCGGCAGTCAGGTTATACAACTGACTCAGGATCATACGCTGGTAGCCGAGGAGATACGTTTGGGAAATCTGACGGAAGAGCAGGCAGAACAGTCGCCCATCCGCAATGTTCTTTCCAGATGTGTAGGCGTTATGGAGTCGGTTTCTCCGGATATGTTTTTTGGCGATGTAAAGCATGGTTCTGCATATGTACTTTGTTCAGACGGATTCCGCCACTGTATTTCCAGCTTGGAAATGAAGCAGTATCTGCTGGATTCACAGCAGAGTGAGCGGGAGATGAAGCAGTGGGAAGAGTATCTGATCGAGCTGAACAAGAGCCGCGGGGAAAAAGATAATATTTCAGTTATTACGATATTAACGAAATAACAGAGACGATGGCATGTCGTAAAAAGGGGAAAGAATGGAACTGATCGTAACAGATGAATTGTTGTTTTATGGCGGAATGCTGACGGCGGGTGTATCCGCCGTTCTGGCGATGTTCTTCTTTTTTGTTTCAAAGATAAGGAAGGAAAGGCTGAAAGCGCGGCTCGACGCCGAATACGGATTACCGGAACAGAAAAGAAAAAAGAAAAAAGGACAGAAGGAGTAAGCGTCCATGGGTCAGATCATTGCCTCTACATATGAAATTATAGAAAAGATCGGCGCCGGCGGCGGGGGAAACGTATATCTTGCCAATCATCTGCGGCTGAACAAGAAGGTGGTTCTCAAGGCTGATAAGCGTAAGGTCACAACGCGTCAGGAACTGCTGCGGCGTGAAGTAGATGTCCTGAAGAACCTGACCCATCCCAATATACCGGCGGTATACGATTTCTTTATTGAAGATGATATTGTATACACGGCCATGGATTACATCGAGGGCGAGAGTCTGGATAAACCGCTTAAGCGGGGCGAAAGATATCCTCAGGCGCAGGTGATCCGATGGGCGATTCAGCTTCTGGGAGCTTTGGATTATCTGCATAGTCCCACTCATGGGGATCCCCCAAGAGGATATGTTCATAGCGATATAAAGCCTGCTAACCTGATGCGAAGGCCGAATAACGATATCTGCCTCATTGATTTTAACATTACATTGGCATTAGGAGAGGAAAATGTAATCGGCTGCAGCGCCGGATATGCTTCGCCTGAACATTATGGAATTGATTTTTCATCAGACGAAGACGCAACCGCAACCCGAAGAACCAGAATGGGGGATAAAACTTCGGGTTCAGCCCGAGGGGCTGAAGCGAAAAATACTGCCGGTTCCTCTGATGAGACCCTGACCAGAGAGGATCCGGAGAAAACAGAGTCCCGCGTTCTTGATCCTCAGGCGGCGCAGGCATTTAATCAGAGAGGGACAACGACTTCCACTTCCGCGAAGAGGATCGTGGTTCCTGACGTGCGCTCTGATATCTATAGCACCGGGGCTACACTTTATCATCTGTTAAGCGGCCGCCGCCCGGCAAGAGACGCACTGGAAGTAGAGCCGCTTTCTGAAAAAGAATTCAGTCCTCAGATCGTCCGGATCATAACGAAGGCTATGAATCCTAACCCCAATCTTCGGTATCAGACAGCGGCGGAAATGCTGTATGATTTTACTCATCTGAGAGAAAATGATCCGAGAGTAAAACGTATGAGGCGTGTGAACCGTATTATGGCGGGTGTATTCTCGCTGCTGGTTGCCGCGGGAGCCGCATCAGCGTTCATCGGCCTCAAACGCATGCAGACTACTGAGAACTGGTTAAAACTTGCTGAGTACTCCCGCAACGCTCTGGAGACCGGCGATTCTGCGCTGGCGATCGATTATGCTCTGCAGGCACTGCCGGAGCAGACAGGAAGCATTCTGGAGCCGCCATATACGGCTCAGGCCCAGAATGCGCTGACGGATGCGCTGGCAGTTTATGATCTCTACGATGGTTATAAGACCCAGGGGGCTGTGAACCTGCCTGCGGCGCCGCTTGCGATGGAAATATCTCCGGACGGTCGGACGGCGGTTTGCATCTATGCTTATGAGGCCGCTGTGATCGATACGGAAACAGCGCAGATTCTTAAGACACTGCCGGTGGCGGAATCCGCGCTCAGCGAGGCTCATTATCTGGATGCGGATACGATTCTGCTGGCGGGAGCGGATGGGATCACGGCTTATGATATTCCAAACGATCAGGTTCTATGGACTGGCGGGCCAGCGACATCTATCGCCGTATCCGGCGACGGAAAACGGGCGGCGGCGGTATACCGGGATGAGCAGACGGCGGCGGTATATGATACGGCGGACGGAAAGCTGATCAAAACAGTCGACTTCGGCGGGCGGAAGCAGAGTGTGACAGTGAATGACATTTTCGCCAATCCGCGGGACAATCTTTTGGCGCTGAATGAGGATGGCACTCTTCTGGGAGTCAGCTTTGCAGATGGATCCCTTCAGATTTTTGATCTCGAGAATCCGGATGACGACATTATCCTTTTTGATCCGGATTCCGGTTACAGCCATTTTGAAGGAGGCTTCTATCAGGAGTATTTCGCATTCTCCGCGACGACGCCGGGGGATTCTGTATTCAGCGTTATTGATACGGTGAATATGGAGCAGACAGGCGGTTTCGATTCTGACCAGGCGTTTGGGGTGGAAACGGATGGGAGCGGTATCTATGTGCAGACGGAGAACCTGCTGGTGAAGATCGATCCGGTGACAGGAGAGCAGGAGCCGTTGGTGACGACGCCGGATAATATCCTTCGATTCGCCAGGGGCGGCGAGCATACGCTAATTACGTCGGAGGACAAGTTTATGTTCTACGACAGCTACGCAAACCTGATGTCTACGCATACGAAAGAGTACGGCGGCGATTTTGTTCAGTTGGCGGAAGGCATCGCTCTGGTTGGCAGCATGGATTCACCGCTGGTGCGTGTAATGAAATACATCGGCTATCCGGATGCGCAGGTATTTTCCTACGATTCATCCTATTTGCACGATGAGGCGCGGCTGAGTGCAGACGGGAAGACGGTGATGCTGTTCGCCTACGATCAGTTCCGGCTGTACGGGCTGGACGGCGGGCTGATCGCGGAGGTGGATATTCCGGACGCGGAGCAGGTCTATGATCAGCAGTACCGGCGGGACGCGGACGGTTCCCGGCTGGAAGTGATCTATAACGACGGGCTTATCCGCTCCTACAGCGCCGCGGATGGCGCGCTTCTGGAAGAGCAGAGCGGCGACGCGCCTGATTCCGATATGTATGAGGAATTCTTTACGGACAATTTCCGAATCACCTCGCCGCTTCACGGGACCCCGGCGGCCTATGACAGGGAGAGCGGACGGCTGGTGCGGGAACTGGAAAAGGACGCGTATCTGACGTATGTGACACAGACAGGGGATTACATCGTGACGCAGTACACGACAGCGGACGGATATTATTACGGACAATTGCTGAACGGGCAGTGCGAAGTGCTGGCGGAACTTCCGTATCTTTGCGATGTGTATGACGGAAAGCTGTATTTTGACTATCCGACCGGTCATGTGAGCGAGTCCCGCATTTATGATATCGACGAGCTGATCGGGATGGCTCGTGAAAAGAAAGATTAAAGGAGACGGAGAAAAATATATGCGGTCTCTGCAGTAAACAATTCGGCCTTGCAGGCGTCTGTCTGCAGGGCCTTTTTCTGCCGGTTTACTGTTTGCTCTGGTCTCTGCTGATTTTGATTAATTCTGATGGAATTAATACTTGCCTAAAAGAATTAATGGATATATAATGAAAACGGACTGTACAACAGTCTGAACATATAATCAGGAGGAAAAGTGAAATGAGGAGCTTAAGAAGAAAACTGTCGCTGCTGTTATCGCTGGCGATGGTGATGGCTTCCTGTCTGACCCCGGGGATGACAGCCCGGGCAGTGGAAGGAGGCGGGCTGCCTGGTCTTGACATCGGCACGCCTGTCGAGCAGGTTATCGGCATACCGGGCGACAGCGCGGAAACTGCCGAGACGGAAGTTAAGAGCGAGGCCTTGAGCGGGAGTGAAGAAGTGCCGGAAGCGACCGGGTCAAACGCGTCGGATGATCTTCATCTGTCGCAGACGCCGTCGGTGACATCATTGCTGCCGGTGAGTGAGGTGGAGGCTTATCTGATTTTGAGCCAGATGTCGGATGAAGAACTGAAGTCTGTGAAGATCAGTTATATTCTGAGTCATTTGGTGCGTGATCTTTATTCTTCTAATGGCGGGACGCCGATCGAAGTCGATTATGCAGATAAGAAGATTATGGTGAACCTGTATTCGAACAGTGATCCGACCAGTGAAAGGGAATCGTCGTCGTATCATCTTTCGGATGATTATGTTGCGATGACGGAAGACCAGACGGTAGATCTGTCTGTAATTAGCAGAAATAACTATTCATACTACACATTGGAGATTATGATCGGCAGCGGCGAACAGCTGGATTATGAAGCCGTCAGGTACCGGATCCGGGTTGTGCAGAATAATGAATTTTATGTGAATAATAGTTATACAGTATATGGCGATGCGGATAAGACGGTGCGAATTGCCGAGGAGCGTATCGAGGAGATTAAACTAGACGGAGTGGAAAATGTAGATATTCCCTCTACCTCTGTGTATTATTATATTCCGGAGGAATCTTACTCTGCGGATAAAGAATATGTTTTTGTTCCCAGATCAAGTGTCAGCAGCAATTCCGGAAACGTGATCCGTTCGGCGCTGTATAAGATGGATGACGTGCTTAGTTATTATCGCGGGGAAGTGAAGACGCTGGAAACGGAGAAAGCCCTTTCTGAAGTAAAAGGTACATTTGCCAAACCGGAAGAAAGCGCAAAAGTGACGTCTGCGGATCTGTACTGTATGGTTTATTTCCTCGCATCAGGTGATGGTTCGGAATCTGTAATAGCCTATGAGGGACTGCAGTTTATCGTCGCTCCATCCGAAGACCGTCATGAACTGCCTGAGGGGGCGATCTATTCCTATAAAGATGGCGGCATGGAGAAAATCTCGCGTGATAATCCGAATCTGTATGAAGCCGAATTATCTGCAAACCGTTGGATAAGGCTGTCCGTGGAAAAGAATGCTATGGCGCTGAGCCACTATAGTACTACAGGAGAGGTTTCGTATAGGATAGAGGACGGACACACTGATAAAGAAGACTATTATTATGTACTGGACAGTTCACTGAAGGATAAGGTGAGTAAAGTCGTAGCGGGTTACTATTCTACGGAAGCATCGGCGCAAAGAGGAGAAGATATAACGGCGCAGATATTCGCGGACGAAAACGCTGCGGCACCTTATGGATATAAGATAAGTTTCAGCGATGAAAATAATAGTCGTTATAGATATTTTACGTTGATATATAAGGATGGTACAGTATATCGATATGAAGTATATTTGAGCAGCATATCTTCTGCGTCTGTAACTACGTATAGCGACGATCCTTTTGTGAATAGCCAAGACCCCTGGTTCCGTGTCAATGGCTGTACAGAGACTTATCGGACATATTACGTGGAAAATGATAGGGACAGAACACTGGATACCCTGTACGGCTATAAATACCAGACTGTTTTTGTCAATGATGATGTGGATTTAAGCCAGATCAAACCAAGATTTTGGACAAATTCTTCTTCCGGCTATGAGGTGAAGGTAGTCAATACCAAGACGCAGGAAGTTCTGAAATCGGGCGAGACAGTACAGGATTTCTCCAACGGACCGGTTCAGTACACAGTCTATGTGGGCGACAGTCATCAGAGGAATTATTATGTTCAGTTTGTGAAGAAAGTCAGCGGGGCGGAGTTATTTGTAAACTATCCTTCCGATCTGATGGAGGAAGGCAAAACAAAGAGAACCATCTTCCTGACCGAGTATTTTGAGAACAGGCATGATATTCTGATCGCAAATATCGGAGATACCGATCTGACAGGACTGAAAGTAGAACTTTCGGATGATGCTCAGCATGTGGCTCTGGATGATTATTGGACGGTGAATGGAGAGGCGCATAGTACGCTGAAGGGCTTTGATAACTCTACTTATTATGCTAGAAATGACGGCGAACTTCAGAATTTTGCAAAGGTCCGTCTGGTTCCGGACGGCGAGGGCGAGATTACCGGTACTTTAACGATTTCGGCAGATAATCAGGATCCTGTGAAGATTGAGCTTACCGGTTATGCCAGCAATCCGACAATTGTTACGGCTACATTAAGCAACGCTGTCCGCTATGTACCGTTCTCGAATGTAGTAGCTACCAACAATATGCTGGATAATAATGTAGTTACATTTAGTATTGAGGATGGAGAGCTTCCGGAGGGTATCGAGCTTCGGCCGCATTCCGGTGAGATCTACGGCGTACCGAAAGAGACCGGCGATTATACATTTACGGTCAAGGCCGACTACAGCCGGGTGGAATTTGTACCATCCTATACGGAACTGAAGCTGACGGTTCTGGACAATACCAACGAGAATGTTTATAGCGCGACGGATGAAGGCTACGAAATTCAGGAGCATATCGGTCAGGACATGGGAGGTTATGATTACTATCTGGCCGAGCCCAGTGATCAGCTGTTTGTCTCTAACGGCGTAATGGATGAGTTTGACCATAAGGTATTCCTAAATGGTGAGGAGCTGGAAGAAGGCGTGGATTACACGGCGGAAAGCGGCAGCACCAGGATTACAATCAAGAGTCAGACATTCAGCAGCAAAGCTAAGAGGGACGGCAGCGTGAACACGATCGCGGCCGAGTTCAGAAAGAAAGATTCAGTGGGAACTGTAAGTGCCGGTAAAGGTACGGAGACAACGCAGGAGATGAAAGAGACTTCCCAGAACTTCCGTATGGGTTCTGCCTCTGGCGGCAGTACATCCGGCAGCGGCAGTTCCGGCAGTACGTCCGGCAGTACGTCCGGCAGCGGCAGTTCCGGCGGCAGCAGCACTACAAGTTCTTCTGCGCCTGCGGTAGTCCCGGACAGCAACTGGACGCAGGATGAGACCGGCTGGCGTCATCAGCTTGACGACGGTTCCTGGGCGACCAGCAGTTGGCAGAAGCTGACCTATAACGGCGTTACCAATTGGTATTATTTCGGCGCTGACGGATACATGATGACCGGATGGTTCACGGATGCCGACGGACAGAGATATTATCTGAATCCGGCAACGGACGGTACGCAGGGTGCGATGGCTGTCGGCTGGCTCTTCATTGACGGCGAGTGGTATTATTTCAATACCGCCGACGAGGGCACGGAAGGTGCGCTTACGAACAGCGGCTGGCACTATCTGGAGTATAACGGCGTCAAAGACTGGTATTATTTTGACAGCAGTCAGATCATGGCCAGCGGCTGGATCACGGCCGATGGGCGCAGATACTACCTGAATCCGGTATCCGATGGCTTTAAGGGCAGGATGCTGACCGGATGGCAGCAGATCGACGGACGCTGGTATTACTTCAACGAACAGTCCGACGGAACGAAGGGCGCCATGATGACCGATACGACGATCGGCGAGTACTATGTAGGCCGCGACGGTGTCTGGGTGCAGTAAGAATTCTATGCAGGGCGCGGCTGCGTACGGGTCTGTAAAGATTCTGCGCAGGAAGCGGAAGTTTTAAAGCCGTAAAAGATGAAATGCGAGGGTATCCTTTGGATTTGACGATCCGGAGGATACCCTCTGTTTTCATATCGGGATGTTGGGAAAGCGCTGGGGATCTTCCTTTTGCAATATGCCGGAGATTTCTTTTCCCATGCGATTCTGTATTTATCTACGTGGAAATCGTTGACATTTTCTGTGGTATTCATTATAATTAGATGTAGTAAAAAATACTACGTTCAATAGTTGCGAATGCGGAGGGGGATATGAGTTATAAGATTATCGGCGACAGCTGCATGGATATTACGAAGGAGATGAGGAAGGATCCGCATTTTCAGATCATTCCGCTGACGCTGCAGGTAGATGATGTGCATGTTATTGACGATGAGACGTTTGATCAGCAGGCGTTTCTGAAACTGGTGCGGGAGAGTCCCAATTGTCCGAAGACGGCGTGCCCTTCACCGGAGACATTTAAGCAGGCCTATATGTGTCCGGAGGAGAACGTCTATGTGGTCACGCTGTCCAGCCCTTTAAGCGGCTCCTATAACAGCGCGCTGGTGGGCAAGAAGATGTATGAGGAGGAATTCGGACCGAAGAATATCGCGGTCATCGATTCCTGGTCGGCGTCGCCGGGGGAGATGCGGCTGGCTATGATGATCCAGGAGTACAGCGAGGCCGGCATGGCGTTTGAGGAGATCGTGGAGAAGATCGAGACGTTTAAGGCGGATAAGATGCGTACGTATTTCGTGCTGGAGAGTCTGGACGCGCTGAAGAAGAACGGCAGACTGACGGGGCTTACGGCGTTTATTGCCACGGCTCTTAATATAAAGCCGGTCATGAGCGCCGAGAAAGGCGTGATCATTAAGCTGGATCAGGCCCGCGGGATCAACAAGGCGCTGGTGAAGATGTGCGCCGCCGCGGTCAGCAGGGCGGATAAGCCGGAGGAACGGATCCCGGTGATCGCCCACTGCAATAACCGCGAGCGCGCCGAGTTTGTGAAAAAGGAGCTTTTGAAGCTGGTCGATTTTAAAGAGGTACTGATCACGGAGACGGCCGGCGTGGCCACGGTTTACGCCAGCGACGGCGGCATCATTTTGTCCATATAATAATGGATATTTCCGACAATGGGGCGCTTTTCGGCGGATTACGGCTGAAGGCGCTCTTTTTTAAAAGAAATTGTTTGATAAATATGCGCCGCAGAGTTATGATATACATGATAACTCTGCACGGTGCGGCTTGTGAATGTGCGGGATAAAGCTGCGGCATTGGAGCAGGGATGCGCAAATAGATGAATGGCAGATGATACGAAGGAGGCCGAAGAAGATGAATATACGGTCTTGGAAGGTTCGGCTCCGTTTCCTGGCGGTTATGGCGGCGGTAATGTGGATCTTAGCCGGCTGCAGCATATACGGGGCGCAGATCGATACGCAGCTGAAAGTGAATGATGATCTGTCCGGCGTCCGTATCATGGACGTGACGATACCGGCCAGTATGGTTTCGGGGAATTCCCCGGTGACAGTCGATATCCTGAATCAGCTGATCGAGGAGAACTGTCCGCAGGAGCTTACCTGGAGTTACGTAAAGAACGGGAATGCGGATCAGTATCATTTGGAACTGGCTTTTGATTCGCAGCTTGATTATATGATGAAAGTGAAGGTGCTCACCGGCAAAAATGTGCAGGTTGAGATGGAGGCGTCGGATTCTGTCTGGAGGAAGGGAATCCGGGTCGCAGAGAATTTTACAAGCGCGGATCTGCTGGTATGGTTTAAGGATGCGCTGGTTTCCGGCGGAGTGGTGTCTTCGGACACGGCGGACCGGATCTTCCGGGCCGGTTCCACGGTGCTTGTGTATGGGGATCGCAGCTATAAGACAGATCCTGCGATCCAGGTTGATGAGATAGTAAAAGCGCCTCTTGAGAAGATCGATGTGCTGACGGCCGTCAAAGCCGGAGAGAAGTTTGACAGGGAACTGGTGATCTACGTGCCGCAGGCATCCATGAAGGCCAACGGCGACGAACTGAAGGCATATCTGGATGGAATGGTTCCGCCGGACGCTGTGTCCGAGTGGGGGCTTTACGGAAATGGAGCGACGCTGACGATCCGGAAGGAGGATTTAAGTCTTTCGGGACTGAATACGTTTACGAAAGCGGCGACGGCTTCTTCTGACACGGCTGATGGCGGTATTACGGTATCGGAGAAGGCGCCCGGGGCGAATGTATTTGTATTTGCGGATCAGTGGAAGGAAGAGCTGGATCTGACCGCATACGGATGTGAGGACGACGGGACTATTCATGCCGGTTACTATGTGAAGACGGAAGATGGGATAGAGTTAAACGGATTGCCGGAAAGCGGGGATGATCAGGCTGTTGAGACTGGTGTAGGTTACAGTGGTTACCGGTTGGTCAGCGCGGAACGGTCGGACAGGCTGGAGGCGGAATTCGAACTTGTCAGGACTTACCGGGCCGGGCATACGGAGATCCGGACGGCAGTAAAGGATGGGAATCATTTCGAAAGGGAGATAAGGCTGACTCTGCAGGAGATGCCGGAGGGGGCGCACAGGGAACAGATCGCCAGGCGGCTCCGGGAGCGGGCTGCGATAGCGGCGGATGACGGAGAGGAAGCCGGAGCGGATGCGGAAGCCGGAGTGGATGCGGAAACCGGAGTGGATGCGGGCACAGCGGAAGAAAGCGCTGACGCGGGCACAGCGGAAACGGGGGCCGGAGCGGATGCGGAAGCAGCGGAAGAAAGCGCTGGCGCGGGCACAGTGGAAGCGGGGGCAGGAGCGGACGGCGGAACCGAAAACGTTGGCGCCTGCGAAATCAGCACTGAAGAGAGCGAAGCTGGTTTCGCGGTGATCATTTCCATGGAAGGCGAAGCTCTTGAGATAACGGAACTGTCCGGGCGGATCTTTGGGGGCACGACGGAAATATCCTGGAAGACGGAAGGCGGGCCGTTCAGCATCCGGAGGAAGTTCTCCTATGGGGAGACTGCGGATTACAGCGGGTTCCTGGCGGACGCGGCGGAGGATCATTCCATCACATATACGATCGATTTTGCCGGCGTCGGAGGAACCATTGCGGAGCCTGACGAAACAGTGGATAAGTCGCTGGAAACACAGGAGATCACCCGCGAAGTAAGCGGGCGTACGGTCACTCTGCATATAAAAGGAACAGCTTATGAGGTGGCGGAGTCAGGTTCCTCTGTGAATGTACGGGGGATCATCCTGTGGATCGTGCTCATTCTTCTGATCGTGATCGCCATTGCTGCCGCCGTAAAATGCGGCGCGGCGCGGAAGGTGAAGGATAAGGCGGATATCCGCCAGCTGCAGGATAAGATGGATGAGGAAGAGTTGCGGCGCGCGACGGAGGCGGCTGACCAGGCGGAAGCGAAGGTTCGGGAGGCGGCCATGCAGTTAGCCGGGCAGAAGCCGGAGATTCCGCTTCTGAGAGGACCGGAGCCGGAAGGCGGGGAAGAGACTGAAGATCAGGAAGAAGTGCCGGAGCCGGAAGGCGGGGCAGAGGCTGAGGATCAGGAAGAAGTGCCGGAACCGGAAGACGGGGAAGAGACTGAGGATCAGGAAGAAGTGCCGAAGCCGGAAGGCGGGGAAGAGACTGAGGATCAGGAAAAGGCGGCGAATCGGGAAGACGCCGGACTGCGGCAGTAAGACAGAATAGTATGGCAGGCGGCCGGCAGGGCCGCGGAAAGGAGAATATATGGAGATCAGCAAAGCATTGACATTACTGGAATCGGAGCCGGCGAAGGAATTATTTGGCAGGCTGTACGGAGAGAAGGCCGCGGATAATGTGGCCCGCTATCAGAAACTGGTGCGGGATTTCGCGGATAAATTCGGCGGGGAGGACATACGGCTGTTCAGCTCACCGGGCCGCACGGAGATCAGCGGCAATCATACGGATCACAATCACGGCAAGGTGCTGGCCGGCAGCATTAACCTGGACTGCGTCGGCGTGGCGGCTGTCAATCACACGGACCGGGTACATATCGTCAGTCAGACATTTGACCAGGAATTCACGATCGATCTGAATGACCTGGCGCCCAGCCCGGCTATGGCGGGCACGGAGGATCTGGTGAAGGGACTTCTGCAGGGCTTTAAGGAGTCCGGCTATGAGGTGGGCGGTTTCGACGCGGTCATTACCAGCAATGTGATCAGCTCCGCGGGCGTCAGTTCCTCCGCGGCGTTCGAGATGCTTCTCTGTTCCATGCTGAATACATTTTTCAATGACGGCCGCATGAATACGGTGGCTTACGCCCACATCGGCAAGTATTCGGAGAACAACTATTGGAACAAGGCTTCCGGCCTGTTGGATCAGATGGCCTGCGCGGTGGGCGGCCTGATCACCATTGATTTCTTCGAGCCCCAGGCGCCGAAGGTGGAGAAGATCGAATTCGATTTCGCGTCTCAGAATCACAGCCTGATCATTGTAAATACCGGCCGCGGCCACGCGGATCTGAGCGCGGATTATTCGTCGGTGCCCAATGAGATGAAGAAGGTAGCGGAGTTTTTCGGGAAAGATGTCTGCGCCCAGATCTCAGAGGACGACGTTCTGGCGCGGCTGGCGGAAGTACGGGCCTACGCCGGCGACCGCGCCGTGCTGCGGGCGCTGCATTTCTTCGAGGAGAATAAGCGTGTGGACGCGGAAGTCGCGGCTTTGAAGGATGGACGCTTTGACGATTTCCTGGCGAATATCACCGCTTCCGGCAATTCCTCCTGGAAATGGCTCCAGAACTGCTACACGGATTCCAACGTGCAGGAGCAGGGGATCACGATCGCGCTGGCCCTGACGGAGCTTTTCATCGCAAAGAAGCAGAGGGGCGCCTGCCGCGTCCACGGCGGCGGCTTCGCCGGCGTTATCATGGCCATGCTTCCGAATGATATCGTGGACGAATATGTGGAAATGATGGAGAAGGCCTTGGGCGTTGGAAATGTGTACCGGATGAGCATACGGCCGTATGGGGCGGTGTGCGTGGATGGACTGCTGTAGAAACTATACGGGGCGGTGTGCGTGGATGAACTGCTGTAGAAACTGTACGGGGCGGTGTGCATGGACGAACTGCCATAGAAACTGTACGGGGCAGAGCAGGCCGTACGTATCTGCGGCCGCGTCAGTGCTGTAAAAAAGAGTGCCGGTACGCGGTTTTATCCGAATCAAAAGGGCGGGAGCGAGTGATTCGCTTCCGCCTTTGATGTCAGAAGTTCCGATTGTGATATGACATAGACCGGAGCCGTCTATATGGGCGTTCGGTACTGAACTGGCCAGGTGCGGCCGGATCAGGCTTACAGCCCTTCCGCGATATCGTAGATAAGCTGCTCGGATTCCTCCCAGCCCAGGCAGGGGTCGGTGATGGACTTGCCGTAGCAGTGCTCGCCGATCTTCTGGCTGCCGGGTACGATATAGCTTTCCACCATGACGCCTTTCACCATCTCGCGGATCTCGGAAGAATGACGGCGGCTGTGGAGCACCTCCTTCACGATCCGGACCTGCTCCTGATACTGCTTCCCGGAATTGGAATGGTTGGCGTCCACGATGCAGGCCTTGTTCTTCACGTCCCGCTCCTCGTAGAGACGGTGCAGAAGGATCAGGTCCTCGTAGTGGTAGTTGGGCAGGTACTGGCCGTGCTTATTGACCGCGCCGCGCAGGATCGTGTGGGTCAGCGGATTGCCCGGTGTATGGACCTCGTAGCCCCGGAAAATGAATTCATGGGCCCCCTGGGCAGCTACGACGGAATTCAGCATAACCGTCAGATCGCCGCTGGTAGGGTTCTTCATGCCCACGGGGACGTCGCAGCCGCTGGCTACCAGCCGGTGCTGCTGGTTCTCCACGGAGCGGGCGCCTACGGCGATGTAGGACATCAGGTCCGACAGATACCTAAGATTCTCCGGATAAAGCATCTCGTCGGCGGTGGTCAGACCGGTCTCCTGAACCACCCGCATGTGCATCCGCCGGATAGCGATGATGCCCTCGTACATGTTGGGCTTCTTCTCGGGATCCGGCTGGTGCAGAAGGCCCTTATAGCCTTCGCCGGTGGTTCGCGGTTTATTCGTGTAGACACGGGGAATGAGGATCAGGCGGTCCTTTACTTTCTCCTGAACCGGAACAAGACGGCTTACGTAGTCCAGCACAGAATCCTCGTTGTCGGCGGAGCAGGGGCCGATGATCACCAGGAACCGGTTATCTTCGCCGGTCAGTACCTTTCGGATCTCCTCATCGCGCTGCGCCTTGATCTCTGCCAGGCCGTGGGGCAGCGGAAACTGTTCCCGGATCTCCGCCGGCGTCGGCAGCTTGTTGATAAATTCAAGTCCCATTGCAAAATATCTCCTAATTCGTCAGATTCCCCCGAAAAACTGTGTACACCCAGGATCCGCGATACGCGGCGTCTTAATTAAAACGCTCCTCGAAATCCGGAATACCATCCCCGTCCAGATCGATCATAGGCGGCATACCCGGGCCTCCGTAGAATTCCTTGCCGACTACATTACGGATCTGGCGGGCGGCCTCCACTTCGGAGGAGAGCATGCGGCGGATCTCCATGGGCCGCGCGATGTTCTTAAGGACGATCTCCGGCGAGCCGTCCACGCGGGTCTTGACAATGATGTCCCCGGTACCGAAGATCTTGCCGGCCAGGCTCTGCTTATAGGTAACGTCCACGATACGGTAGAGAAGCGTTTCCTCCAGCGTCGTGTTCAGAAAACCGGTTTTCACCATCAGACGTTCGTCTTCAATGTAATACTTGGTAAAGCTTAACGGAAACCACAGATGGTGCTTCCGGTCCTGCCATTTGATGCCGGGCATATCGTTTACATTGACGGATCCAGCCATAATAACACTCCCTTCACAAATAAGATTCCAGCGTATTTCCATAAAACCATTGAGTCATGGATATTCTATCACGGGGAAAGAGAGATGTAAAGAAAGATATTTTTTAAATATGACTGAAATTCTGCTTGAAATCCTTTAGTCCCTGAGATACAATTATAATCGGCAGAGATTGGATTCACTGGATGGATGTTCCTATGGTGCGTCCGTCTACTAAATATTTTAAAATGGAGGACTGCAAAATGAGTAATTCGGCACAAACTTCAGCAGGCAGCAGGATCGCTAAGCTGCTTGATGAAAACAGTTTTGTTGAAGTCGGCGCTTATGTGACAGCAAGGGCCACCGATTTTAACATGACAGGCAAGGACACACCGGCTGACGGCGTCGTAACTGGTTACGGCACGATCGGCGGCTGCCTTGTGTATGTGTACAGTCAGGACGCTTCCGTGCTGGGCGGCTCCATGGGAGAGATGCACGCGAAGAAGATCGCAGCAATCTACTCGATGGCCATGAAGATGGGCGCTCCGGTCATCGGTCTGGTAGACTGTGCGGGTCTCAGACTTCAGGAGGCGACCGATGCGCTGCACGGTTTCGGACAGCTCTATATGAGCCAGACCATGGCCAGCGGCGTGATCCCGCAGATCACGGCGATCTTCGGCACCTGCGGCGGCGGTATGGCTGTCTCTGCGGCGATGAGCGATTTTACCCTTATGGAGTCGAAGAAGGCGAAGCTGTTCGTCAACGCTCCGAATGCGATCGACGGCAATTACGCAGGCAAGTGCGACACCTCCGCGGCTGATTTCCAGGGCGAGAAGGCCGGCATGGTCGATTTCGCGGGGACCGAGGATGAGGTCCTGGCGAAGGTTCGTGAGCTGGTCGGCGTTCTTCCGGCTAACAATGAGGACGATATGTCCTATGATGTGTGCGAGGATGATCTGAACCGCGTCTGCGAGGGTCTGGAGGGCTTTGTCGGCGATACTGCCGCGGCTCTGGGACAGATTTCCGATGACGGTTTCTTCCTTGAGACGAAGCCCATGTTTGCTCCCTCCATGGTGACCGGTTTTGCCCGCTTAAACGGCAATACCGTGGGCTGCGTGGCCAACCGCAGCGAGAGCCTGGATGAGAAGGGCGAGAAGGCGGCGAGCTATGACGCGGTGCTGACGGCTGAAGGCTGCACGAAGGCCGCGGAGTTCGTGGATTTCTGCGACGCGTTTAATATTCCGGTCCTGACCCTGGTGAACGTGAAGGGCTACAAGGCCGACAAGTGCAGCGAGCGCCATATGGCGAAGGCGGCTGCGAAGCTGACCTACGCGTATGCCAACGCCAGCGTGCCGAAGGTGACGGTCATCATCGGACAGGCGTTCGGAACGGCTTACCTGACCATGGCCAGCAAGTCCTGCGGCGCGGATATCGTTTACGCGTGGCCGACAGCTGCCATCGGCATGATGGACGCCCAGGCGGCTGTGAAGATCATGTACGCCGATGAGATCGCGAAGGCGGACAACGCCGTGGCTTTGATTAATGAGAAGGCGGCGGAGTACCAGACCCTTCAGTCCAGCGCCATCGCGGCTGCGAAGCGCGGCTATGTCGATGATATTATCCCCGCGGAGGACACGAGAAAGCGTGTGATCGCCGCGTTTGAGATGTTATTCACAAAGAGAGAGGATCGTCCGGCCAAGAAGCATGGCACGATCTGAGCGAGGTGACAGGCGTATGAAACAGATTAAGAAGCATTTCGTATGGATACTCTGCACGGTTCTCTGCCTGATGAGCCTGACGGCCTGCGGAAAGACGGTCGAGCTGGAAAGCAGTCTGGATCCGCAGATGACCGATTATATGGTGCAGACGGCCGGATCGTTTCTGGAGGAAGTTACCTCCATGGCGGAGAGCGAGATCACTATGATCATCGATCAGCAGGCGGCCGATCCCGGCGTCATCACCGGTCTTGAGAGCTATATGAGCCTGACCGGCGATCTGGGTGCGCTGGTTTCCGTCTCAGAGCAGGGGCGCGTGACGGAGGTGGAAGACGGCTATGAGATCGCGATCGACGCACAGTTTGAGAAGAGACAGTGCGAGTTCGTACTGGGAGTCGATGAGGATATCGCTCAGGTCACTTCCATGGCGTTCAACCCGGTCTACAGCCTGGGCGAGAACATGACCAAGGCGGCGCTCAACACGCTGATGGGCATGGGAACCGTGTTCCTGGTACTGATCTTTATCAGCCTTTTGATCAGCTGCTTTAAGTATATCAATGTCATCGAGAAGAAGATGAAAGAGAAATCGGCGCCTGCTCCCGCGGCGGCACCGGCTCCCGCTCCCGCACCCGCACCGGTTCCTGTGGCTGTGGAAGAGGAGGATGTGACCGATGACCTGGAGCTGGTGGCAGTTATTACCGCGGCGATCGCGGCGGCTTCGGAGAATACGGTTCCGGCAGACGGACTGGTGGTTCGTTCGATCCGCCGTGTACCGAACAGCAAGTGGAAAAATGCGTAAATCATGTAAATCATTTTAGGAGGATTCTATATCATGAAGAATTATACGATCACAGTCAATGGCAATGTGTATGAAGTAACCGTAGAAGAAGGCGTTTCCAC
>CANPZZ010000010.1 GCA_947589125.1 uncultured Lachnospiraceae bacterium
ACCCAGGTAATGGCGTCTGCCCTGGCTGCAGGTATGGTAGTCAGCATGGCCGGATGCGGCGGTAACGGCGGAGGCGCAGCGGAGACTACGGCGGCGCCCGGCACCACGGCGGCTCCCGAGACCACAGCGGCTGCAGGCGGCTCCGAGGAGACCACAACGGCGGCTGAGACCACAGAGGCGGAACCGGAGGATCTGGGTTCCTACACGGTGCGGACTGACGAGAACGGCAATGTCTATGATCTGGACGGCATGGAGGTCATTATCCGCGACTGGTACTGGACGGATTCCGAGCCGCAGAATGCGATGGACGAGGCGAGAGAGGAATATCTGGACTGGATCCAGGAGACCTATAACTTTACCGTGAAGAGACAGGCGATCAGCACCTGGGCTGACGTTCCCACGGATTTCGTAAACTATGCGACGGCCGGCGACGACACCAACTACATTTTCGTGCTTCGCGCGGGCGCCGAGTTTGTGGCGGCTATGGACGCAGATCTGATGTATGATCTGTCCACCCTGGACTGCCTGGACTTCTCCGAACCCAAGTGGGGGAGCAAGGTCCACGAGCTGTATACCAAGAACGGAAAGATCTACGGCATGAGAGGCGAGGAGCCTGAGCCCCGCGGCGGTATGTTCTTTAATAAGAGACTCTTAAAGGAGGCCGGCATCGATCCGGAAGAGATCTATAACCTGCAGGAGAATATGGAGTGGACCTGGGATAAGTTCGAAGAGATCTGCGAGCAGATCTATGCCGATACCGATAACGACGGCGAGATCGACCGCTGGCCGATCATCACGGACAACACCCAGTTCAAGAACGAAGCGACCTGGTCCAACAACGCCAACTATGTCGGCATGAAGGACGGCAAGTATGTGAACGAACTGGAGAGCCAGCCGACTCTGGACGCTCAGAACTGGGCTGAGAGAATTCTTAAGAAATACCGCAAGCCCGATCCGGCGGATGCTGCCTGGGATTACAGCTACACAGGCTTCATCAACGGCGAGGCGGTGTTCCTGGCAGACCAGGCTTACAACGCCGGCGCTTACGATCCGGAGAACAGCAGCCATAAGTTCTGCGCCATGGAAGACGACTTCGGCTTCGTCTGCTTCCCGATGGGACCGAACGCAACCGACTACACCAACATTTACGAGGACAACATCTACTCGATTCCCGGATGCTATGACGCGGACAGAGCCTGGAAGATCGCTTTCGTTTACGATCTGTATACGGAGCCGACGCCCGGATTCGAGGATGAGTCCAGCATGGTCAGCAGCTATTACAGCAACTTCCGTGATATGGAATCCGTGGATCTGACCATTGCCCGTATGGTAAAGAACGGCCGCGTGACCTATCACAGTCTGATCGGCGGCCTGGATCTGGGCAGCCAGTTCCTGTGGTCGATCAACGACAACAATACGCCGGCACAGCAGGCTGAGGCGATCCGCAATACCTGGAACGCTTACATTGCGAAGGCCAACGGCGATATCAGCCAGGAAGAGCTGGATGCGATGCTCGCTGCTGAGGCGGAAGAGACCGCCGCGGAAGGCGAAGCCGCAGAGGGCGAAGCTTCGGAGGGCTGAGTTTCGGGAAATCAAGCTTCGGAAGGCTGGGTTTCGGAAGATCAAGCTTCGGAAGCCAAGTTTTCGGCAGGCTGAGTTTCAGAAGCTCAGGTTTCGGAAGACCAAGCGGCAAATTAAGACTCAGCTGCAGGAAACCGTATTTTCTGAAGCTGACCGTATGAACAGGATAAGCAGTCTGGCATGACAGAATAAGCTTATAGCGGAGAAAGGGCGGTGCTATCTGACCGCCCTTCCTCTGCAATTACCGCAAAATCCCGGGCGCCGTGAAACGCGGCCGCGGTTTTCCGGGCATGCAGCCGCGCCTGCCGATGTAAAGATACATAGACAGGTGCCGGAAATACTGATATGATGAAGAAGGACAGTGAGATTGCCGGATGTGCGGACCGCGCGGAAGGCATGACAGGAGGAGGCAGTTTATGGAAAATACAGCCAGATTTCATCTTCCGGGGCTGCGGTATAATTTTCCGCTGAATATGATGACCCTGGATATGATGAAGAAGTTCCCGGAGTATTTCCGGGAAGGCGTGGAGATCGCGTCCTTTTTCGGGGAATTTCCCACGTCCCTGTGGGGAGGCGGGCGCTTCTGCTATGACGACCAGTGCGACGGGAATTTCATTCGAAGCGTGGTGAAGACCATTAATTCCCACGGGATCCCGATTCGCTATACTTTTACCAATCCGTCGCTGACGGAGCGGGATATGTCGGATCCGTACTGCAATTTCTGCATGCGGGTGGCCGACAATGACAAAAACCAGGTGCTGGTAGTATCCCCGCTCCTGGAGGACTACATCCGGAAGAGATATCCGGGCTTTAAGATCAACAGTTCTACCTGTAAGGAGATAAGGGACATTGACGCCCTGAATGAAGAACTTTCAAAGGATTACTATCTGGTAGTCCTGGACTACAATTTGAACAACCATTTTGAACTTCTTGAAAAGATCACCCGCAAGGACAAATGCGAGCTTCTGGTGAATTCCTGCTGTATCCCCAACTGTCCCAGGCGGGGGATGCATTACAGCACGATCGGCCGGGAGAACCGCATTACCCTCTTAAACCGAAAGAATCCCCCGGACAGGCAGATGCCGGTTCCTGGCTGGAGCTGCGAATACGGGGAGAAAAATAATATCTATACGATTCAGAAATACAGTACCTTCATCTCTCCGGAGGCCATCTGGGAGAAATACATTCCCATGGGCTTCCATGAGTTCAAGATCGAGGGGCGGACGGCAAACCTGTTCCAGCTTATTGACACCTACTGTCTCTATCTGATGAAGCCGGAACGGCGGGACGAGGGGCGGCTGGAACTGATCAGCAACCTGCAGAGCAGCAAGGTGATCACGGTGGGGCGGCCCAGAAAGGCGATGTGGAACGGATGATGACGAGAGAAATATACTGGCACCTGCCGGGATTCTGCTATTTCCGGCTGCTGAATCAGGTGCTTTTGAATCTGATGAAAGACTATCCGGAGCGGTTCCGCAGCGGCTATAAGATCGGTTCCGTCTACGGCACATTTCCGGGCGCCATCTGGAACGGCGGCCGGGCTGTGTTCGGTACGGCCACGAAGACCGATATAAAGAAAATCCTGCAGATCTATAACAGCAGGGGCGTTCCGGTGCGCTTCACCTGGACCAATTCCCTGCTGACGGAAAAGCATGTGAACGATACCTACTGCAATCTGATCATGCAGCTGGCGGACAACGGAATGAACCAGGTGCTGGCCAACACCCAGGTCCTGGAGGCCTATGTCCGCCGGGAGTATCCCGGATTTAAGATCATTTCTTCCACCACCAAGCGGATGCTGGATCCGGAGACACTGAAAAATGAACTTTCGAAGGACTATTTTCTGGTGGTGCTGGATTACGATCTGAACCACAATGAGGAAGTGCTGAACATGATCGAGCCTTACGCTGGCAAGGTGGAGATCCTGGTGGATGAGATCTGCCAGCCGGGATGCAGGATGCGGGCCGACCATTACCGGGAGGAATCCCGGATGCAGCTGGAATTTGATAAGGAATCGGCGTTTCGGTGTCCGAACCGCATCCAGGAGAGCCGGTCATTCGCGGAATGCCAGAAGCGGGCCGGGTTTATCGGGAAGGATGAGATCGAATCCTACGCGGAGAGAGGCTTTGTGAATTTCAAGCTGGTGGGCAGGGGCCTGCCGGAGGAACTGGTGAAGGAATCCTATCTGTATTATCTGGTGAAGGATGAGGAGAGGGATTTTATCCGCGGGAAGATAGAAAGGACCCTGGCGGATCTGCGGGGAGCGGCCGCCGGAGGAGTTCCGGGAGGAGCTGTCCCTATGGGCCGGCCTGTCGGCGGAAGACCGGCGGGCGGACCGATGGGAGGAAGGCCGTTTCCGGGACATATGCCGAAGGGCGGGAAGAAGAGATAGCTGTGCCAAGCCGGAAACAGCGGCTTGAATGATAGCTATGGTATGGAAGAAAAACTGATAGTCAGGCATAGGCAGGAGAAAGTGGCGGATAGCTGCGGACAGAAGAAAACCGGCTGGTGGATGTGAATAGAAATAGAGCTTGCGGATCGAATCGGTGCAGAAGACGAATATAAGGAGTCAGGCAGGAGTGGACATGATAAAGCAGCTGAAAAGCAAAAGAGACTTTGCGGAGAGTCGTCATAAGACGGCTCTGCGAGTGCTTCAGCGGCACACATCCGCCTTCCTGGCTGCTTTATTTCTGGCCGTATTGACCGTCCAGGCGGCGCTTCTGTCCGGCTGCGCGTCGGAGCAGGAGCCGGAAGAACTGATCGTGGTAGACCAGACGGAGGCGGAAAGCGTCTATACGCTGGCAATTGCGGAGCGGGGAGATGTGATCAAGACCCGCGACGTCTCCTGTTCCTATAAGCAGCTTGAGGAGCAGGATGTCAGCTTCGCGGTCAGCGGGAAACGGGTCTCGGAGGTCTGCGTATCCCTGGACGATGTGGTCGAGAAGGGCCAGGTTCTGGCCCGGCTGGGTGATAACGGCGCCAGCGACCGGATCGAAGAGTTGGAATATCAGATCGCCAGAAACCGTCTGCTTCTTGCCCACAGCCGTGAAAATGAGCAGGGTGAGATCGAAGCGATCCGGCTGCAGTACGAGTACCGCTCCGGTCGCACGGAGGCAGAAGCGCAGGCGGCGAACGAGTCGATGGAAGCTGTCCGGCAAAGGTACGGCTATGAGCAGGAAGATCTGGCGGACGCGATCTCGCTGGACAGTCTGGAACTGGAGAGTCTGAAGAAAGAGACGGCGGACAGCCAGATCTATGCCGAAATTGACGGCACGGTGTCGTGGATCGCCCCGAATCTGGAAGGCTCGACTTCCGTGAAAGATACGCCGGTCATACGGATCGTGGACGGCTCCGAATGCCTGTTCACAGTGTCGGACATGGCGCAGGCGGACATTTTCCATGAAGGCGAGCCGGTGGATCTGCGGATCAGCGTCGGCCCGGCCAGAGGCGATTACAAGCTCCTGCCGTGGCAGATGGACACCTGGGAGAGCGAAGGACGGCTTGTGTTCACCTTTGCTGAGGAATACGGGGTTACGGTAGAAATGGGCACGTCGGGAACCATTACCGCAGTCACGGATAAACGGGAGGACGTGCTGCATGTGCCGCCGCGGGCAGTGCATACGGCAGACGGGAAGTCCTTTGTGTATTGTCTGGGCGAGGACGGAATGCGGGAGATTCGCTGGGTGGAGACAGGTCTGCACGGCGACGACAGTATTGAGATTATATCCGGGCTTGCGGAGGGAGAGACAGTCATTTTGCGATGACAGAACCGGAAAGAGTTTTGGGGTAAGGAAGGTTATAGATCGATGACGGAGAGACGGAACGGAAGAGAAAAGTTCACAGGGAAATATCCGCGCCGCCCGGCATCGGCGATGCTGGCGCTGTGCGTATTTCTGTGCGCGTGTCTGGAACTTGCGGGCTGCGGCGCGGCGTCGCCTGACAGCGCGGAAGTTTTCGGACATTCCGATCTGTACTCCGGGCAGAAGACGGAGGATCAGGCGGGAATCGAACTGATCGAGCCGGTACAGCTGACACAGACCTGGGAGGCGGCAGCATATCGGAACCTCTACGATTCGCAGATCTTTGCGGCGGCCGTGGTTCCGGAGGTGACGGAATATGCGTTTCCGATTGGCGGTACGCTGGAGGAGTTCGGCGCTTATCCGGGGGATACGGTGGAGGAAGGAAGTCTGCTTGCGGAACTGAACCGGGAGCAGATCGACCAGTCTGTCGAGGATCGGGAAGAGAAGATCCGGGCGATGGAAGAGGAATTTGCGGACTACCGGGAAGATATGCTGGAGAAGATCGCGGAGGCGGACGCGGAAGCCGCGAGACCTCAAGAAACTGCCGACGGCGACTACCAGATCCGCATCCAGCAGAACGACACTCTTCGCCGCCAGCTGACCCAGCGGACGCAGCTCTATGAGCTGGACCACGCCTATCAGCTGGATCAGCTGGAGAAGCGAAAAGACCAGCAGGAACAGTATGTGCTTAAGTCTTCCATGGCCGGAGACGTGGTGGCGTACGGAATGATGACAGGCGGCGACTGGATCGGCGCGGAGCGCAATGTCATTGCCGTAGGCGACCTGTCCCGGAAATATCTGAAATGCGAATACATTTCCCAGACCGTCCTGAATGGGGCGGATGAGGTCTACGCGGTGATCCGCGGCAAACGCCGTGAGATCCGCAATATCCCGCTGGGCGCGGGGGAGTACACACG
Source organism: uncultured Lachnospiraceae bacterium (assembly GCA_947589125.1). Taxonomy (GTDB): domain Bacteria; phylum Bacillota; class Clostridia; order Lachnospirales; family Lachnospiraceae; genus UBA3402. The sequence goes on from CANPZZ010000010.1 coordinate 6,299, forward strand.
CCTGACCAATCTGGGCGAGACGGTTTACTCCACGTTTGAGATCGAGGACGACGGCGATGTGGCCGTGGGCGATTTCGCGGTCGTCGTAGTCATCGAAGACTGCCGCCGCGAGGTCCTTGCGGTTCCGGCAAATGCGGTCAGCCGCAGCGGGCTGCAGCAGTATGTCTATGTGAAGGACGGGGAGAACTCGGTGAAAACCCCTGTGACCATCGGCATGAGCGACGACGTCTATACGGAGATCCGTTCGGGGCTTGCGGAAGGGGATCAGGTACTCGTAAAGAATGCGGGCCTTATCACGTCCGGCAACGAGCAGACGACGGTAATGCGGGGGGATTTCGCCGCGGATTTCACCGGCAGCGGAGTATTTTATTATCCGTGTACCTACCGCGTGACGGATCCGGTCAGCCACGGGACGGTCTATTTCCAGAGCTACGAGGTGACTAAGTATCAGCCGGTAAAGAAAGGCGACGTGATCGCCACGGTGCGGGTCGAGAAGGATGAGGTGGCCTTAAAGCGCAGCGAGACGAAGCTGAAGCGCCTGGAAGAGCGCTTAGACGACCTGATCCGCAGCGGAGAGAAGGACGAGGATATTCTCGCGGCCCGGCGGGAGGAGATCGCCGGTGTGAAGGATGAGATCGCCTCGATGAATGAGGATTTTGATACGGAAGCGATCGTGGCGACTCACGACGGGATCGTGACGGAACTGGCGGAACATCAGAAGGAAGATCTGCTGCGGACAGATGAACTGATGGCGGTCATCGCCCGGCAGGACAACTGCTATGTGATCGTGGAGAATAAGGGCCAGTTTCTGAACTATGGCAATAAACTGACGGTCACCTATGAAAGCCGCAATGGCGGGGAGTTAAGCGCCGAGGGCGTTGTGGCAAATGTGTCCGCGTCTGCATTAAGCGGCGCGCTTGCCTCGGACTATGCGCTTCTGCGTGTGCCGGAGGAGGCGGTCAGCGAGATGGCGGCCGCCGCCGAAAACGATTCGGAGTGGAATATCCAGATGCGGTTCACGGTGGAGGGATCCGCCAGGCAGATGGAAGATGTGCTTCTTGTTCCCAAGTCTGCGGTCACGAGCCAGCGTGGACAGAACTATGTGACGGTGATCGATGAAAACGGACAGAAAAAGGCAGTCAGCTTCGTAGCGGGCGGCAGCGATTCCCGGTATTACTGGGTGGCGGAAGGCCTGACGGAAGGGATGGTGCTATGCTTAAAGTAATGCTTCAGAAGCTGCGGCACAAGCATTGGATGGGTCTGGCTCTTTTCGTCGGCATCGCGCTTTTGATCGCGACGACGGTAAGTTTCCCGATGTACCGCCAGGCGGCCTATGACCGTATGCTTCAGGATGAATTTGATCAGTATCTGGCGGAGAACGGCAGCTGGCCGGCCAGAAACCGGCTTTCCCTGACGTCCAAGAAGGAGCGGGGCGGCACCAGTATCGGCCGTATGGAAGGGCTGATGGAGGAGATCCATGAGCGTCTGGGCGTGACGGAGCGGGCGGTGATCCAATATTACGCCGTGGGCGAGCAGGAAGCCGTGTCGGAGATGAACCGGGACGACGTGGACAGTTTCAAACTTCGTATTTCCTATATGACAGAACTGGATCGGCATATCCGTCTGAAATCCGGAGAAATGTATTCGGATTCCGGGATTTCTCCGGATGGCTGTCTGGAGGCGGTCATCAGCGAGTCCTGTATGGTGGAGACCGGGCTGCTGCTGGGAGAGACGGTAGATTTCGTCTATCTGAAGGATCCGGCTGGCGAGCCTGTCCGTCTGCGGGTCGTGGGCGTGTTCGAGGCGTCGGATGAAGCAGCCGGCAGCGGCACTGATGCTCTTGGCCGGGATTACTGGCAGTTCAGTCCGGAAAGCCTGCATAATAACTGCATGATCCGCGAGGATCTGTTCCGGGAATATTTCACCGGCGAACAGGCCGCGCGGGTGACGCTGCAGTGCATTTATTATCCTTTATGGGATTATCGCGAATTGAAGGCCAGGGATGTGGATCGGGTGATCCGCGAGACCCGTTACTATATCGAGGAAAGTCCTTATCGGAATACATTTTCCGACCCTCCGTATCTGCCGGTCCTGGAAAGTTTCCAGAGAAAGCAGCTGCGGATCGACGCGGCGCTCTTTCTGCTGCAGACTCCGGTATGGATCCTGCTGGCCGCGTTCCTGTTCATGATCTCGTCTCAGATGTATGATCTGGAGCGGAACGAGATCTCGGTCATGAAGAGCCGCGGAAGCTCCGGCCTTCAGATTTTCCTGCTTTACCTCTACCAGAGCGTATTTCTGGTGATTCTGGGAGCGGCGGCCGGACTGCCTCTGGGACGGCTGTTCGCAAAAGCGCTGGGCGCGGCGGGGAGTTTCCTGGAATTCCGTTCGGGACGAATGCTTTCCGTGTCTTATACGAGAGAGGCGTTTGTCTACGGCCTGGCCGCGATGGCCGGGTGTGTGCTGGTGATCACGATACCGGCGTTAAAGCACAGCCGCCTGACCATTGTCGGTCTCAAGCAGCAGAAGGCTGCCCGAAGGCGGTCCTGGTGGGAGATGTGCTGCCTGGACCTGATCCTGCTGGGAATTTCTCTGTATGAATACTATATTTTCTCCGGGAAAATGCCGGAGATCGAGGCAAACGCGTTCCTGGGCGAGCCGATGGAGCCGCTGCTTTATATCAGTTCGTCGCTGTTCATCGTCGGGCTGGGGCTTCTGCTGATCCGGCTGCAGCCGCTTTTCGTGGGGCTCATTTACCGGATCGGAAAGCGGTTCTGGGGACCGGCGTCCTACATTTCCTTCATGGAAAATGCGAAGAATGGGCGGAAGCAGCAGTTCATCATGCTGTTTCTGATCATTTCCATCTCTTTGGGAATCTTTCATTCGGTGACGGCCCGGACGATCCTGCAGAACGCGCGGGAGAATACGGCATACCTTGACGGCGCGGACCGGATTGTGAAGGAGATCTGGCGGGACAATTCCGGCATGAATTTTGACGGAGAAGTGACCCAGCTGCAGTACTTTGAGCCGGATTATGAGAAATACGCCCGTCTGCCGGGAGCGGCGTCCTGGACGAAGGTGCTCTATGATGAAAATGGTGCGCTTTCCGGCGGGGAGCATAACGGGCAGAAGCTGACGATCTGCGGGATCCATACGAAGGAGTTCGGCGAGAATACGGTCATGCCCCAGGGGCTTATGGAGAAGCATTACTACGAGTATCTGAACGAGCTGGCGGCGGACCCGGAGGGAGCGCTTCTGTCGGCGAATTTCCGGGATCTTCTCGGGTATCAGGTCGGGGATAAGGTCTCCTTCTCGAACGGGGATCGGATGCGGATGGAATGCACGGTACTGGATTTCGTGGATTACTGGCCGGGCTACGCGCCGTCCGTTATGACGCAGAATCCGGACGGGACGGTGGCGGTCACGGCGCAGTATCTGATTATTGCAAATATTGACAGTATGAATAAAGAGTGGGGCGTTGTGCCGTATGAGGTGTGGGTGACGGATGCAGCGGAAGGCGGAGAAGGTTCTGCCGGAAAGGCAGCAGCGGCAGCCAGCAGCGGAGACAAGGCTGTGGGTGATGCGGAGAACGCAGGCGGTGCGGCCACATTTTCTGAATGGATGGACGCGGAGAATGTGCGTCTGGCGAAATATGTGAACCGCCGGGATGACATCGAGGCCGCGGCTGAGGACCCGCTTCTGCAGGGCACCAACGGGATCCTGACCATGGGATTTCTGATGACGATGATCCTCTGCGCGGCGGGCTATCTGATCTACTGGATCCTGTCGATCCGCTCGCGGGAACTGGTCTTCGGAATCCTCAGGGCGAACGGCATGCACCGGGGCGAGATCTTCCATATCCTGATCAATGAGCAGATCTTCTGCGGCGGATTCGCGGTGCTGGCCGGGACATTTACGGGCTTGCTTGCTTCGAAAATGTTCGTGCCGATCCTGCAGACCGCCTATGCGGCGTCCGATCAGGTGCTGCCGCTAAGGCTGATCACCCAGCGGCAGGATATGGTGCGGCTCTACGGCGTGATCGGCGTGATGCTTCTCATCTGCCTGATCGTGCTGGTGGTGCTGGTGCGGAAACTGGATGTGGCGAAGGCGCTGAAGCTGGGCGAGGAATAATAGCTGGTGTTTATGACCGGGAAATGAATAGCAATTGAAGCAGCAAGACTGTCGCAGAACGCTGGTTAGTGATTATGGCAAGGCATAGAGACCGGGCAGGCATTAGAATACGTGCGTTGCCGAAGAGTGACGATATGAGGGAAGGAGACCGAGCGAGAAGAAAATGGGTTCCGATATCGAGATCTGCCACGTAGGCAGGAAATTTCCGGCCGCGGGAGGCTTTTTCGAGGCCTTGAAGGATGTGAACGCGGTCATACCGGAAGGCAAATTTACGATCCTCAAAGGGCGTTCCGGCTCGGGCAAGACCACGCTTTTAAATATCATCGGGGCGCTGGACACGCCGACCTCCGGCAATGTGCTGATCGGCGGCCAGGATCTGGGAGCCTTAAGCGAGCGGGAGCGGGACAATCTGCGCCGCGTGCAGATGGGCTTCGTGTTCCAGGCGGTATCGCTGATCCCGTCTCTGACGGCCTATCAGAATGTGGAATTTTCCCTGCGCCTGGCCGGCGTCCGCAAGGGGCGCAAAGAGCGGGTGGAGGAATGCTTAAGCCTTGTGGGGCTTGCGAACCGGGCGAAGCATATGCCGGCGGAAATGTCCGGCGGTGAGCAGCAGAGAGTGGCTATTGCCAGAGCCATCGCCCACCGGCCGCGGATCCTTCTGGCGGATGAGCCGACGGCGGAGCTGGACAGCGCGATGGCGGCGCATATCACGCAGCTTTTGCAGGAACTGACCAGGAAGGAAGGCATTACCATTCTCATGACGACCCACGATACGGGCCTGATGGACGCCGGGGATATGATCATTGAACTGGAGAACGGACGGCAGGTTGGAGTGACCTTGAAGGAAACTGCAGGGGAAGCCCAGGCCGCGGAGAAAGGAACTGAGGAGAGCGGGAAACCGCGGGCAGATGAAACCACGGCAGACGGAGCAGCGGAACGTTCAGAACCGTCGGAGGGAGGTGCATCCCATGTCTGAGGCAATGGTACAGGCGGACGGTCTCGTGAAGATCTATAAGACCAGGGAGACCGAGGTGCTTGCCCTGCAGGGGCTGGATCTTGCGGTGGAGACCGGCGAGCTGACGGCCATCATCGGCAACAGCGGCAGCGGCAAATCCACATTCCTGAACATGATCGGCGGGCTGGACCGGCCCAGCGCCGGGAAACTGGCGGTGGACGGCAAAAATCTGTTTACGATGACCACGAAAGAACTGACCCGCTACAAGCGTGACACTGTTGGCTTCGTGTGGCAGAACAACGGCCGGAACCTGGTGCCGTATCTGTCCGTCCTGGAAAATATCATGCTGCCCATGCAGTTCGCCCACGCCGGGAAGCGGAAAGCCCGGGCATTGGAACTGCTGGAACTGGTGGGTCTGCCGGACAAGAAGCACAGCCGCATGAACACCTTATCCGGCGGCGAACAGCAGCGGGTGGCCATCGCGATCGCCCTGGCTAATTCGCCGAAGCTGCTGCTGGCGGATGAACCGACGGGAAGCGTGGATGCGCGGACGGCGGATTACATTTTCGATATTTTCCGGGAATTGAACAGTCAGGGACAGACGGTGCTCATCGTGACCCACGACGTGGCGCTGTCCAAGAAGGTGAAGCGGGTGGTCGCGATCCGCGACGGCAAGATCAGCAGTGAGCGCATCCTGCGGGAGAGTTACGCGGAGCGCTTAAAAGAAAGCGATATCGACTGGCGAGGGGAGGACACCCAGGAGGAATACGCGATCCTGGATAAGGCCGGGCGGGTGCAGATCCCGCGGGAAATGCTGGACGAACTGAAACTGAACGATTCCAAAGTGCGCGTTCAGGTCCGTGACGGTGAGGTAGTACTGTCCGCGCCGGAGAAGGAGTAATTATGGAATTAAAGAAAGAATACCGCAACGTATTTGCCGAGATCGGCAAAAGCGAGGCAGAGATCGCAAAGAGACTCAGGGAGATCGTACATACATTTTTCTATGACGAAGAAGACAGGGTCTATTTCCCGGTGGGGGACGATATGGCTTATATCGAGGATACCGGAAATGTGGACGCCCGGACCGAGGGCATGTCCTACGGAATGATGATGAGCGTCCAGCTGGACATGAAGGAAGAGTTCGACCGCATCTGGAAATGGGCCAAGACTTATATGTGGATGGACGAAGGCTCGAATGAGGGGTATTTTGCCTGGTCCTGCGCGCCGGACGGGAAGAAGAACGCCTATGGCCCGGCGCCGGACGGAGAGGAGTTTTTCGCGATGGCGCTCTTCTTCGCAGCCCACCGCTGGGGGAACGGCGAAGGTATTTTCAATTATGAAAGAGAAGCGAAGGAGATCCTGCGGGCGTGCCTGCATAAAGGGGAGAACGGCAGGCCGGGACACGCGATGTGGAACCGGGACAACCATCTGATCCTGTTCGTGCCGGGAAGTCCGTTTACGGATCCGTCCTACCATCTGCCGCATTTCTACGAGCTGTTCGCCCTGTGGGCGTATGAAGAGGACCGGCCCTTCTGGAAGGAAGCGGCGCAGGCCAGCCGGAAATATCTGTCGATCGCCTGTCATCCGGTGACCGGAATGTCGGCGGAGTACGCGGAGTTCGACGGAAGCCCGGTGAAGCGGCTCCCCTGGACGAAAGCCCGTCATGACTGGTTCTTCAGCGATTCCTACCGAACCGTTGCCAATATCGGGCTGGACTGTGAATGGTGGGGCGTCGACGAGGGACAGTGGATCGCGGCGGAGCGGCTGCAGCATTATCTCGGAGTCGAGCGGGCGGCGGAGCCGTTCTGCATCTACGAGGTGGACGGAACGCCGATCCCGAACGCGGCCCTGCATCCAATCGCGATCACGGCCACGGCCGCCCAGGGAGCGCTGGCGGTGCCGGAGAGACTGGATGGGAGAGGCATTGAAGGTCTTTCCGAACGCGCCCGGATCGCCCGCATGTGGGTGGAACATTTCTGGGAGCTGCCGATGCGGAAGGGAAAACGGCGGTATTACGATAACTGCCTGTATTTCTTCGCGTTCCTGGCGCTGAGCGGAAGGTATCGGATTTGGTGAGACAAAAGAATTGTGGGCGCGCGGTCCGATGCGGTTTTGAATAACTCGCATAAGCAGACATGCAGGAAAGAAGCTGCAACGGCAGCGCGGTTTCCGCATACAGGGCCGCACAGTTTGGTTATACGGAAGAATGATATTTTAGATAAAAAAGTGTATGGAGGTAGGAAGGCATGATCAGAATCGCGAGAACGGAAAACGGACTGGTAAGAGGAATCGAGGCCGCGGACCCGCGGATCACAGCGTTTAAGGGTGTACCATTTGCCGCGCCGCCTGTCGGTGAGAACCGCTGGAGAGCACCCCAGCCCTGCGCCGACTGGGAGGGAATCCGCGACGCTTATCGTTTCGCGCCCATTTCCGTGCAGGACAGGCCCGGAGTGGGAACCGATATCTACTGCCGCGAGTGGCATGTGGATCCGGATATCGCCATGGGCGAGGACTGCCTGTACTTAAATATCTGGACAGGCGCGAAGAGCGCGGATGAGAAGCAGCCGGTTCTGGTCTGGTTCTTCGGCGGAGGCCTGCAGTGGGGCTATCCCGCGGAGATGGAATTTGACGGCGAGCGCCTGGCAAGGCGCGGCGTGGTTGTAGTGACGGTGAATTACCGAATCAATGTATTCGGCTTCCTGGCTCATCCCCAGATCACCGCCGAACAGCCGGACGCGCCGGCAAATTTCGGCAATCTGGACCAGCAGGCGGGCCTTAAGTGGGTGGTCCGCAATATCGCGGCCTTCGGCGGCGATCCGGGCAATATCACGATCGCGGGCCAGTCGGCCGGAGGCGGCAGCGTCCTAAGCCAGATTGCGTGCCCCGCCAACAAGGGGCTGTTCCAGAAGGCGGTGGTCATGAGCGGAATGATCCGCAGCCCCTACGGCGGAGGCGGGATCGGAACGCCGGAGCCGCTTGCGTCGGCGGAGAAGAACGGAGAGGATTTCTTTGAATTCCTCGGCGTCTCGTCGCTTGCGGAAGCCCGGAAGCTGGACGCCTTCGAGATCTTACATAAATACAGCGAGTATGCCCGTGATCACCGCCGTATGTTCACGGTAGAGGACGGCCGGTTCTGTGTCGGCGAGCCGCTCGCGCTGATCCTTGCGGGAAAATGTGTGGATGTGCCGATCATGGCCGGCAACACCAGCGATGAATTCCCCAATTTTCTTCGGGCGGATTCGGAGGAGGAGCTGAAGCAGAAGGCGGAGGAGGCCTTCGGGGAGCGGGCGCAGGAATTCCTCGCGTTTGAAGAGGCGCGCAGGGCAGAGCGGCCGGGACTTTACGCGAAGGCGGCAGGCATCGAGTGTACGGCCAAGAGCCTGTTCCTGGAGAAGAAACGGCTCGGAAGCTCTAATGATTATTACTATTACCGGTTCGACGGAGAGATCCCGGGCTGGGATCATCCGGGAACCTTCCATTCGGTGGACCTGTGGTTCTTCTTTGAAACGCTGGCCAAATGCTGGCGGCCCTTCGTGGGAAAGCATTACGACCTGGCCAGGCAGATGTGCAATTATTGGACCAATTTTATCAAGACCGGCGATCCCAACGGTCCGGACGCGGACGGCGCCCCGATGCCGGAGTGGCTGCCCTATACGGAGGAAACGCCCTGCGATATGGTGTTCGGCCGCGACGGCGCGGCGCCGGTGACGGAGCCGGAGAACCCGTTTATGAAGTTTCTGATCGATATGACCGGGAAACGCATGAAAGGAGAGGCATAAAGCATGAGTCGGGAGAATACCGGATTTTCGGTCATGGTCTATACACGCACGCCGGTTCCGGGAGAATATCCCGCGGGCCTGGCGCAGAGCGTCCATCTGGCCGTAAGCGGGGACGGCGTTCATTTCCGGCCGCTGAACCAGAATTACGGCGTCGTGTTTGCGCAGGGCACGATCCGGGCGGACGATACGATCCATCCGAAAGGCGTGAAGGAGCCGCGGGTGTTTTATATCGGGGAAGGAAGGTACGGGATCGCGGCTGTTTCCGTGAATGAGGATGGCAGTGCGGATGAAGAGATGGCCGGGAAATTGTTCTTTTGGACGACGAAGGATTTTATTAACTTCCGGGAGGAGACGCCGCTGGATTTGGGGAAGAGTGTGGCTGAGGCCGGACAGGAGAGCTCAGGTAGCGGGGCGGAAACCGAAGTCGGCGGATTCGGGAGAGTTGTGTCACAGACTGTTGCTTCCAGCCTCTCTTTGGAATCTGGCGAGACCGTTACCGGCAGTGTCGTGAACATTGATGAGCAGTTGTACGACCACATGAAACAGTACTGGAACCGGGTTTACAACTGCGGCGTATCCGTGCCGGAAACGGTGGAGACAGATTCGCCGGAGGCGCTTGCGGACGTGAAGGCAACTCTGACCTATTCCGACGGCTCCCGGACGCTGCGGCGGGTGGAGTGGGACATTTCCACCGTCAATTTCGGACGGAGCGGGATCTATGAGATATCAGGTACGGTACAGGAGATCCGCTACCCATTTCCTCTGGCGGAGGGTTATGGCGATCCGGTGATTCTGTCCTGGGAAGGCAGAAAATATTACATTGCGACCAATGATAATAAGAACGACATCGGCCTGTACATAAGAGAGGCGCCGACCGTGGACGGTCTGTTCGCGAAAGGGATCACGGAACATCTGATCCTCGGAGAGGACGAGAAGCGCAATTTGCATCAGACCTTCTGGGCCCCGGAATTCCATCTGATCGGCGGCGAGCTTTACATTCTGTTCGCGGTCAGCGGCCGCGTATGGGGGCCTCAGTGCCATATGATGCGGCTGAAAAAGGGCGGAAGCATCACAGATCCCGACAGCTGGACGGATCCGGTGCGGGTGCGGCGAAAGGACGGAAGCGGGCTTTCGGAGGACGGCATTACGCTGGATATGACTTATCTGAAAGCGGGCGGACGATCCTATCTGGTCTGGTCGTACAGGCGGCATATCGGCAGTCCGATGGACACCGGTTCCATGCTTTATATCGCGGAAACCGATGAGAGGACGCCGTGGCAGCTGACCAGTGAGCCGGTGCTTCTTACCAGACCTCTTTACGGCTGGGAAAATGTAGACGGCACCATCAATAACGAAGGCCCCTATGCGTTCCAGGCGGACGGAAAAGTCTATCTGACCTATTCCGGCGGTTCCGCGAACGCCTATACATATGTGCTGGGGCTTCTGACCGCGAACGCGGACGACGACCTTTTAGATATGGCCAACTGGACAAAGAGCGGTTATCCGGTGCTTTCGTATTACTCTGTGGAAGGGGTATACGGGCCCGGGCATAACTCCTTCTACACCGATGAGGACGGGAATCTGATGATCGCTTACCACGGCGAGACCAGTATCGACGGCCATTTGCGGTGCGTGGGGATCCGGCGTGTGCATTTTGACGCGGAGGGAAGGCCGAGGTTCGACCTGTCCGCCGACCGGGACCTGGATCCGACGCTTAAACGGGTGCATATGAAAGTTATCGTATAGCGTGGCGCCATTTCGTCAGAGAATATACCGCATCGATATGGTGTCAGAATGGGGAGAGGGCAAAGCCACCGGATCGAACCGTGCGCATCCGTCGGAGGAAGGGTGTCCTGCCGCCTGCTGCAGATACGATTACAAAGCCTGTGGAGAGTGGTTCAGCTGATGGTATGGAAGAATGATTATAAAGAACGATATGGAAGGAATTTCAGGGATGGCATATTTATTGAATTATACGCGAGCGCCGGTCAATGAGGTACTGTACGATCCGAAACTGGCCTACAGTATGCATCTGGCGCTCAGTGAAGATGGAAGCAAATACAGGGCGCTGAACCATAACAGCGGCGTGCTGTTCGCGAAAGCGACAGAGAACGCGGACGGTTCTTTAAATCCGAAGAGTATGAAGAATCCGTGGCTTTTCCGGCTGCCGGACGGCAGCTTCGGAGTCGCCGCCGTCCGCACAGGCGGAGACGGGGAGGACGATACGGAGAGCAGAGGATGCGTGCTCTGTTTCCGGTCCGACGACCTGTTATGTTATGAGGAGCTGGGGCTTCTGAAGCTGGGAACGGATTATGTGGAGAAGGTGCAGTGCAGCTGCAGTGCGGATACCGGTGATATTACCGTTATCTGGCAGGAACGGGACGGCGTATGCTGTGTCTCGTCAGTGACGGGAAATGCCTGGCGGCCGTCTGCGGACGGCGGACTGGTGCTTGGCAGCGTGCCGGAGGTGTGCGAAAACTTCGAGAGCAGTGTTCTTACAGGAGCGTGTGAAAACTCCGCAAACGGTAATAGCGCGGAGACGTGCGGAAACCATACACTTGACGGAATCCCGGACATATCCGGGATCGAGGGCGCCATTCCCCACAATGTCCTCGAAATCCCGGAGAATATAGCCGGCCGCCTGCGGAACAAGCTTCTGACTCCGTATAATACCGGGATCAGATTCCCGGAGACAGTGGAAGTTTCTTCCCCGGAAGCCCTGGAATCGTACCGTTCCACTGCGCTTTACAGCGACGGTACCTCCGCGTCCAAGCGGATAGACTGGGATCTTACGCAGGTGGATTTCGGGAAAGAAGGCGTCTATTCCATAACAGGCCGGATACATCAGGATCATTTCGCGTTCCCGGTGGCGGAGAACCGGGCCGACCCCTGCGTCTGCCGCTGGAAAGGCAAGTACTATTTCATCGCCACCAATGACGCCGACGGCAACCACACCCTCTACATCCGGGCGGCGGATACGCTTACCGGACTGGTGACGGCGGGGGAGCATCTGCTTCTGGACAGCACGACCTGCCCGGGCATCGGCGGCCTTCTGTGGGCGCCGGAGTTCCACGAGATCGGCGGGAGGCTTGCGATCTTCCATGCGGCTACGCCGGGACCATTTTTCTGCGAGGAGAGCCATGTGATGATGCTGCGGGAGGGCGGAGACCCTGTCCGCCGCGAAGACTGGTCGGCTCCCAGGCGGGTAGTGAAGGCGGACGGCAGAGATATCTGCGAGGCCGGCAAAGAGATCACGCTGGACATGACCTGTTTTGAGTGGCAGGGGAAATGGTACGCCGTCTGGTCCCAGAGACAGTTCCTGCCGAAGGACTTGGGCGCGTGGCTCTATATTGCCGGACTGGATCCGGATGAACCATGGCGGCTCCTGACCGAGCCGGTGATCCTGTCCAAGCCGGAGTATGGCTGGGCCAATAACCACACCTTCGTGGACGAGGGACCATTTGCTCTGATAAGGGACGGCAGGCTGTACCTGACATTTTCCAGCGCGGCGGTGGATACTTCCTATGTGGTCGGCCTGCTGACGCTTAAGGACGGCGGCGATCCCCTGCAGCCGGATAACTGGAGGAAAACCAATTATCCGATCCTGACTTCCAGAAGCGTGGAAGGCGAATTCGGCACCGGGCATAACGCCTATGTGACTGATGAGGACGGAAATGTATGGAATACCTATCACGCCAGGCCCGGCGTCGACGGAGCACGCAGCAGCGGGATCCGGCGGGTGCATTTCGGAATCGACGGAGAGCCGGTTCTGGATATGACGGAAGATATGGATGTGGCGGAAGAATTCCGCATGGTACGGACACAGATGATTGTGAAGCGTATGTAAACGTCGGCAGGGTGCAGTTTGTCTGTTGGGACGGATGAGTATTTATTGTTGAGTGTCCACGTTTCCGTGCGAAAATAAGCCGCAGAAAGAACCGCCGCAGAACGAATGGCATCGTAATGAGATGCAGAAAGAGCAGCACTGGACGGAAATCATATGGAGTATAAAGTTAAATCTGTAAGGAGACCGAATATGAGAGACAGAGAAAAAGCAAAACAGAGAGCGCACGAGCTGGTGAGTCAGATGACCCTGGAGGAGAAGGCGTCTCAGCTCAAATTCGACGCGCCGGCGATCCCGAGGCTTAACGTACCGGCGTACAACTGGTGGAACGAGGCGCTCCACGGCGTGGCGAGGGCCGGCGTGGCCACCAGCTTCCCGCAGGCGGTTGGCATGGCGGCGTCCTTCGACACGGAACTTCTCAGCGAGGCCGGAAAGGTGGTCGCTGAGGAAGGCAGGGCCAAATATAACGCGGCCAGCAAAAAGGGCGACCGCGATATCTATAAGGGGCTGACCTTCTGGTCGCCCAACGTCAACATTTTCCGCGATCCCAGATGGGGACGCGGCCAGGAGACCTACGGGGAGGACCCGTACCTGTCCGGCGAGCTGGGCAAGGCGTTCGTAAACGGCCTGCAGGGCGACGGGGAGTATCTGTCGGCGGCTGCCTGCGCCAAGCATTTCGCGGTGCATTCCGGGCCGGAGGCGCTGCGGCATGAATTTGACGCGGAGGTATCCGATAAGGACCTGTATGAGACGTATCTTCCGGCGTTTGAGAAGCTTGTGACCGAGGCCGGGGTAGAGGCGGTCATGGGCGCTTACAACCGGACCAACGGGGAGCCGTGCTGCGGCAGCAGGACGCTGATTAAGGAGATTCTGCGCGGGAAATGGAATTTCCAGGGGCATTTTGTCTCGGACTGCTGGGCGATCCGGGATTTCCACACGAGGCATATGGTGACGGCCACGGCGGAGGAATCCGCGGCGCTGGCGCTGAAAAACGGCTGCGACGTAAACTGCGGAAGTACTTACCTTCATGTCTTAAAGGCATATCAGGATGGACTTGTGACGGAAGAAGAGATCACCGCGGCGGCGGAGAGGCTGTTTACTACCAGATTCCTGCTGGGGCTTTTCGACGAGACGGAGTATGATAAGATCGGCTATGACCGGATCGAATGCGAAGAGCACCTTGAGATGGCGGATCGGGCCACGGCGGAGAGCGTGGTGCTTCTGAAGAACGACGGCATCCTTCCGCTTAAGAAGGACCAGTTAAAGGCAATCGCCGTGGTCGGCCCCAATGCCAACAGCAGGGCCGCCCTGATCGGGAACTACCATGGAACGTCTTCCAGATATATCACCGTGCTGGAAGGCATCCAGGACGAGGCGGAAGCCGCCGGGATCCGGGTGTATTATTCCGAGGGCTGCCATCTGTACAAAGATAAGGTGGAGAGCCTGGCGCATCCGCAGGACCGGATCAGCGAGGCGGTCAGCGTGGCGGAACAGAGCGATGTGGTCATTCTCTGCGTGGGACTTGACGAAACGCTGGAGGGAGAGGAAGGCGATACCGGCAACAGCTACGCTTCCGGCGACAAGAACGACCTTCTGCTTCCAAAGTCCCAGCGAGAGCTGATCCGGGCGGTGCTTGAGACCGGAAAACCGGCGGTGGTGTTAAATATGACCGGAAGCGCCATGGATCTGCGCTATGAGCAGGAGCATGCCGGCGCGGTGATGCAGGTCTGGTATCCGGGCGCCCGGGGCGGCAGGACCGTCGCCAGGATTCTGTTTGGGGAACTGTCTCCGTCCGGAAAGCTGCCGGTCACGTTCTATAACAGCGTGGACGATCTGCCGGCGTTTGAGGATTACTCCATGAAGGGGAGAACTTACCGGTATTTTGAGGGGACGCCCCTGTATCCCTTCGGGTACGGCCTGACTTACGGCGATGTGTGTGTGGAATCCGTAAGCTGCGGCGGGAAGACATTTTCCGCGGATGCGGAACAGGCCGGCGATGTGGCGGAAGCGCGTGCGGACGGCGTATCGGATAAACCGGGGGCCGAGAAAATCGTTGCTGATGTGTCGGGTATGCAGGCAGAAGAAGGCGCAGTGCGTGCGGACGGCGTATCGGATAAACCGGCGGCTGGGAAAACCGCTGCTGATGTGTCGGGTATGCAGGCAGCGGAAGACGCAGGGAAGGCGGCTGCCGTTCGGCCGGATGAGGGGGTCTCACTGACCGTTCGGCTAACCAACCGGAGCGCCGTCGCCACACAAGAAGTGGTCCAGGTCTACATAAAGGACACGGAATCCGCGTTCGCCCCGACAAACGGCAGGCTCTGCGCATTTGCGCGCGTATTCCTGGAAGGCGGCGAGAGCAGGGATGTGGAGATTCAGCTGGATAAAGACGCATTTACCATTGTGGACGAAAGCGGCACGCGCAGGCAGGACGGGCATAGCTTCCTGGTAAGCGCGGGTCTTGGCCAGCCGGACGGCCGCACAAAGGAACTGACCGGGAAGCCGCCGGTCGTGTTCCGGCTGCAAAGGTAAAAGTATTTTTCATAAGGGACGCGCAGGACGTCCGGTTCGCAGCCGGCGTGTGCGCGCCCTTTTTCTGCTCTGCCGGCGCGTAAGAATGCACGGTCACCCATTTTCCTGCGGCCGGAAAAAAATTTGTAATTCTTCTTGTGGCGGCACAGGCAGATGTGATAGTATAGAGAAAGAATACGAGTTATCATCAGGAGGGTGAACGGTTATGGGAAATACACAGAAGTATCAGATCGGCACGGATGAGAACCGCGCGTTTCTGAAAGAGGTCGGGGAGGGGATCCTTCGGTTCGGGAAGAGATTTCCTTCGCCCGGAGGCTCATCCTATTATCTTGGAGACGACGGAACGCCCTGGACGGACAGGCCCAGGGAGACCTGGATCACGTCCCGCATGGTCCATGTGTACAGCATCGGCCATATGATGGGCTATGAGGGCTGCGGGGAGCTGGCGGACCAGGGACTTAAGGGTCTTATGGGAGAACTGCACGACGACGCGAACGGCGGCTGGTACGCGGGACTTAAGGCGGACGGCGGCCATCTTCCGACCAAACAGTGCTACGCCCACGCGTTCGTGATCCTGGCGGCCACTTCTGCGCTGCTGGCCGGACGGGAAGGAGCGGAAGAGCTTCTGGAGAACGCGTGTAAGCTGTATGACGAGAAGTTCTGGAACGAGGACGAGGGCTTGTCCTGCGATACCTGGAACACGGAATTCACGGAGCTTGACAGTTACCGCGGGCTCAATGCCAATATGCATACGGTAGAGGCGTTCCTGGCGGCGGCCGACGCGGCGGGAGATGAGAAGTACCGAGTCCGCGCGGGCAGGATTATCGATCATGTGCTTGTCTGGGCGAAGCAGAACGACTGGCGGCTGCCGGAGCATTTCTCCAGCAGCTGGGTCGCGGATCTGGAATGCAATAAGGAGAAGCCGGACGATCCGTTCAAGCCCTACGGCGCGACGCCGGGACACGGCATCGAGTGGGCGAGACTGATCACCCAGTGGGCGGTATCCACCTACGGAGCGGATTCGGAGAAGAGCGTCTCCTATCTGGAGGCGGCGAAGAAGCTGTACCGCAGGGCTGTCTCCGACGCCTGGAACTGCGACGGTGCGCCGGGCATCGTCTATACGACGGACTGGAACGGCAACGCGGTGGTTCACGACCGGATGCACTGGACGCTGGCGGAAGCCATCAATACCTCCGCGGCCCTTTACCGGGTCACCAGCGGAGAAGAATACGCTGAGGATTACGCGGCGTTTATGGAATATCTGGACACGACGGTTCTGGATCATGTCAATGGTTCCTGGTTCCATCAGCTGGATGAGAAGAACCATCTCATGGGAACCGTGTGGCCCGGCAAATCGGACCTGTACCACGCGTTCCAGGCTACGCTGATCCCCTACAACGGGCAGATCGGCGTGTCGATCGCGGCGGCGGTGAAGAACGCCGGCAGATAAATTTGCCGCGGCTTACTTCTAAGGAGGTACGGTTCCGGCAGAGCAGCCGGGAACCAGATATGCGGTGGGAAAAGGATGGACGAAACCGGCAGCGACGATGAAGCCATCAAAAATCGAAATCAGAAAGCAGACACAGAGCGGGTGGTTCCGCGGCCTGAGAGGGCTGCGGCATCACCTGCGGTTTTTATGTCGGCTCTTTTTGCATTATTTTCCATGACGGCCTCATAGGATTGGTATGAAAATGTTTTTGCGAGGGATCCATGCAGGATCAGAAACTGGAAAATCTGCTGAACCTGGCTCTTGAAGCCACCGAAGAGGAACGGGCACGTTCGGAGGACCTGGGAGTAGGCTACGACCGCGCGGAACGAACCTGGGAGCTGATCGTGAAGCACAGCGGGCCTCTTGACGGGATGCTCTCGGAACTTCGCGGGGCCGGTGTTAAGATAGAGGCGGTGACGCTTCTCAACAATTATTCGATCCTGACGGTGCCGGAAAATATGGTGGAGAGAATTTCGGAATATCCCCAGGTCGAATATGTGGAGAAACCGAAACGGCTGTATTTTGCCGTTGACCGGGCCAGGTCCGCGTCCTGCATTTCTCCGGTGCAGATTGCGGGCAGCAGTTACGTGCCGGATCTGACGGGGCGGGGCGTGCTGGTGGCTGTTCTTGATTCCGGCATCGATTATTTCCACGAGGATTTCCGAAATGAGGACGGAAGCACCAGGATCGCGTTTTTGTGGGACCAGGCGCTTGGGAAGGTATTTACGCGGGAGGAGATCAACGAGGCGCTGAGGACAGAGAACCGTCAGGAGGCGAAACATCTGGTGCCGTCGGCGGATGAAAGCGGCCACGGGACGGCGGTGGCCGGAATCGCGGCGGGAAACGGCCGGGAGAGCGGCGGGAAATACCGCGGCGTGGCCTATGAGAGCGAGCTTCTGGTGGTAAAGCTTGGCGTGCCGTCCCCGCTGGGGTTCCCGTGGACTACGGAACTGATGCGGGGACTGGACTATGTGGTCCGGTACGCGGCGGCCGCGGCAAAGCCTCTGGCTGTAAATCTCAGCTTCGGCAATACCTACGGTTCCCACGACGGGACCAGCCTTCTGGAAACGTATATTGACGGAATCGCGTCCTACGGCCGGTCGTCCATCGTGATCGGCACCGGCAATGAAGGTGCGGGAGGCGGTCATATTTCCGGAATGCTGACGGAACGAAATCCCATGGATGTGGAGCTGTCGGTGTCGGATTATGAGACGGGTCTGAACGTCCAGCTCTGGAAGGAGTATGTGGATGAACTGCGCATTACCCTGGTCATGCCGGACGGCGTGGAGCTGGGACCGCTGCCGGCGGTGACGGGGACGCAGACGCTGGATCATGGGAATACCCGGATCCTGGTCTATTACGGAGAGCCGGGGCCGTACAGCGCCGCGCAGGAGATCTATTTCGACATCATGCCGCTGCGGGGAGAATATCTGACCGGCGGCATCTGGAAATTCCGCCTGACGCCGGTGCGTATCATAAGGGGAAGATATGATCTCTGGCTGCCTTCCTCCGCGGTTCTGAACAGGGCCACCGGATTTTTGGGGGCGACGCCGGATACGACGCTGACGATTCCGTCCACAGCGCGGGCGGCGGTCTCCGTGGGGGCTTATAACGGTTTTTATCAGACTTACGCGGATTTCTCGGGGCGTGGATTTACAAGGATTACCGACCAGGTAAAGCCGGAGCTGGCGGCGCCGGGCGTGGGTATTATGGCGCCGAAGGCCGGCGGCGGTTATGAGTCGGTGACGGGAACCTCTTTCGCGGCGCCCATGGTGAGCGGAAGCGCGGCGCTTCTGATGCAGTGGGGGATCGTGGACGGGAACGACGCCTTTCTCTACGGCGAGAAGCTGAAGGCGTACCTGATCCGGGGAGCCAGACAGCTCCCGGGCTATCCTTCCTGGCCGAATCCCCAGCTGGGGTGGGGAGTATTATGCGTGCGTGACAGCCTGCCGGTGTAAATGCCTGCCGGGCTGTCCGGACAGCTTTGAGGCATCGCGGCCGGAGAGATTTCTGCAGGGACGGCACACATTTAAGAATCGAACAAATGTTCGAAAACCGGATTGCTATTTTGGGGGAAATATGGTATAATCTCGACAGAGATTATACCGCGCCGGTTCGGTGTCCGAACGAAGTGAGGACAAAACACCGAAGCGAACCGTGCGCATCCCCCGGAGGGAGCATGTCCGGAGGACATGGTATAATAATAGTATCGAGATTGCGGAAGGAGGCGGCAGTTATGGCGGAGCGCACCCACCAGATACATTTGTATGAACCGGTGTACGATGAGCGGTCAAGGATCCTGATCCTGGGAACATTCCCGTCGGTAAAGTCCCGGGAGAACGGATTTTTCTACGGCCACCCGCAGAACCGGTTCTGGAAAGTACTGGCGGCGGTGACCGGAAAGGCGGTTCCTCAGACAATCAGTGAGAAGAAGACGCTTCTTCTGGACAGCCGCATCGCTTTGTGGGATGTGATCGCTTCCTGCGATATTGCCGGCTCCAGCGACGCCAGCATTACGAATGTGGTGCCTTCAGATATCGGAAGGATCCTGTCCGAAAGCGCTGTTGAGAGGATCTATGCGAACGGATCGACGGCAAAGCGGCTTTACGATATGTACCAGAAGAAGCAGTGCGGAAGGGATATCATTCTCCTGCCGTCCACCAGCCCGGCCAACGCGTCCTGGACCTTTGAGCGGCTTGCCGGCCGGTGGGCACAACTGCTGGATCTCGGCAGTCTGCCCATGGAGGGGGAATGATTATGGTGCGGAAAAGATTCGGATTCTTCAGCAAATTTTAATATATTTTGTGTGGAAATAGATGCGTTATAGAGAAAATTATGTTATAATATCTATGTATGCGTTTTTGTCAGTCGTAAAATACAGGAATGGAAAATATACATAGAACAGGGGGTGCCGGCATGTCAGCCAGAGAGATGCTTGAGAAGATGGAAGCGGAGTATCTGAGTCCCTATGCGGCCCTGAGTCAGAATACCCAGGGGAGGGACCGGCAGGAGCCGCTGTGCGATATGCGGCCGGAGTACCAGAGGGACCGGGACAGGATCCTGCACTGCAAGTCCTTTCGCAGACTGAAGCATAAGACACAGGTGTTTCTGGCGCCGGAGGGAGACCATTACCGTACGCGCCTGACCCATACGCTGGAGGTGTCGCAGATCGCCAGAACGATCGCCAAGACCCTGCGGCTGAACGAGAGCCTGACGGAAGCCATCGCCCTGGGCCATGACCTTGGGCATACGCCCTTCGGACATTCCGGGGAGTATGTTCTGAATCAGATCTGTGAGGACGGGTTCGTCCATGCGGTTCAGAGCGTCCGTGTGGTGGAAGTGCTGGAGAAGGACGGCATGGGACTGAACCTGACGAAGGAAGTGCGGGACGGGATACTGAATCACCGCACATCGGGAAGGCCTTCTACGCTGGAAGGCTGTATCGTGCGGCTTTCCGACAAGATCGCCTATATTAACCATGACATCGACGACGCCATCCGGGCGAAGATCTTCCGGGAGACGGATCTTCCGCGGGAGTATACGGAGATCCTGGGTTCCAGCGTACGGGACCGTCTGAATAACATGATCCACGATGTGATCGCCCAGAGCATGGACAAGCCGGCGATCCTTATGTCGCGGGATGTGGAGAAGGCGATGAAGGGTCTGCGCGTCTGGATGTTTGCCAATGTCTACAGCGGAAGCGTGGCCAAGAGCGAGGAGAAGAAGGCCCAGCAGCTGATCGAGACGCTTTACAAATATTACATCGAACACACAGACGAACTGCCGGAGGAATACCAGCGTCTGATGAGTGAGCGCGGGGAGAAGAAATCCCGGGTGGTCTGTGATTATATCGCGGGTATGAGCGACAGTTATGCCATTGACCGTTTTGAGGAGCTGTTTGTTCCGAAGGCCTGGAAGGCCTAGGAATCAGCCGGTACTGTACAGTGGGATAACAGTCTGAGAGATACAGAAAGGGGGTGTTCTCATGTTCTACCCGGATGATGTGGTGGAGGAGGTCCGTTCCAGAAGCGATATCGTGGATATTGTTTCCGGGTATGTGAAGCTCCAGAAGAAAGGCAGCAGCTATTTCGGGCTGTGTCCTTTCCATCATGAGAAATCCCCGTCCTTTTCTGTCTCCCCGAACAAGCAGATGTATTACTGCTTTGGCTGCGGGGCAGGCGGCAATGTGATCACGTTTTTAATGGAATATGAGAATTATACGTTCCCGGAGGCGCTGAAAGTCCTGGCCGACCGTGCGGGGATCGAGCTTCCGAAGCAGGAGATGTCGAAGGAGGCCAAAGCCCAGGCGGATCTTAAGATGACGCTTCTCGAGATCAATAAGCTGGCGGCGAATTATTTTCATTATCAGCTCAGGCAGCCTCACGGACGGATCGGATACGAATATCTGACGAAGCGTGCCTTAAGCGACGATACGATCCGCCATTTCGGTCTCGGCTATTCGAATAAGACCAGCGACGATCTGTACCGTTATCTGAAGGGGAAGGGCTACAGTGATAATATTCTGAAGGAATCGGGACTTTTCACGATTTCGGAGCGGGGGACGTGGGACAAGTTCTGGAACCGTGTTATGTTCCCGATCATGGATACGAACAACCGGGTCATCGGCTTCGGCGGGCGCGTTATGGGGGAAGGAGAACCCAAGTACTTAAACTCTCCGGAGACGAAGCTTTTCGATAAAAGCCGGAATCTCTACGGCCTTAATTTCGCAAAGTCGTCCAGAGAGAAGTATTTTCTGATCTGCGAGGGCTATATGGATGTGATCGCCATGCACCAGGCGGGCTTTACCAACGCGGTGGCGTCCCTGGGAACGGCGTTTACCACGCAGCACGCTTCGCTGCTGAAGCGTTATACCAGCCAGGTAGTCCTGACCTATGATAGCGACGACGCGGGTGTGAAGGCGGCGCTGAGGGCGATCCCGATCCTTAAGGAAGTGGGAATCTCCTGTAAGGTGCTGAATATGAAGCCTTATAAGGACCCGGATGAATTCATCAAGAATCTGGGCGCCGACGCATTCCGGAAGAGGATTCAGGAGGCAAAGAACAGTTTCCTGTTTGAGATCGATGTATTAAAACGGGGGTATGATCTGGAAGATCCGGAGCAGAAGACGAACTTTTATACGGAAGTGGCAAAGAAGCTTCTGGAGTTTCCCGATGCCCTGGAGAGGGACAATTATATACAGGCGGTTTCCAGGGAGCAGTTTATCAATTATCAGGATCTGAAACAGTTAGTGAACCGGACGGCGGCAAGGCTTGGACCGGCCTGGGCGGAATCCAGACAGTCAGCCGGATACGGGAGTTACGCGGATTCCGCGCGGCAGATTCCGCTGCCTGGGGGAACAGAAAGCGGCGTGACGCGGAACGAGCCGGCTGGCGGGGGAGGAACGCACAGGGCCGGGCCGAAGAAAAGGGAGAAGGAGGACGGCGCGAAGCAGTCCCAGAGGCTGCTGCTCACATGGCTGATCGAGGATCCGCGGCTGTTTGATAAGATCCGCGGCATCATTACGCCGGATGATTTTAAGGAGGAGCTGTACCACACGGTGGCGCAGATGGTATTTGAAGGACATGAAGCCGGCAGTCTTTCGCCGGCCGGGATACTGAATCATTTCATCAATGACGAGGCACAGTACAAGGAGGTAGCGGCGCTTTTCAATGCCAGTCTAAAGGATTCTCTCGGAAGTGAAGAGCAGAAGAAAGCGTTTTCGGAGACGGTGATAAAAGTGCGCAAAAACAGTCTGGATGAAGCCAGCAGGACGGCCGCGGACATCGGTCAGCTGCAGGAGATCATTAAGGCTCAGAGCGCGCTTAAGACCCTGCATATTTCCCTTGATTAGGGCCAAACTATATGCAGACTGCGGAAAGGTAGGATTATATGGACGAGAAGGTATTGGGATTTGAGGAAAAACTGCAGCGGCTGCTGGCAGAGGCCAGAAAGAAGAAAAATACTCTGGACAGCCAGGAGATTCAAAGCTTTTTTGCCGGCGACGACCTGGATTCTGATAAATGGGACGCAGTCTATGATTTCCTGGATTCGAACCAGGTAGATGTGATCCGTATGGGAGGGGAAGACGATCTTGATCTGGACATGGATCTGTTTCTGGATGAAGAGATGGACCTGGACAGCGAGGAAGAGATCGACCTGGAGAAGATCGATCTGTCCGTGCCGGAAGGGGTGGGGATCGAGGATCCTGTCCGCATGTATCTGAAAGACATCGGTAAGATCCCGCTGCTGACCATGGATGAGGAGATCGAGGTAGCCAAGCGGATCGAGATGGGGGACAAGGAAGCCAAGAAGCGTCTGACAGAAGCGAATCTGCGCCTTGTAGTAAGCATTGCCAAGCGGTACGTGGGGCGCGGCATGCAGTTTCTGGATCTGATCCAGGAGGGGAATCTGGGCCTGATTAAGGCTGTGGAGAAGTTTGATTATACGAAGGGCTATAAATTCAGCACCTATGCCACCTGGTGGATCCGGCAGGCCATTACCCGCGCTATCGCGGACCAGGCCAGGACGATCCGTATCCCGGTTCATATGAATGAGACTATCAACCGGCTGAAACGGACTTCCAGACAGCTTCTGCAGGAGCTGGGAAGGGAGCCGCAGCCGGAAGAGATCGCGGAGAGGATGGAGATGCCGGTGGACCGCGTGAGGGAGATCATAAAGATCTCTCAGGAACCGGTATCCTTAGAGACGCCTATCGGCGAGGAGGAGGACAGCCATCTGGGAGACTTCCTTCCGGATGACCATGTGGCGGATCCTGAGGATGCGGCTACGTCTACGTTGCTTCGTGAGCAGCTTCTGGAGGTGCTGGATACCCTGACTGACAGGGAGCAGAAGGTATTGAAACTCCGGCTTGGACTGGACGACGGCAGTTCCAGGACGCTGGAGGAGGTCGGCAAGACGTTTAATGTGACCAGAGAGCGTATCCGACAGATCGAGGCGAAGGCGCTTCGGAAGCTCCGCCATCCCAGCCGCAGCAAGAAACTGAAGGATTATCTGGATGAGTAAGCGGTCTGAGTACCGGCAGGAAGGACAGATGACAGATGGATATTAAACTGTCTGACAGGCTGGAGATGGTGGTTTCCTTTGTACTTCCCGGAAGTCGTGTGGCTGATATAGGAACGGATCATGGGTATGTGCCGATCACGCTTGTGGAGCGGGGGATTGCTGTACATGCGCTGGCCATGGATATAAGGGAAGGGCCTCTGGCTCGCGCGAAAGAGCATATTGTCCGGCATGGCCTGGATGGTCTGATCGAAGCGCGGCTCAGCGACGGCGTCAGCGGTCTGGAGCCGGGGGAGGCGGACACGGTGATCGCTTCCGGTATGGGAGGCGAGCTGATCATACATATTCTTCGGGAGGGGCGTGCGCTTTGGGATACGGTCCGGCACTGGATCCTGTCGCCGCAGTCGGAACCGGAGAAGGTCCGGGTGTATCTGCAGGAGAATGGTTTCCTGATCGCGAAAGAGCGGATGCTCTGCGAGGACGGAAAGTTTTATGTGGTTATGGACGCGGTGCGCGGGGAGATGGAGCCGCTTGATATGGCCCAGGCCGTCTACGGACCGTGCCTGATCCGGGAGAAAGACCCGGTGCTTTCTGATTTCCTGAAACGGGAGGAGGGCGTACTGTCGCGGATCCTGGCCGGGCTGGAAGGCCAGGCCGGAGAGAAAGCGGCGGCGCGGAGAGAAGAGCTGGGGCAGCGTCTCGCATGCAACCGGCGCGCTATGGACGCGTACCGCGCGTGAGCGTGCGGCCTATGTGCCGCATGACGGAACTGATTACGGAGCGGGCTATGGACGCGTACCGTGCGTGAGCGTGCGGCCTATGTGCCGTGTGACGGAACTGATTACGGAGCAGGATATGGACTACGGACCATGCGTGAACGTGCACGGCGCCCGTATGGAGGAGAAGATACCGGCTGAGAAGGAGGCTGATTTTATTGAAATGCGGAGAATGGATCGAGAAGCTGAATGAACTGGCGCCGGAGAGCTATGCCTGCAGCTGGGATAATCCCGGCCTTTTGACCGGCCGGTCAGACAAGGAGATACGGAGAATTCTGGTGGCTTTAGATGCTACGGATGAAGTGGTGGAACTGGCGGTCAGAGAGAAGGCGGATCTTCTGCTGACCCATCATCCGCTGATCTTTTCGCCGGTTAAGCATGTAAATGACGGAGATTTTATCGGCAGACGGCTTATGAAGCTGATCCGGAATGATATCTGCTGTTATGCGATGCATACGAATTTTGACGCTGCACCGGGATGTATGGCGGATCTGGCGGCGGCAAGGCTTCATCTTCTGGAGGGGCAGCCTCTGGAACTTATGGGGGAAGCAAACGGCGTGCCTTACGGTATCGGTAAGGCGGGGATCCTTCTGGAGGCGGTATCTCTGAAGGAACTGGCGGAACAGGTAAAGGAAGCGTTTGGACTGCCGTATGTGACTGTATACGGCGCGGAAGCCGCCTCAGAGATGATCCGGCGGGCAGCCGTCTGTCCCGGTTCCGGAAAGGGTATGGCTCCGGAAGCGAAGAAAGCGGGCGCCCAGGTACTGATCACCGGAGATATCGGACATCATGACGGTATCGACGCGGTGGCCGACGGCGTGGCGGTGATCGATGGAGGACATTACGGTCTGGAACATATATTCATCGATTTTATGGCGGACTATTGCAGGGAGAAGATAGACGGTAGGGCGGCCGTGCTGACAGCGCCGGTGTCGTTCCCGGCTGTGGCCTGGTAGAAAGGGAAGGGTTTGACAGGTGGTAAAGGTATTTATAGAAGGGGAAGAACGGGAATACGAGACAGGAACAAGACTGTTTGAGATCACAGAGGAGTTTCAGCCGAAGTATCCCTATGACATTATTCTGGCGTCTGTGGACGGGAAACTGGCGGAACTGCATAAGAAGATCAGAAGCGGAAGCCATGTGAAGTTTATCACGACAGCCGAGAAGCCGGGAATGCAGACATACCAGAGAAGCGCGACGCTGATCATGCTGAAAGCATTCTATGAAGTAGTGGGAGCTGACAGGATCAGGAAGGTATCCGTGGATTTCTCTGTGGGAAAGGGCTTTTTCGTGGATGCCCGCGGTGACTTTACGATCGATGAGGAGCTTCTTGCGCGGGTCAGGGATAAGATGCGGGACTATGTTGATCAGAAGCTTCCGATCATAAAGCGGAGCGTGGGAACCCAGGACGCCGTGGAACTTTTTGAGAAATACAGGATGTACGATAAGGCGCGGCTGTTTTCCTACCGGCGGGTATCGCGGGTGAATCTGTACAGCCTGGACGGATTTGAGGATTATTTCTATGGGTATATGGCCCAGAATACCGGATACATACGATATTTCGATCTGATTCCTTACGAGTATGGCTTCGTGCTGATGCTGCCGGCGATCTCGGATCCTACGACGGTGCCGGAATTCGTGCCCAGCAGGAAACTGTTCGATGTCTTAAGGGAATCGTCGGAGTGGGGCGAGAAGATGGAGATCGCCGATGTAGGCGCCCTGAATGAGAAGATCTGCATGGGCGGCGGGGGCGACCTGATCCTGATCCAGGAAGCTCTTCAGGAGAAGCGGATCGGTCAGATCGCGGAGATGATCGCCGGGCAGCCGGATAAGAAATTTGTGATGATCGCGGGACCGTCGTCCTCGGGCAAGACTACATTTTCCCACAGGCTTTCGATTCAGCTGCGCGCGCTGGGGCTGAAGCCGCATCCGATCGCGGTGGATAATTATTTCGTGAACCGTGTGAACACGCCCCGGGACGAGAATGGCAACTATAACTTCGAGTGTCTGGAGAGTCTGGATGTCGAGCAGTTTAATAAAGATATGCTGCGGCTCCTGGCCGGCGAGACCGTGGAGATGCCCAGGTATAACTTTATTACCGGCGAGAGGGAGTATAAAGGAGATTTCCTGACGCTGGGAGCGGATGATATCCTGGTTATCGAAGGGATCCACTGCCTGAACGACCGGCTTTCCTACAGCCTGCCGAAAGAGAGCAAGTTCAAGATCTATATCAGCGCTCTGACGCAGCTGAATATTGACGAGCACAACCGGATCCCCACGACGGACGGCAGACTGCTGCGGCGCATGGTGCGGGACGCCAGGACCCGGGGGATCACAGCGCGGGAAACGATCAAACGCTGGCCGTCGGTGCGGCGGGGCGAGGAGGAGAATATCTTCCCTTACCAGGAGGAAGCGGACGTGATGTTCAATTCGGCGCTGGTCTATGAACTGGCGGTGCTGAAACAGTACGCGGAGCCGCTGCTGTTCCAGATCCCGAAGGACTGCGAGGAATACGCGGAAGCCAAACGGCTGCTTAAGTTCCTGGATTATTTCCTGGGAGTGGACAGCGAGAGGATCCCGCACAATTCCATTACAAGGGAGTTTATCGGGGGAAGCTATTTCCCGGTCTGAGGAAGATCGCGAAATTCCATCCGGACGGGTATAAAAGGGTGGATGTTTTGAAAATTATATGATAAGATAGCAGATGAGCAAGACAGGTGATCGCTGCCGCGGAACCGAAAGGCCGCGGGGGAGGAAAGTCCGGGCTTCACAGGGCAGGATACCAGATAACGTCTGGCGGAGGCGACTCCAGAGACAGTGCAACAGAAATGTACCGCCGGTTTCGGCCGGTAAGGGTGGAAGGGCAGTGTAAGAGACTACCGCCCGGGTGGTAACATCCGGGGCACATGTAAACCTTATCCGAAGCAAGACCGAACAGAAAGCATAAGGCGGCCCGTCTGCTTTCGGGTAGGTCGCTTGA
>CANPZZ010000011.1 GCA_947589125.1 uncultured Lachnospiraceae bacterium
ACAGGTGTTTATCTAACATATGTTCGATTAACGCCTGTTCTTTTATCCTTCCCAAATCTCGGAATTTCCTATAAAGTAAGAAAGACGGCCCCTTCCGGAGCCGTCTCATTTTTATACCGTATTCACTTCTCAGGGAAACAGCATTACTGGATCCACACACCGTTGGCATCTACTTTGTAGCCATCCGGAGTTGTTCCGTTCACGAACAGGGAGCCCTGCGGGCCGCCGCTCTCCGGACGGAAGTAATACCACTTGCCATCGATCTGCTGCCATCCGGTGTACATATGGCCCTGCGTGCCATCAGATACCGGATGCAGATAATAACGGTTGCCTTCCCATGTGACCCATCCGGTTACCATGTAACCCTCAGCGTCAAAGTAATACCAGTCGGTCTTGCCTTCCCAAACCAGCTGTGCCCAGCCGTTCGCGGGCCATGTGCCGTCCGCATTCTCATACCACCAACGGATACCGTCAGCAGCCTTCTTCCACTGGCCGACAGCAGCCTTCTTGGCGGAGGAAGAACCTGTGTAGCTTCCACCGGTTATAGTCTGTCTGTATACAAACGTCATACGGAACGGGCTGAAGGAACTCGTTATAAGCTGCGCCATACCATCGGTGATATAAGAGCCGGTGCTGATAAGATCTGTGTAGCCCCATTCGCCGTCAACCTGATGCATCCACTCGACATAATTGCTGTCAGCCGGACGAGCCGCGGGAACCGGAACATTTACAGTCACATAGCTGAAATAGTCTGTAAGAGAACCCTGCCCATCTTTCTTGCCACTCTTGTCAACAACATATACCTTTACGTCAATGTCCGCTTCCATACTCTCTACAACAGCTTTACCGTCCTCTAAGACCACGTTGATCTTCTGAACCGTAATCTCCGGTTCAACACAAACATCCTCGCCGTCTTTAAGCGTCAGCTGTTCAAGAAGCGCGTCAGCGTTTATTGCCCCAATCGTTGCTGTACCTTTGGCAATCTCCGCCTCAATAGCGTCTGCCTGAGCCTTAGTCACACCCTCACCCAGATTAGATGCACCCGGGGCAATCTGCGGGGCGACCGGAACAACTTCCACTTCATTATTGCCATTCACAGTGATATCAACGACCGCACTCAGCTTTTCAACTGCATACTGACCATCATAGACAACATCCAGCTTCGTCTGACCTGCCATCTTACCGGTAATTGTAACGCGAATTACATCGTAATCAGAGACCCCGAAATACGGAGGGAATTCAACATCAACCACTGCCGAATCCATGCCAATCTTCCATTTTCCATCTGTCCAGAACTTTTCAAAGACTGCCTTTTTCTCATCTTCTTTCGCGTCTTTATCAGAGTACTCGATGAACATTTTTATCTTAGTCGGCTCATCTTTCTCTATCGCCAACGTGTCTTTTTCAAATCTCATGCCGGAGATTCTCAGTGATGCCTCGGTTACAGTCACCTTACATGTTGCCGTGATACCGTCAACGTTGACCGTCAGATCCGTTTCACCCTTGGAAATCGCTTCGATCTCGATCTCAGCCGAATAAGTAGACGGATTCTCTTTCCAATTGATATGGATGACTTTGTCATCGAATGTCGTATTTGCACCGCGAACATTCTTATAGAAGGTCGCCCACAGAGCGGCTTTCTGATCATCCTTAGTGACTTCATTGAAATCAACTGTCAGATTCACTGTCGCCCCATCTTTGCCAACGCTCACTGCAGTTTTGTCGAACTTTGCGGATTTAATAGCAGCTTCTTCAGCCTTATCAACGACGACCTCACAAGATGTCGATAACGTCTTCTCTGCCTTATCACCCTTGTATCCAACGGTCAGCGTATCTGAACCAACTGCCAAAGCTTTAACCCGAACTTTGAATTCCACTTCCTTACTTTCAAAGCTCTCCGGTTCGCTCCAACCCACAATCTCCACTGCCTTTAATTTATCGCCCGCATGGACTCCGGTCCAGTTGTCAACATCTTTCCAGAATTCTGTAAATACTGTCTCTCTCTGTTCTGGCGTAGCATTCTCATTAGTGAATGTCACCTTTATCGGAATGCCCTTTACATCAGTATCGCTTATACTAATGTGACGAGACTCTTGCACAAACTCCATGGTCGCGATCTTTAACGGTTCTTCTTTGGTTGCGGCCTTCACTGTAATCGTCGCTACACCCTTCACATCTCCATAGCTTACAGTAAGCCTCGCTGTAGAATCTTCGGTAACATCTTTGCTGGCCGTTACATCAACAATAATGTTCATACCATCTACTTTAACCAACTTCGCTGAAACCACCTCGGGTTTGTCGACAGTCACCTGCATTGCGTTATACGCACTTGCCAATGCAGCATTCTGATCGGACGCAACAATTGCATCTGAGCTAGTTGCTTTGTCGACGGTGGCTTTAAACGTAATCGTTTTTGTCTCGCCTGCCGTCATAGTGACTTCCTGGCTCTCATAAGTGATTGCCGTCACTTTCCACAACTCCGCCAGCGCTGAGAACGCAGACGACGGCATCATGGTCAGCACCATCGCCGCGCACAGCAGTAAAGCCAGCTTTTTCTTTACTTCTCTTGCCTTCATTTTTCTCTCCTTTTCCTTTTCCTACATCCTGGGGATATGTATTTTGGAAAATTATTAAGATTTCCCCAAGATTTTTTTATTATACCCCCCCAGGCGGTCGGAGTCAATATGTTTTACGAAAACCTTACGGAAAATATTATGAAAGTCTTACGGAGATAATCACAAAAACTTTCAGTGGGCCGAACAGGCACTGAGTCAGCTTGCCCTTCTGCGGATTTCGTGCTATAATGGCATCGTCGGCAGGTGCTCCGTCGCCCGCCCCATATACATTTTCTGGTATCATGCCCCGACGCTCTCGGGCGGATCCCACCATGGACAGTCTCAGACTGCCTGAGTATTTTTCTCTGGCATGGACGCATTATCTCCATACCTTCCCGCGCGGCAGCCGCGGCACTGTCACGCGGCGGGAACTTTCAGGCCGCGTACGCCCCTGCCCGGGGCTGAATTCGAAGGGGGGAATTCTATGGGCATCCAAAATCTTCACGTCAATGAGCTTCTGAAACGCAGGGAAATATTTGCCGATCTCGTCAATGGCTCCCTGCACAACGGCAGGCAGATCCTGAAACCGGAAGACCTGACTCCTCTGCCGCCTCAGTCCGGCGTCGTCTTCTCCGGCCGCCGCGGACGAGACAAAGCCGTCGAACGCACCGGCGACATCCGCATGAAGGCCGACTCCGGCACCTACTCTGTCATTTTCGCCGGCGAGGCCCAGGCCAATACCCACTACGCCATGCCTGTCCGTAACATGCTCTACGACGCGCTGGAGTACACCCGCCAGGTGAAAGACCTGGAGAAGCAGCATCGGAGGGCGAAGGATCTGGCGCAGTCGGACGAGTTCCTTTCCGGCATGGCGAAGCAGGACCGATTCGGCCAGTCGTGAATACGGTGCTTTTCACGGGGGAATCCTGGGACGGCAGCGAGACGCTCCACGGACTGTTGGACATCAACCCGAAGGACATGAATACGAAAGAACTCCTTAAATACATACCTGACTATCGGATCAATCTGATTCCGGTCAGGGCGATAAAAGAACCGAAGAATTACAAAACGTGTTTACAGCAGATATTCTCTATGATAAAATACAAAGATGACAAGGAGAAATTAAGCCGCTATGTGCAGGAGAACCGGGAAGCGATCGATCAGATGGACAGCGTGGAACTGTCCGCGGCCCTGGTGATGCTGAACGACCGGCGGCTGGAAGAACAGATCGAACAGCAGAGAGCGAAGGAGGGAACGAAGGTGCTTGGATTATGTCAGGCTATTACAGATATGTTGAACGACAGTGAGAAAGCCGGCGAAGAACGCGGACTGGAACGCGGCTTAGAACGCGGCGAAAAGCTCGGACTGGAACGTGGTGAAAAGCGTCTGGCGCAGCTCTGCGACTGCCTCATGGAGGCGGGCCGTCTGGACGACATGAAGCGGACATTCACCGATCAGGAGTTCCGCGAATCCCTGTACGAGAAATTCGGTATCCGGGAATGATATTTCGAAACCCATTGCTTAGAATCCATCATTCCAATTCCATTATAGGTGTAATCTCAGGCCGCGCCCGCGGGACATTCCCGGCGAGCGCGGTTTTTGTCTGCGGCGGTCTCGGAAATATCCCGCATCCATGCGCCAAAGTTAGCCCTTGAATCCCCATGAAAAATACAGTATAATAATATACAATATGAGTTTATGCCCGCGGCGCAGGCGGGCGAGTCAGCAAAGGAGCATATTTATGGATATGATCACAGTAAGAGAATTATATCGCAGCAGAGAGAATTATTTTGACAAAGAGATCACCGTCGGCGGCTGGGTGCGCAGTATCCGCGACTCAAAGGCGTTTGGCTTCATCGTCGTCAGCGACGGCTCGTATTTCGAGACGCTGCAGGTGGTGTTCCATGATACCATGGCGAATTTCGAGGAGATCCGGAAATTGAACGTGGGCGCGGCGATCATCGTGACCGGCACGCTGGTAGCGACGCCGGAGGCGAAGCAGCCGTTTGAGATCCAGGCTTCGGAGATCGCCGTGGAAGGCACCTCCGCGCCGGATTATCCGCTTCAGAAGAAGCGTCACAGCTTCGAGTATCTGCGGACCATTTCCCATCTTCGTCCCAGAACGAATACATTTCAGGCCGTGTTCCGCGTCCGGTCGCTGATCGCTTACGCGATCCATAAGTTCTTCCAGGAGCGGGATTTCGTCTACGTCCATACACCGCTTATTACGGCCAGCGACTGCGAAGGCGCCGGCGAGATGTTCCAGGTGACGACGCTTGACCCGGACAACCTTCCCCGGACCGCAGACGGAGCCGTGGATTATACCCAGGATTTTTTCGGCAAGCACACCAGTCTGACCGTCAGCGGCCAGTTAAACGGTGAGACCTACGCCATGGCATTTCGCAATATCTATACCTTCGGGCCCACCTTCCGCGCGGAGAATTCCAACACCACGCGGCATGCGGCGGAGTTCTGGATGATCGAGCCGGAGATCGCGTTCGCCGATCTGAACGACAACATGGCGCTGGCTGAAAGCATGCTCAAGTACATCATCAATTACGTACTGGAGAACGCACCGGAGGAGATGAATTTCTTCAACCAGTTTGTGGACAAAGGGCTCTTAGAGCGGCTCCACGGCGTCGTAAATTCCGAATTCGGCCATGTGACTTACACGGAAGCCATCGAACTGCTTGAGAAGAATAACGACAATTTTGACTATAAGGTATTCTGGGGCTGCGACCTGCAGACGGAGCACGAGCGGTACCTGACCGAGCAGATCTTTAAACGCCCGGTGTTCGTCACCGACTATCCGAAGGAGATCAAAGCCTTCTATATGAAGATGAACGACGATGATAAGACCGTGGCGGCCATGGACTGCCTGGTACCGGGCATCGGAGAGATCATCGGCGGCAGCCAGCGTGAGGACGACTACGACAAGCTGCTTAAGAGGATGCGGGAACTGGGGCTTAAGGAAGAGGACTACCAGTTCTATCTGGATCTGCGGAAATACGGCTCCACCCGCCACGCAGGCTTCGGACTGGGCTTCGAGCGCTGCGTCATGTACCTGACCGGCATGGGCAACATCCGCGACGTCATCCCGTTCCCGAGAACCGTCAAAAACTGCGATCTATGATGTCCACGCAGGCAATGAGCAGTGCGAAATTGGAACTCCTGCAAGCCGTGTCGTGCTTGCACGTAAGCGGCCTGCAGGAGTTCCAATTTCATAGGGCGAAGCCCGTGAGCGAAAAAGCCGCA
This sequence comes from uncultured Lachnospiraceae bacterium, assembly GCA_947589125.1. Taxonomy (GTDB): domain Bacteria; phylum Bacillota; class Clostridia; order Lachnospirales; family Lachnospiraceae; genus UBA3402. The sequence continues at coordinate 5,811 of CANPZZ010000011.1, forward strand.
GGCTTTTGAGCCACGCACTGCGGACTCGCGTGTCAAGCCATGCCGCGCACTGCGGCCTCGCACACACAAGAAATCAGGAGGCTGATAAGCCATGAAATTCCTTCACACCGCCGATATCCACTGGGGCATGACGCCGGACGGCGATAAGCCCTGGTGCAAGGAGCGGACACAGGCGATCAAAGACACTTTTGCACAGATCATCGACCTGGCGCGGACGCGGGAGGTGGATTTCCTGTTCATTTCCGGCGACCTGTTCCACCGTCAGCCGCTTCTCAGGGATCTGAAAGAGATCAATTATCTGTTTTCCACGATCCCTTCCATTCATGTGGTCCTGATCGCCGGCAACCACGACCGGATCCGGCCCAATTCCGCGGTTCTCAGCTTTACCTGGGCTCCCAACGTCACCTGTCTGATGAGCGAGGAGATCGAAAGCGTCTATTTCAGCGACTGCAACACGGAGGTCCACGGTTTCAGCTATCACTCTGCGGAGATCCGCGACGGACTGCCCGCGGATAAGCTGGAGATATCCTTCGACGGCCGCATCCACATCCTGATGCTCCACGGCGGCGACACGGCGCATCTGCCTCTGGACAAAGGCGCGCTTGCCGCGTCCAATTATTCCTACATCGCTCTTGGACATATTCATCGGCCGGAAGTCGTTGTGGAGAACAAAGCGGCATTCCCCGGCTCCCCGGAGCCTCTGGATCACACGGAGACCGGTCCCCACGGCGTATTCTTCGGAACGGTCAGTCCGGTAACGCGTCAGGTGGAATCCCTGGAATTCGTCCGGCTGTGCCGCTCCCAATACATCCCCCTGATCGTCAATATCACGACCCACACGACCAACGCGGAACTGGAGCTTAAGATCACTCAGGAGATCCGGAAACGTGGCCTTCAGCATATCTACCGTTTCCGCATCCGCGGCATGCGGGATCCGGATATTGAATTTGATTTTGAGAATCTCATTTCCAAATTCCGCATTGTGGAAATCACCGACGAGTCGGAGCCACAGTATGATTTCAGCGCCCTGTTCGCCGAGCATCCCAGCGATATGATCGGCTTCTATATCCGGGCCTTCGATAAACCGGACCCGAGCCCGGTGGAGAAGAAGGCGCTGTATTACGGCATCAACGCGCTCTTACGTACCACGGACGAAAGGAGTTAATCCATGAAATTCCTAGAACTTCAGATAAAAGGATTTGGAAAATTCCACGACCGCAGCATTTCATTTACAGACGGCATCAACGTGATATACGGTAAGAACGAAGCCGGCAAATCCACGATCCACACCTTCATCCGCTGCATGCTCTTCGGCTTAAAACCCCAGCGGGGCAAGGCCGCCAGAAAGGACCTGTACAGTCAGTACGAACCCTGGGAGAACAGCGGCACCTACGAAGGCTCTCTGCGGCTGGAGCACGAAGGACATGTCTACCGTATTGAGCGGATCTTCCGCAAAGATAAGAAGGAACTGCGGATCATCGACGAAACGCTGGGCCGGGAGATGGAAGCTACCGACGCTTTCATGAATGAACTGCTGGGCGGCTTGAGCGAAACCGCATACAACAATACGATCAGCATCGGCCAGCTGAAAAGCGCCACAGACGGAGGCATGGTCTCGGAACTGAAGAATTACATAGCCAATATGAACACCTCCGGCAATATGGCCTTAAACATCACAAAGGCTTCCGCGTTCCTGAAGGCGCAGAAGAAAGAGATGGAAAACCAGCTGGTTCCGGAAGCGGCCCGATCCTACACTACGCTGCTGGGCGAGATCAAAGCCATCGAGAAGGATATCGCCGCGCCGGAATATGAGAACCGGCTTCCGGAATTTACGAAACTTAAGATGGATACGCGGGCAGAGATTGAGAAGAAGCAGGCGGAGAAGGAGGAAATGATCCAGAAGACTGCCAGGGGACGCCAGCTTCTGGAAGAGAACCATTTCCAGGATCTGTCTTCCATCGAGCAGTACGAGCGGAAGACGGAAGACATCTTTCGGAACTACCGGACTGTGAAGGCCGCCACCGAGAAACGGTCGCGGAAGATAATGACCGCGGTGTTCTTTGTACTGGCTGTGCTTCTGGCTGCCGGAGCCATCGGCCTGGCCGTTATGGGCAGCAGCATCGCCATTTTGCAGAATGTGAACCTGTCTTCCATCGCTGCCATGGCGGTCGGAGCCGGGATCGCGGCTGTTCTCTGCTGCGGGGCGGGAATCGCCCTCCTGATGCGAACCAGACGACTCAACAAGGAACTGCTTCTCAGCAGTCAGGCACTGCAGGAGACCTTCCACCGGCATATCGGCGACTCCGATCTGTCGGAGCAGGCACTTGAGACCTTCCGCACGCGGATGGCGGAATTTAAACGTCTTACCGCAGCCACGGAACAGTCCGAAGCCGCCTTGGCCAGGCTTTCGGGCGAGATCGCTTCCCTCAATTCGAAGCAGAACGACTGCAGCGACGCCATCGAAAAGCAGCAGAAGCTTCAATGGGATCTGGAGAAGAAGCTGGAGCTCCTGGGAAACTACAAGAACCAGCTTGAATCGTTAAAGCATACGCTGGCGGAGAACGCGCGGATCTCCGATGAACTGGCTGCCATCGACCTTGCCCAGGAGACTTTAAACGATCTGTCCATGTCGATCCGGGATTCCTTCGGCCTGTACCTGAACAAGACGGCCTCCGATCTGATATCCGGGATCACCGGCGGCATTTATTCCAGCATGAGCATCGACGAGAACCTGAACGTCTTCATGAACACTCCCACGAAGCTGGTTCCCATCGAGCAGGTGTCCAGCGGCACCATGGATCAGATCTATCTGGCGCTCAGGCTGGCGGCGGCCAGGCTGATCCAGGGCGATAAGGAAGATATGCCGCTGATCTTCGACGACAGCTTCGTACTCTACGATGACGAGCGCTTAAAGAGCGCGCTGAAATGGCTGACCAAATCCTACAGCGGACAGATCATCATTTTCACCTGCCATCAGCGGGAGGCGCAGATGCTGACGGCGAACCAGATCGAATATAATTTGATACGGATCTGAGCAATACAGAACGGGGTGCCGCTGACGCTCTTTCTGCATCGAAATAAAACCGAGTGCCACTGGCGCTCTGCCCGCACGGGAAAAAATATGCCGGAGAATCGCTTCTCCGGCATCTGTCTGCTCGTTACTCTTCTTCAAACTGATCCTTGCCTACATAGCACATCGGGCAGACCCAATCGTCAGGAAGATCTTCAAACTCGGTTCCGGGTTCGATGCCGTTATCAGGATCGCCCTCTTCCGGATCATACACATAGCCGCACACTAAACATACATATTTTTTCATCGTGAGTATCCTCCTTTTTATTTTAGGAAAAGAAATCTTGTTTTCTTTTCCATTTTCTCTAGTCTACCACAAAAATTTGTAATATACTACTACTTATCTTAGATATTTTCACGTAAGCAGGGAGCAGTGCGAAATCATGTGCGCAGGTTCCCGCGTCGTGCTCGCACGTAAGCGCGAACCTGTGTACATGATTTCATAGGGCGCCAGCCCGTGAGCGAAAAAGCCGCAGGCTTTTGAGCTCATGCACTGCGGAGCCGCTCCACCCGACACCCCCCACGCGCAAAAAGCCGCCAGGCTTTTAAGCCCGTCCTGCGGAGCCGCTCCACCCGACACCCCCACGCGCAAAAAGCCGCCAGGCTTTTAAGCCCGTCCACCAACTCAAAAAAGGAGAATACACCATGACCTTCCAAATCGAACGCGCCACCGCCGCAGACTACCAGCTTTTCGCCGACATCATCCAGAGCGTCTGGCGCGGCATGGATCATAAAGACTGGTACCTGGCAGACAATTCCGACTATACCTACCACATGCTCACCTCCGGCGAAGGCCTGGGCTACAAAGCCATAGAGACCGAAACCGGCGCCGTTGCCGGCGTCTTCCTGGCTGTGATCCCCGGCCTCTCCGAAGAAAATATGGGCCGCGACGCCGGCTTCCCGGAAGAAGAACTTCCCAAAGTCGCCCACATGGACACCGCCGCAGTCCTCCCCCAGTACCGGGGTCACCAGCTCCAATACCGCCTGATGCAGGCCGCCGAGGCGGATCTTCGGGCAATGGGTTTCCGCTACCTGATGGGTACGATCCATCCGGACAATGTGTACAGCATGAACAACGCGATGAAGCAGGGATATCGGATCATCGGTGAGAAGCTGAAGCACGGAGGAAAACGGCGGGCGATACTATTAAAGGAGCTGTAGTTAACGCGATCAGCAAAAAGGCACTGCCATGCGCTCGTCCGCATGCAGTGCCTCTTTATTTCCATGCAGGCAGGGTGCCAGTGACATCCTGCTTGTACTCAAACAGTTTTCTTCCAGTGCAGCCGGTGCAGTTCCCCCTGCAGCGTCATTTTCTCGAACCCGTTCTGCCGCAGGGCCTCATAAAGAACAATTGCGACAGAATTAGACAGATTCAGCGAGCGGATGTCGCCCCACATAGGGATCCGCACACAATTCTCCTGATTCTCCAGAAGGATCTCTTCCGGAATCCCGGCGCTCTCCTTGCCGAACATGATCCAGGCATCCGGGTCGTAATGGACATCCGTGTAAACCTTCCGTCCCTTCGTCGTCGCCATGTAAATGCGTTCGCCGGGATGACGGGCCAGAAAATCCTCGTAATCGTCATAGACGGTCACATCCAGCTTGTCCCAGTAATCCAGTCCGGCGCGCTTCAGCATCCGCTCATTTAACTGGAAGCCCAGCGGGCGGATCAGATGAAGCCGTGTGCCGGTGGCGACGCAGGTACGGCCGATATTGCCGGTATTGGCCGGCATCTCCGGCTCAAGAAGTACGATGTTCACAGAATTTTCCTTTCCGGGCCGCAGACAGTGACGCGCACGCCGCCACTCAAACGGCCGCCTGCTCCTTATCCAGCCTCTCCACAAATCTCGCCATCCGCCCCAGCGCCTCCTTCAGGCTCTTGAGCGAATACGCGTAGGAAACCCGCAGGTACCCGTCGCCGCAGGCGCCGAACGCGCTTCCCGGCACTACAGCCACTTTCTCCTCCTGCAGGAACCGGTTGGCAAATTCATCCGACGACATACCGAACCGCTTGATGCTGGGGAACGCGTAGAAAGCCCCCTCCGGTTCGAAGCAGTCCAGACCCATTTCCTTAAACGCGTTCAGCACGAACCGGCGTCTCTGGTCGTAGGACTCCCGCATCATCTCCACATCCGCGTCTCCGTCGCGCAGCGCGGCCACAGCCGCGTACTGACTGGTCGTCGGGGCGCACATGATCGCGAACTGGTGGATCTTCAGCATCTGCTTTAAGATTACCTTCGGCGCGGCCGCGTAACCGAGCCGCCAGCCGGTCATCGCGTAGGATTTGGAAAAACCGTTGATCAGCACCGTCCGCTCCTTCATCCCCGGCAGGGATGCGATGGACACATGGCGTTTATCGCCGAAGGTCAGTTCGCAGTAGATCTCATCGGAAATCACGAACAGATCCTTTTCGATCACGATCCGTGCGATCTTCTCCAGTTCGTCCCGGCGCATGACCGCCCCGGTCGGATTGTTGGGAAACGGCATGATCAGGATCTTGGTCTTACCGGTGATCTTCTCCAGAAGCTTCTCCGGAGTCAATTTGAACTGATCCTTCTCCTCCAGTTCGATCGCTACCGGCGTACCTTCCGCCAGGATCGTACACGGCACATAAGACACGAAGCAGGGTTGAGGAATCAGCACCTCGTCGCCCGGATCCAGCATGGCACGCAGGGCGATGTCAATGGCCTCGCTGCCGCCTACCGTCACCAGGATCTCCGACTCCGCCTGATAACTCAGGTCGCAGCGCCGGTACAGGTAGTTCGCGATCTCCCGGCGCAGATCCATAAGACCGGAGTTGGCGGTATAAAATGTGCGGCCTTTCTCCAGGGAGTAAATGCCCTCCTCCCTCACATGCCACGGCGTATCAAAATCCGGCTCGCCCACGCCAAGGGAGATAGCGTCCTTCATCTCGCTGACGATATCGAAGAATTTGCGGATGCCGGAGGGTTCGATCTGAACGATCGTCTCAGAAAGCGGATTTCTCATGGGGTGACCAGCATCCTTTCATCTTGGACTTCTTCAACCAGGGCGGTGCCGTGGTCTTTGTATTTCTTTAACACGAAATGGGTGGCGGTGCTCAAGACGGAATCCAGCGTAGACAGCTTGCTGGAAACAAACAGGGCCACCTCCTTCATGGTCTTTCCTTCGATAAACACTGTAAAATCATAAGCGCCGGACATCAGATAGACCGCGTTCACCTCATTATACTGGTAAATACGTTCGGCGATCTTGTCAAAACCCATGCCTCGCTGAGGCGTCACTTTCACCTCGATCAGGGCCATGACCTTTTCCTCGGAGGTATTGTCCCAGTTGATCAGGGTGTGGTATCCGCAGATAATGTGTTCCTTCTCCATATCGGCGATGGCATTGGCGACAGCGGCCTCGCTCTCGCCCAGCAGCACCGCCAGGTCTTTCAGGTCGATGCGGGCGTTCTTCTCCAGAATCGCTAAAATCTTTTCTCTCATGATTTCCTTCCTCCTCGGTTTCTGATTCTTCTATGATCATCCGGCGACGGTTCCTTCCCCGCTCCGGACTGCCCGATCCGGCACAATACCTGCCGCCCGAACTGCCCGGTTTGGTACGAAACCCTCCGCCGTCTCTGACTGCCCGATCCGCCACGGCGCCGTTCGCCGCTCCGGCTTACCAATTCATATCACTATTCCCAAGCGGCAGATCTCGTCCTCCCTGGGCCGTTCCATAAAGCCCCGCACATCCCCATATGTAACCTCGCGGGTAATACCTTCCCGGACATATCCGATGACCGCGGCCGCGATACCCTCCGCCGCCAGTCTCCGCACCAGTTCTTCCCCGTTGTCCACCGCCAGCACGACACAGCCGCAGGACAACAGCCGGTAAGGATTCAATTCATAACGCTCGCAGATCTCAATCGTTCCCTGCTTTACCGGAATCTTCCTGAGATCGATGGTAAAACCTGTGCCGTAAGCCCCCGACAGATTCCAAAGGGCGGTATAGATACCGCCCTCCCCTGCTTCTTCCCATTCGGTCGCTCCCCATGCGGTCCAGTCCGGGACATGCACCGCCGGTGAATTCTCCCGCATACCGGCGCGGCCGCTCTGCCCGGCAGACAATACAGGAACCGCTGCTTCCCGGCCGTCTTCCTGCAATTTCTCAATATACGCGGAGGAAAACCACTGCGTCAGCTCCTCCGCCCGTTCTGCGGCGATCCGGCAAGAACCTGCGAGTCCTGCGTAACCGGCTGCGACCAGCGCCTGACCGGGACACATGGTTCCCCGGCTTTCTCTCTCAATATGCCTCATATTCTATGTCCCCGCCATGCCGGATATCGCCGGCCGCTCCGAATCGTCCGGTATTTTCGGCTGCTCCGCTTCATCCGGACCCTCTGGTGCCGTTTGGCTGTCTGCAGCTTCATTTGTCTCGGGCTGCTCCGCCGTTTCTCGCGTTTCCGGTTCCGTCAGGCTCTCTGGCGTTTCCGCCGCGCCAGCCGCATCCGGCATGCTTCCCGACGCCTGTGCCGCTGCCGGACCCACCCGGTAAACGGCCGGCGACGCCTCGTAGGTATCTGTGTGAAGCAATGTCCGCTCCACTTCCACGCCGTCAACACGGACACATTTCCACAGGCGGGATTTTCTCCCGGTGTGGGACGCCTGCACCTTCACTTTCGCTCCCGGAGCCAGCGATCCGTCATACTGACTGATCGCCTTCGGCGGCGGCGTCGTGCCCAGTGTCTCCGATACATATTCAACGGTACGGTTCGCCGGACGGGTCTCCTTCCCATAGATCGTAAATGTCAGCGTCCGTCCCGACGTCCCCGCCTCCACATAAACCGGCGTATCATAGGGATTCGTGATCTTAATATCTTTATAGGTCCCCGCGATCGCCGCGTCCCTGGACGGCGGAACGTACGTGACGATCATGGAATGGTTCTCCCGCTCGGTGATCTCCAGCTCCGCCAGGAGAGCCGCGTTATACAACGTGGTCGCGATCTGGCACACGCCCCCGCCAACGCTGTCCACCACCTGGCCGTTCTCGTAAGCAGCCGCGGTGGCGTACCCATTAGCCGTAGTAAACGGCTGCATGCACGCGTATCCCGACAGAGTCTCGCCGGGCATCAGCACGGTTCCGTTGATCTTGCCGGCCCCCACCTGCAGGTTCGCGGCCCGACTCTGGCTGCTGCTCGAGAAATCCGTCGAATACGTCCCCAGCACATCCTGGATCGCGGACAGCATCTCCGTCGTCCGGGCCGGTGAGACCGTCTTCATCACGGCAGCTACCGTGACCGGCTCTTTCAGTCCTGACCGGGCGGCCTCAAGAACCGCCTCCCGGAGCGCATCACCGGTCGCCTCCGCGTCCACAGCCGTACCGTCCCGGGACGGTGTCACGACAAAGCTGCCGTTCTCCCGGACAATGGAGGCATCCACCGCCTCCACCGCATATCCGGCACTCGCCGACTCCACATATTCTTTCACACCGGCAGCCGGAACCTCCAGACTCAGTTCCAGATCCACCGGCGACATCTCCAGATCCTTCTGCTTCACATAGCGCTCGATCATATTGCCGGTCTCATATTCCTGTACGGCTCCGGCAACCGCCTGATCATCGGCCAGAACAAGCCCCAGCGCCGCCGCGTCCGTTTCCACCGGACTTCCGGCCACATCAAGAACCACCTTCTGACCCGCCATGGAAGCCACATATTCCTGAAGCTTCTTCTCCGCTTCCTCAATCTCCAGGCCGCTTATATCCTGTCCCCCCACAGACAGTCCTTTCGGGACCACCGCGCTGCTTACCAGCGGCGTCAGCATGATCAGTCCGCATATCTGCGCGGCCAAACCGGCGCATTTCCAGGCATTCCGCATAATCTCTCCTCAATATGCCGGTCTGCATTTCCCCCCGCGCCTACTTAAGCCGCTGTCCGACGCGCCGCTGCCGGGCGCCGCCCGTCTTCAGCACCGCCGCGGTCAGAAATTCATCGACCCAAGCACCATGGGAGCTACCATGGCCAGAACCAGCAGAATCACGATGATCGAAGATACGATCTTCTTCGTCTTCTTATTATTGAAATCAAACACAGTTCCTCACCTCTTTATTCTTTCTCAAATGTCTCTTCTTATTCTTCCGTACTGTGCAATAATTTTATCCGTTAATCTTGAAATTTCATTGCGCGAAAGATATTCCATATCCACAGTCAGGTCTATTCTATGATATTTTGCCAATTCGCGCAAGACTTCTTTTTGCCTTTTTGTGGCCGGCTGCTCTTTTTTCACGCGGCAGATCAGCAGGTTCGGGAGAAATATTTTCGCGGCCGCCGCTCCGGCCGCGCTTTCCGCACTTCCGTACCGCGCCCGGATCGCCTGATAAAGCTCATGGGCAGCCCTCGCGTCCCCCATGGCGCGATGGGCGTTTTTCAGTCCCACCCGAAAATACGCGCACGCCGGCCCCAGGCTTTTGGACATCTCCTCCGGCATGAACGCGCGGCACAGTTTCAGCGTGTCAATGCCCTCTTTTTCAAATTCCAGGCCGTGGTTTACCGCCGCGCGTTTTAAGAAGCTATAGTCGAAAATAATATTATGCCCCAGAAGCGGCAGGCCGCGGGTAAACTCCACATACTCCCCAATAACCTGGCCGATGTCCGGCGCGTCCTTAAGCTGCGCGTCTCCGATTCCGGTCAGACCGGTTATCCTCTCCTCAAGCTGCTGGTGCGGATTAACAAATGTAGTCTTTTCCCCGGCGATCCGGCCGTCGATCACCTTAATGGCGGCGATCTCAATGATCTTGTCCGTCTTCGGGTTCAGTCCTGTCGTCTCCAGATCGATCGCCGCATAGGAGTTCGGCGCGGTTCTGTATTTCTCCATCATTCTCTTCTTACACCTGGATCTTCATCACGCGCCCTGTAGCGTTATACGAATAGTAACGAACGCCCGCCGCGTCGAACATCCGCTTGGACGCCCGGGTACCCGGACTGTCCGCGTACTTGTCGTCCGCGTAGATGACCGTCTTGATCCCCGCCTGAATGATGGCCTTGGCGCACTCATTGCAGGGAAACAGCGTCACATACAGCTTGCTGCCTTCCAGGCTGCCGCCCCGGTAGTTCAGGATCGCGTTCAGCTCGCTGTGGGCCACATAGACATACTTGGCGTTGTAAGGATCGCCGTCCGCGTTTTCCCGGTTCCAGGGAAATTCGTCGTCAGAACAGCCGATGGGCAGGCCGTTGTAGCCCATGGACATGATCTTGTTGTCAGCGCTGACGATGCAGCAGCCCACCTGGGTGTTCGGATCCTTGGAACGCATCCCGGACAGCTCCGCCACCCCCATGAAGTACTCATCCCAGGAAATATAATCCGTTCGTTTTCTGCTTTCAGCCATGTTGTTCTCCCTCCTCCTTCTTTATTACTTCGGTTTTATGAAAACCCTTTACCTCGCGCAGGCATACCCCGCAATCGCCGTCAGTCATTTGCCAAGCGCATTCCATACCCGTCATTCAGAGCCTTCGCAGTAAATAATATGGTATCCCGCGGCTTTGGTCAGACGGTTCATGATCGCCTGCCCCAGATGGTCGCGGGCGAAGCTTTCCGAATAAATATAATCCACGCCCAGGTCGTCGAACTCCCGCAGCACCGCGAACAGGCTGTGGGCAATGGTCTCCTGGCTGGCCCGCAGCCCCACGCTGCGGATAATACCGGCCGGATAACGGTCTTTTGTCTCGTCGGTACAGAGAATTCCGACGCTGTGACCCTCCGCCAGGCGCTCGCCAGCCAGGCGATTGATCGTGTCAATGACGGCATCGCCGACGACGCTGCTGCCTGTCTCCGGACCAGCCGCCGCTTTGCCGTCCTCCACCAGCATCAGTTCCGCCTTCGGCGCGTAATGCCGGTATTTCATGCCGGGAGCCTTCGGCTTCACGTCCGCCGCCATCGGCCCGGCGATCGCCGGATCGACAGCCACTTCTCCGACCACATCGTGAAGCATCTCCATGGTAACCGCTCCCGGCCGCAGAAGCATGGGAGCCGGACCGGTCACGTCCACGATCGTGGATTCCACACCGATCCCCACGGAACCGCCGTCCAGGATCATCTCGATCCGTCCGTTCATGTCCTCGATCACATGCTGGGCTGTCGTCGGACTGGGTCTCCCTGACAGATTGGCACTGGGGGCCGCCACCGGCACGCCTGCCAGCGCGATCATCCGGCTGGCGATCGGGTCGCTGGGCATCCGCACCGCTACCGTATCCAGGCCGCCGGTCGTACCGTAAGGCACGATCTCACTTTTTTCAAATATCATCGTCAGCGGCCCCGGCCAGAACGCATCCATCAGTTTCCGCGCCGCCTCCGGCACCTCCCTCACAAGCGGCGCAAGCTCCGCCGCCGCAGAAATATGCAGGATCAGCGGATTGTCCGACGGCCGTCCCTTAGCCGCGTAGATCTTCCTGGCCGCCGCGTCGTCCAGGCCGTTGGCGCCCAGACCGTATACGGTTTCCGTCGGGAACGCCACCAGACCGCCGCTTCGCAGAATCTGTGCCGCTTCCGCAAGCAGCGCGTCCAGCTTCTCATTTCCCGCCGCGCTTCCGTCCGAAGCAGTTCCGGCCGGCCGCTCTGTCAGTCCCAGTCTTTTTCTATCTATCAAAACAACCTTTGTATTCATACCATTAAAACCTTTAATCCTGATATTCCGCCCGCCGTTGCCGGCAGGCCGTCCTGTTCCGTTATCGCGAAACGCATCCGCTGTTTCCCGGCTATTGCCGGCTGACCACAACCGGCCGGCCATTCACTGCCAATATGGACAGTATACTTCCTCCCGGGTTTTATGTAAAGTCAAAAACCTGTTCTTTTTTCCTCTTAATTTCTCTATAAATAAAGAGAATCTCTCTATCCGGAGCCTTTCCTTGAAAACAAATCTGTTCCGCGCGGAATTTTTTATGACAATCCTGATGCTCATTCTGGTTTTCCAACTGTCCCGGCAGGCGGCGGCGATCGTATCAGCCCCGGCGGCTGTTCTTTCCTCTCCCCAACAGACACTGTCCGCGCCGGCGCAGAAACCGGTCGTCGTTCTTGACAGCGGTCACGGCGGTTTCGACCCCGGCAAGATCGCGGCAGACGGAACGCTGGAGAAAGACATTAATCTCCAGATCGCCCAACGTGTGAAGCAATATCTGGAAGCCTCCGACGTAGAGGTCGTCATGACCCGCGATTCCGACACGGCACTCAGTAATGAATCTGACTCCAACAAAAAAACAGCCGACATGCGAAACCGCTGCCAGCTGATCAACGACGCCTCCCCCGATCTGGTAGTCAGCATCCATCAGAACAGCTACCACGAGGAATACGTGAAAGGCGCCCAGGTATTCTATTACAAATCCTCCGAAAACGGAAAACGTCTTGCGGAAATCCTGCAGAAGCGCTTCGACTATGTCTTAGGCGATGAAAACACCCGCGCCGCCAAGGCCAACGACAGCTACTATCTGCTGCTCCACGTCAAAAGCCCCATCGTCATCGTGGAGTGCGGCTTCCTAAGCAACTGGTCGGAAGCAGCGCTTCTGAACACGGAAGAATATCAGGACAGGGTAGCATGGACGATCCATATGGGAATTATGGAATATCTGAATTCCCGGGAAACACATTCCTGACCGGTCTGTTCCGGATCACGGATTCCGCCGTCTCTCATTCATCATCCCGCTGGAATATATTATAATCGCAGACTGCATCCTCCAGGATCTCCCGCAGATGCGTACTCAAAGGATCGATCTCGTTATGTTCCTGCAGCACAACATATCCCCAGGAATCCAGCGCCTCCTGCCGGATCTCCACGGCCTTTCCCGCTACGGCGTAGGTATTCAGATACGCGTAGAAATCCGCCAGAATATCCCTGTCTTCTTCCGTGATATCCTTCTCGCCGAGCATCTCAAACGCCTTATTGTAAAACACCGTCTGAAGATACTCCCTGGCGTAATTGTCAAAATCCTCCAGATTCACGTCCGGATTGGAATGGCGTTCAGCCCACGCCTTTACATCAAGCTGCTCCGTATGATAATCGTAGGTTCTCGGGCTGAAATATTTCAGCACTCCAAACTGACAAGGCGACATGGACAGGCTGCCTGTAACGATCTCATCAAGTTCACAGGACTGGGACGTCTTGTAATGCTGAACATGAAGATGTCCGCTCAGGAACAGTGTGACATCCCAGCTATCCAGGACACGCACCAGTTCCTCCGCATGTTCGATCGTGCAGTCGCTCTCATAAATGCGGCTTTCCTCCAGCAGATTATGATGCGCCACCGCGATCACGGGACGGTTGGTATGCCACGCCTCTTCCAGCCAGGTCTCCATCCACTCGTAGGTCTCAGGGCGGATCATTCCGCCGATCAGGTTCCCGTTCTCGTATTGACAGCTGTCAAGCATCAAAAGCCATGTGCCATCCGGGAGCTCATAGATATAGCTCAGGGACGCGGGATCCCGGCTCACGGCTTCATCATATCCGTAATCCCCATAAATCTCGGCAAACTGCTCCGCGGATGTGGTCTCCGCGGGCATGATCGTCTCCCCTTCATATTCCGCCGCGGACGGATTATTGATATCATGATTGCCGGGTATGACCACCACTTCCACACCGGCCTTCTCCGCACGGGCCAGCTTGCGGGCCAGCGCCTGATGGCTCAGATACTCCCCCTCCAGGGTCAGGTCGCCGCTCAGGATCAGCGCCTGCGGCTTTCTCTCCACGACCGTATCCAGAAATGTGTCCAGTATCTCCCACACATAAGGCGTCACCTTGCCGTCGCCGTTCTCAGACATCTGTTCAAACGCCTCGCCGAAGTCCGTCAGCTCCTTGGCCAGATAATGAATATCCGTCGCGATAAATATCTCCGGATTCATCGCCGTATCCGAAGCGTCAGGCAGTTCCAGGGATTCGACGACCACATTCCCCGAAGTGGGTACGCCGCCTCCCGGGCCGACAGAATCGCCGATCTCAGGAGCGCCGGTCTGCTCCGGCGAAGCCGCAGCGGACTCTATCGGTTCCTGCCCCGGCTTCGTCTCATAATACCCTGAGCAGCCCGTCAACAGGACTGCCGCGGCAAGCAGGACAGCAATCTCTCGTTTTCTCATCTGCTCATGCCCCTCATTTGTTCACATTTACAATATCCCAGATCTCTTCCGTATCAAGACCCAGTTTCCATCCGGCCACACCGGCCAGACCGTATTTTTCGATCAGCCCCATCTTAAGCTCAAGGGACCGTTCATCCTCAAGCCATATGGTCTGCACGCCGTTCTCCGTCGTCAGTTCTCCATAATACAGCCCAAGTTCATCCTGCCAGTACAGCGGAACGTCATTCTCATCGATCCATGTCTGCGCCGCCCCAAGGCCCAGGGCTGTGGAACTGACCGTCCCGGCCGTCTCCTCCCATCGCCTCGTATAGAACGGAACCGCGTTGATCACTTTCTCCGCGGGCACTTCCGCCAGCGTATCCACGATGCCGTTTTCCACAAACGGCAATGACGCCGTCGGTCCCGGATCACCCCCGGCATAATGCTCGTCGTAGCCCATAATGATCACATAATCCGCCACCCGGCCCTGTTCCGCCCGGTTATATCCGCGGGTATAGTCCGACGGTACGTAATTGTCCACCGACAGGATCAGGCCGTTATTCCGGCAGGCCACGGACAGTTCCCGGATAAACTGGACATAATGCGGCTGGGCTTCTTTGGAAATGCTTTCGATATCCAGGTTAATGCCGTCGAAGCCATACTTCCCGGCTTCCTCCATCAGCCCATCCACAAGGGCCTTCCGGACCGATGTTCTGGAGAAAAGCACCGCTGAATTCACATTCTCGCCTTTATTGAAATTATCAAGGACCGCCCATACCTGCAGCCCCATGTCATGGGCTTTGTCCACATATTCCTGACTGGCAAAGGACTCAAAACTGCCGTTATTATCCGTCAGCATCAGCCACGTAGGCGCGATCACATTGACCGCTCCCTGCGTACGCGCGATCAGACGTTCCAAACCGTCGTTGTCTTCCGCCTTAAGCGTCTGGTGCCAGGCCAGGCAGACCGGCTTCCCCAGAGATATACTGGTGTATTCCGGCGCTGTGAAAGTACTGACCTGCGCCTTCTGCGATGTTCCCAGCATATGCTTATGCTGGATCCAGCCTATGTATCCGTCCGCCGTCTTCACCCTGGACCACTCTTCGCCGGTCTCCAGAACGGTAAACTCTTCTCCTTCCGCCACCGTGGTAAGGATCGGGCTCTTGATGCCGCCCCTGACGCGGACCGGAGCTTCCTTGGCCGCGGTGCCCGCGGTCTGCGGCGCCCAGTCGTCGTACAGGAAAAACCGGTTCACGGGCGACGTAAAAAGTTCCGAACGGATATCCGTATAACTGGCGACCAGACCGGCCGACAGCCAGACGTCTCCGTCCTCCGCCAGCATAAGCGGCTGACCGCCGCTCCCTACCGTCCGCTTATCTGCGTAAACAGTGGTATCCGGCAGCGTATAGACCAGCATCTTCTCCGTATCGTCCCAATAGAACTTCTCGTTCAGGTTCTCATTCACCCAGGTGATCGGCAGATACGCCTGTCCGTCCCGGACGATCACCTGAACGCCGTTCAGACGCTCATTATTATAATAAAATGCGGTCTCCCCGCCGGTTATGCCGAGAACTTCTTCCGCATCCGCAAGTTCCTTCGTCGGGATGTAACGTTCTATGTATCGGGCCGCCACGATGCCGCCGCCGATCATAAGCAGCAGAAATATCACAACCAGAACCGGTATGACTGTACGTTTCAAATAAATTCCTCCTGATGTACGCTCCGAAGCGCGCAAAACAGCGCGCTTCACATTTTATATGAACAGTATACCACAATTATACCTCATTACTTCTTAAATTTTCTTTAATTCCCACCCGCCCTGTGCCCCGTTTCGCTGGCTGCAGACGGAAGATGATGCTCCCCGGGGCCCCACTTTGACTGCCGGCGCCGGCTGCCGTACTAAACAGCCCGGCGCCGGCGTTCCTAACGGTTATAGACCCGGTCGAACCGGATCTCCTTCAGACGTCCCTCCTCGGCTCCCACGTAATCGCACATATAGAAAGATCCGTCTTCATTGACCTGAAATATCTTTTCCCAGTCCCCGTCCTCCGGCACCATGCCGTCGATATAGACCGGGATCCCCCTGGCCTCATACTTTTTGAGGCCGTTCACATACTGTTTCTTCTCCTCCTGAAGATATTCATCCATAGCTTTTCCTGTCTCCCCACTGTTCCTCTCCCTTCCCGGAGGTTTTTCGTGACACATCGCCGGGAGAGGAGATGTCACAGGATCGTCTTCATAAATTCCATCACCTGCTGCGTGACGGTGAACGCGTCCGCTGAAAGCGGAATCCGCTTCACGGCCGGTCTGCGCCTCTTATTCCATCTGATTCTGGATTCCTCGCTGCCGAAAGCCGCGAGGCATAGCCAGCCATTTCTCTCCGCGCATTCCTCCCATAACCGCGTCTTCCCGGGCGCCTCCATCTGCCACTCGCTGAAAGAAACCATCAGAAGCACCCTGTGGCATCTGAGCAACTCCTGGCTGTCCTGCTCCATAAGGCTTCCGAAATCAATCAGTATCTCTTCGTAGCCCTTATGGAGACATTCAGCCAGTACATCTCCGGCGGACTCAGGATAGAAGTCCACCTCCTGGATCCGAAAGCACTTTTCCGCTTCCGATAGTCCCGTGCAGGCGTTTCCGAACCGGGCAAAATCCCCATGGCTGTTCCATTCCAGCACGGCCGTTGTCCGTCCGCATGCGCCGCACAGATAATTGGCCGCCAAGACGCACAGATGCGTCGTCCCCACGGCGCGGCCCGTACCCGCTACGCCGATGATCCTCGGCTTCTCCACGGTATTCTTCTTTTTGTAAATAAATCCCATCGCCCTTTCCGCCTCTCTTCTTTCAGATAACCGGCCATAACGGCTTCGTAAAACGATTCCGCCTTCTGATCCGGACGAAACGGATCCGGAAAACACGGTACCCTCCAGAAGCGGGACCGCTCCCGCAGGGATGGCCCGCGCAAAGCGCCTGAAACCGCGTGATTAAAGAGAATGAACACGCCGTCCTGCTGCCGGGCAGACCTTTCCGCCGGCTGCGCCGCGTTCATTTCCCGCAGCTTCTCCATGATTCCGGCCAATTCGGGACCGTCCCACCATTTACCGCCGCAGACAGCCAGAAGCACTGTCCGCTCCCCCGCTTCCCGATTGGATGCGGCCGCGCGGGCCGCCTCCGTTAATTCCGCCCCGTAATCTTTGACGACGAACGGATAGCGGCTTTCCTCAAGCCTCACCGCGCTGCCGTAACGCGGCTTCATAGGCAGATTCATGACCGTATGGATGCCGTAGGAATCGGCCGGTACCCCCAGCCGCTCCCCCATAGCCCTCACATCCCCGGAACGGTTATGCTCCTCATAGAGAGCCGGATGACCATGCCGGTTCAGCCACACAGCCAGGCCGATGGCGATGTGGGTAACTCCCGCGCCCGGACGAGCCGCGGTGAGAATGATCGTAAGAGATGGTGATCGTGATTGACGCAGACACTCTGTGTTGGAGTGCAGATTTCCAAGCGCCTCCCCCACTTCCTCCGCCGAAGCGTAACGCATGCGGACGTCATGATTGAGACACCTGCGTATAATGGCTCCCAGTTCTCCGGGAACCGGTGTCGATAATCCCTCTTTCTGCGCCTCTCCGGCCGCCATATAGGAAAGCACCGCTCCGATCTGATAGACATCCGTGCGGACATCCAGATACCCGCCTTCCCGCTGTTCCGGCGCGGCAAATCCTTCCGTGCCGTAGCGTTCCGCGGCCTCATTGGCCGCGGTAAGCGTATCGGAGTGATCGAAATCCAACAGCTTCACCTGTTCATGGCACACCAGAAGATTCCTTGGCTGCAGGTCAAGATATAAAATAGGGATCGTTTCTGCTGAATGCAGATATTGGACCAGGCCGCAGATCTGAATTCCGTATCGGATAACAGCGTCCTGGTTCAGAGGACCTCGCGTTTGCACGAGATCGTAGAGCGAGTCTCCTTCAAGAAACTCTTCCATGAGATAACTGTACTGACTGTCTTCTTCAAAATCGTATACAATGGGGATGCAGGGATGCCGCAGCCGCTTGAGAAGCAGCGCCTCCCTGCGGAACTGTTCATAACAGGACGAAGATCTGGGAACCTGCTTGATGGCCCGGTAGGCGTCCAGTTCCAGATGTCTCGCCAGATACACGGTGCCGCTTCGTCCCTGCCCCAGAATACGGATCAGCTGGTATTTGCCCAACAGAATGGTGTCCCTGGTAAGTCACCCCCTTCTGTCAATACCACCTCTTACAGACTCTATCTTAATATAAACCGCCGTGTTTCGCAACGGAAAAATTAAAAATTCCAAAAATTTTTCAAAAAAATTCTACATAGGAATTGATATTTGACCGTAACATATAGTATATTTATTGTGATGTATTTTATTCGCCTGTAAGGAAGGATGTGATCCTGTATGAAAATAGAGCGTATCAATGAGAATCAGATCCGCTGCACGCTGACAAGCTTCGATCTGAGCGTGCGCAATCTCAACCTTCGCGAGCTGGCTTACGGCAGCGAGAAGGCGCGCGGACTGTTCCGCGAAATGATCCAGAAGGCGTCGAATGAGGTGGGCTTCGAAGCGGAAGATATTCCGCTGATGGTAGAAGCGATTCCATTGTCTAACGAAAGCGTCATGCTGGTCATCACCAAGATCGAGGATCCGGAAGAGCTGGATACCCGTTTCTCCCGGTTCTCGCCGGTCTCAGAGGATGAAACAGATACGTTAAATGAACTGGCAAGCGAACTGCTGGAAGGCGCCGACGGCCTGGCAAGACTTCTGGGGATCCCGATGGGGCTGGCGGATCAGACCGCATCCCCGGAGGAGAATAACGCCGACACGGAAGAACAGCAGGGGACGGCTGTCCGCATCTACAGCTTCGACAGCCTGGACCGGGTATCCGACGCGGCCAGAGCCTGCGGGGATCTGTATGACGGTGTGAATACCCTGTACAAAAAGCCCGATACCTCCCAGTACTATCTGGTCGTGACCCGGGAAGGATCCGATGAACTGAGCTTCAGCCGGGTCTGCAATATTCTGGCCGAATACGGTTCGAAGATCCGGCATGAATACGCCAGCGAAGCATACTACGAAGAGCATTACCGGACCGTGTGCCGCGGGAAGGCGCTGCAGGTAATGCGGGAACTGTAATGCTCCCAATTTTGTACATTTGTATACACTTTTTCCTCTTGAATATTTTGTGAATCTGTTATAGAATGAT
Organism: uncultured Lachnospiraceae bacterium; assembly: GCA_947589125.1. Lineage (GTDB taxonomy): Bacteria > Bacillota > Clostridia > Lachnospirales > Lachnospiraceae > UBA3402. The sequence continues at coordinate 25,166 of CANPZZ010000011.1, forward strand.
TACACATGTAAAGAATATTGAAGGAGGTATTTATTATGGCACGTGTAATCAGTGATGCCTGCGTATCCTGCGGAACCTGCGAGGGTGAGTGCCCGGTTGGCGCTATCTCCCAGGGCGACGGACAGTACGTAGTAGACGCTGACAGTTGCATCGACTGCGGCGCATGCGAAGCAGCCTGCCCGACCGGAGCTATCAGCGAGGGATGATCGAGACCTACATAACGCCCTTCCCATCAGCCATGGGAGGGGCGTTTTGCTGTGAAAAGCTTCCGGGCAGCGGCAGAAAAGGAGGTAAATTATGACGACCAATAAAAAGCCCCTCATTGGCCTCACAACATCTCATGATATCAAGACCGACGAGACCATTCAGGCCCCTTATTCTCCCCGCGCCATCCTGGCGGCGGGCGGCATTCCGGTGATACTGCCTCTGGAAGCGTCCGAAGATGATCTGCGGCAGCTGGTCTCTGCGCTGGACGGCTTTCTGTTCACCGGCGGTCCGGATGTCCATCCATTTCTTTTCGGAGAAGACACCCGCATGGGCTGCGGAAGCGTTTCCGTGAAGCGTGACCGGATGGAACTTACGCTTCTTAAGCTTGCTATGGAACAGAAGAAACCCATTATGGGCATCTGCCGCGGCATTCAGCTGATCAACATCGGCCTGGGCGGCACCATTTACCAGGATATTCCTTCTCAGGCGGAGAGGGTCTTCCCTATCGCGCACCAGCAGCCTTTCCCCCACCGGGTGCCGTCGCACACGGTGAATATCGCGGAAGGCAGCCTGCTGGCGGATGTGATCAGCGGAAGATTTCTGGATGAAGAGAACGACAGCGCGCCGGCAGACACCGTTCAGGCTGCCGCCGATACGCCTGTATCCTCTGCGTCTTCTCTCTTCGGAAACGCCTCGGAACCGGTTCTCCGCGCGGACCGGCCGCATGGCCAGACAGTCATCCGCGTCAACAGCACGCACCATCAGGCGGTCCGGGACGTGGCGCCGCAGCTTACGGCGTGCGCTTTCGCTCCCGACGGCATCATCGAGGGCGTAACCATGAAAGATTATCCGTATCTGATCGGCGTACAGTGGCATCCGGAATATCTCTGGGAAGAGGATCCGGCCGCCATGAATCTGTTCAGGGCGTTTGTGAAAGCGGCAGCGGTATAATGCGCATATGCGCACGGCAGAAGGTCGGGCGGCTGCGCGCTGTATTATGAAGAGAGCATCAGCCGATACAGTATGCCGCGCCGAAGGCGCGGCGCATCCCGGCAGGCACGCCTCAGAACAGCTTTCTTCCGCTCCTGCCGAACCTCTTTTTCCTGAAAAACGGAGTCTTCGCGGCCGCGGCTTCTGCCCGGCCTTTTCCTTTATTCTGATAAGCACGGATCGTCTCGTCCAACTGCTTAAAACGCTCTTCCTCTTTCTCATCGCTGACCCGCAGCAGATATTCCACTTCCTTCATGACACGGTCGGTCACATTTTCGCTGACCGCGTCGCTGACATCCTCCGTGATCTCCCGGCTGATGCGGGCCATATTCGCCTCGACAGCCTGTCCGATAATATGATTCATGATATCCTGAAAGCGGGCCATTTTCTCTTCCGCATCCAGAAGTGCCGGCTTCTGTTCTCCGGCAGGAACCAGACTTCCGCCGGCCTGTCCATCGGCATCCGCGTTTTCATCCGCCGGAGAAACTTCCGGCCCCTCTGTCTCTCCGTCATATTCCACCCGGAGTTCCTGATCCGCTTCACCGCCCTGACCGCATTGCCTGTCCTGGCTTCCGGTCTTTCCGCCGCCGCGCGCCGCCTGCCCGGCTCCGCCGTTTCGCGGGTTCTGACCGCCCGCAGACTCATTTCGCCCGGCTTGTCCATCCGCCGTCTGACCTTCCCGCCGCTCCGCCTCATTCTGCCGCTCCGCTCCGCCTGCGGCCTTCTCCTTGGTCAGCTCCGCTCTCGCGTGATTTTCCTTCCAGGCTGCTTTCATCTCTTCCTCCATAAGATCTTCGGTGATGGTAATGTTCTCCATCGCGCCCGACATTTTGTTCAAGGCGTTCCTGATCGCCTTCAGCTGGTATCCCCTGTCCTTCAGATCCCTGATCTGGCAGAACAGGCGGATATGGTAGTCCGTGTAATACCGGTGTCCCATATCATTGCGTGGAATGGCAAGCTCCAGCTCGTCCTCCCAGTAGCGGAGGACATGCGTTTCCACTCCAACCTGCCTGGCCGCGTCCGATATCAAGTAACGTGCCTCAGCCATTCAAACCTCTCCTTTAGGCGACGTGATTTCCGTACCTTGTTACTATACATATGCGTTGAGAATGGATATTATGCCTGAATGAAGCAGAATAGAGTGAAAACGAAAACATCCGCAAACCACCGCAGGACGCTGGCAGCAGTGCGCAGGAAACGGGGCATCTGAATCAAAAAGGCCGCCGGATGGTCCCGGCAGCCCCGCGTATTCTCTGTATCGTATGTTCCGGTGCGTCTGCTGAAACGCGCCCGATTCATATTTCCGTGCGGACAGAGTTCCAATAACGCTCCGCTCGTATTGCTGTCGCGTTACTATCCGGCTCCCGTCCGGTTACTGTCTCGCCACATTCAAAAATCTTGTGATATCCGGCCGCCACAGCAGGTTCACCGTCCCGATGGGGCCGTTGCGCTGCTTGGCAATGATCACTTCCGCCGTATCCTTGGCATCAGAATCTTTATTATAGTAATCGTCACGGTAGAGGAACATAACCACGTCCGCGTCCTGCTCGATGGCCCCGGACTCGCGCAGATCCGAAAGCATGGGCCTGTGATCCTGGCGGCTCTCGCAGGCACGGCTCAGCTGGGACAGAGCCACCACAGGAGCCTTGATCTCACGGGCCAGCGCCTTAAGTGACCGGGATATCTCAGAGATCTCCTGCTGCCGGTTATCGCTCATACGCCCGCTGCCGCTCATCAGCTGCAGGTAATCGATGATCACCATATCCAGTCCCCGCTCCAGCTTCATCTTCCTGCACTTGGAACGAAGTTCCGTCACGGTGATGCCGGGCGTGTCGTCAATGACCATATTCGAACTGCCGATCAGCCCGACCGCTTCCACGACCGCGTCCCACTCGGCGTCCGTTAAGTTGCCGGTGCGCAGTTTCTGGGTATTCACATTGGATTCCATGGCGATCATACGCTGCACCAGCTGCTCCTTGGACATCTCAAGACTGAAGACCATACAGGGCTTTTCGCGCCGTACCGACACGTAATCCAATATATTCAGCACAAACGCCGTCTTGCCCATCGAAGGCCGGGCCGCCAGCAGGATCAGATCCGACGGCTGGAACCCGGACGTCTTATAATCCAGATCCACAAAGCCGGTAGGCACGCCGGTCACGACGTCCTTCGAACGGGACGCCTCCTCGATCTTGTCAAGCACGTCCAGCGTCACCTGACGGATCGGCACCAGATCCCGGCTCGTCCGGCTCTGAAGCAGGTCAAAGATCCGCTTTTCCGTGTCTCCGAGAATATCGTCCATGGGCTCCCGCCCCAGATAGCAGTTATTGGAAATGTCCTCGTTAATATGGATCAGCCGCCGCAGGATCGCCTTCTCCCGGACAATATTCGCGTAATACCGCACATTGGCCGAGGTCGGTACCGTGGTAATGATATCGCGTACAAACTCCAGGCTGGACACCTCCGGAGGCACGTCCTTCTCCTTCAAACGGTCCTGGAGCGTCACCAGATCCACCGGCTTGCCTTCATTGAACAGCTCCACCATGGCTTCGAACATGACGCCATACTGGTGCTGATAAAAATCTTCCGCCGCCACTGCTTCCGTCGCGGTGATGATCGCTTCCCGATCCATCAGCATCGAGCCAATCACTGACTGCTCGGCCTCAATACTGTGGGGAAGCACACGTTTGATCAATGCGTCATCCATCGGCATATTGATCTGCCTCCGTTTCTCTTACTCGTACCGGTCTCCGTTCGCGCCTCCGGATCCCGCCGCCTGATGCCTCTTGCCCAGCCGGTCTCTTCTTACTCCGCCACGACCTCCACCGTCAGCTTCGCCGTCACATCCTTATGCAGCTTCACAGGTACGTCGTAAGTTCCCAGGGCCTTGATCGGCTCCGGCAGCACCAGCTTCTTCTTGTCCAGATCCAGCCCCAGCTGGGAAGCGGCCGCAGCCGCGATCTCCTTGCCGGACACAGATCCGAACGCCTTGCCGTTCTCTCCGGCCTTGATCGCCAGCGTCACCTTCGCCGCATTCAGCTTCTCTCCAAGCGCTTTCGCGTCCGCCAGCTGTCTGGCCGCCACGCGCTCCTCGTTCGCCTTCTGCAGTTTCAGTTCATTCAGATTCTTCGGCGTAGCCTCCACACCGAGCTTCTTCGGCAGGATGAAATTGCGGGCATATCCGTCGCTCACCTTCACGACCTGTCCTTTCTTCCCTAACGCCTTCACATCTTCAAGCAATACGATCTCCATAGTCTTAATCCTCCTGTCATATATCTGATACCATTCTATATTTCTCCGTGGGATGCCCGCAGTCTGATCCGGAGTTCTGTACCCGCTGCATTCCGGCGCCGAACCGCGCCGCATCCCGGCGAATCCTGCTTTCTACTTCACATCCCCGGTCTCGATCATTTCCCGGATCACCGTCTTCAGCTTCTCCTTCGCCTCTTCCATCGTCACGCCCTTAAGCTGCGCTCCCGCGATGGAACGATGGCCGCCGCCGCCCAGTTTCTCCATCATCACCTGCACGTTCACTTCGTCCATGGAACGGGCGCTTAAGAAAATGATTCCGTTATATTCAGAAAGCACCACCGATGCCTTAATGCCCTTGATCCCCAGCAGTTCGTTGGCCGCCTGGGCCGCCACGATCGTCGGATTCTCGATGCCCTCTGCCGGACATTCGCTGATGGCGAACGCCCCCTCGAACACCTCCGCCTGGCCGACCGCATGGGCGCGGGCCTGGTAATTCACCATCTCCTCGCGGAACGCCTTGCGCACACGCGTCACATCCGCGCCGCTGCGCCGCAGATAAGCCGCCGCCTCGAAGGTCCTGACGCCGGTCTGATTATTGAAATAATTCGTATCGATGATGATACCCGCATACATAGCATCCGCTTCCTGAGGCCGGATCTTGATGCCGTCGGCGATATACTGCACCACCTCAGCTACCATCTCGCAGGCGGAGGAGGCGTTCGGTTCCACATAAGACAGAACCGCGTTGTCGATGATCTCGCTGCTCTGGCGGTGATGATCCAGCACGACGATGGTCTTCACCCTCTTAAGGAGTTCCGGCTCTTCCGTGATAGCCGGACGGTTCACGTCCACCACCACCAGAAGCGTTCCCGCGTCCACTTTCTCAAGCGCCTCGCTGCCCGTAAGGAACATATCCTCCGGATATCCCGCCGCCGGCGTGAACCGCTCAAACATGGGCCTTACCGACGAAGTAACGTCGTTGATCACAATATGGGCCTTGCGGTCCAGCGCCGCGGCGATCCGATAGATTCCCACGGCCGCGCCGAAGGAATCGATATCGCCGAGCCGGTGGCCCATGATCAGCAGCTTCTCCTTCGTGCCGATCAGTTCCCGCAGGGCATGAGCCTTTACACGGGCCTTTACGCGGGTCGTCTTCTCCTGCTGCTGGGACTTGCCGCCGAAATATTCGATCTTTTCATTGCTCTTGATCACCGCCTGGTCGCCGCCGCGGCCCAGCGCCATATCGATGGCCATGCGGGCGAACTCATAGTTCTGCCCGTAGGAATCGCCGTCCATTCCCAGGCCTATGCTCAAAGTCACAGCCATCTCATTGCCGATATTCACAGATTTCACGTCTTCCAGAATAGAGAAACGCTGCTCCCGCAGTTCCGCTACATACTGCTGCTTGATGACGAAGAAATATTTGTCCTTCTCCATCTTCTTCACAACGCCGTTAAAGCCGGTGATGTATTTGTTGATGCGGCGCTCAATCAGGGCCATCAGGAGGGAACGGCGGACCTCCTCCACGCTCTCCAGGGCCTCGTCATAATTATCCAGATAAATAAGTCCGGCCACCATCTTCTGATCCGTGATCTCTTTCTGGAAACGCAGGATCTCCGTCTCATCGAAGAGATAGACCGCGATCAGATCCGGCGTCGTGGATGTTGAAGTGATCAGCTTCGTCACGCTGCCGCCGTCCGTACCCGTTCCATCGTCCTGTTCCGGCTCCAGATCCGCCATCGGCACCAGTTTCAGATCCATCCGGTAACTGCGTTCGCCGAACGTGGTATGAATACTGGTCTTCTCTTCCACGCCCTGAAGGATCTCCTTCGTGACCTCCGGGAACATGGCGATAAGGGAATTGTTCCTGCCGTGGGCTTCCCGCATCATCTCCGTGAACAGATCGTTCATCCACAGCAGCCGGCCGCTCTGGTCCGTGACAACATATGGAATATCCAGGTCAGACAAAAGCTTCTTCTGAATCCAAGCGTAATCCGCGGAGAACTCCACCATGCCAGCCAGAAGCTTCCGCCGCGAAAATACATACAGCAGGATAGAAAGCAGCAGATACACGATCGTAAAGCCGCTCATAGCCAGGGCCGCCCCTACATCGATAAAACCGATGACTATGTTCGTGACGATCACCAGGACCGCGAGAAAGATCGGCCACTGCATATACAGGCCCAACTGGCCGGTCAATGTTTTTCTGGGTTTCATAAATAATCTCCTTACAGGGATACTCCGGTTAAGGCTTTCCTAAACGTAAATAGTATATCACATATCTCCCTTTTCGTCCAGCATCCCCGCAAATCTCTGTTTCCGGCATGTTAAAAGCGCCAAGAGAATTTATTTTCTCATGCCTGCACAGTACAAAAAGCTGCTGCTCGCGTCTTTCCCGCCCGTTCGCGCAGCATAAAAGACCACCGTCCGCGCTCTTCCCCACCTGTTCACACGATATAAAAAGGCCGCCGCACCACTTCTGATGCGGCAGCCGCTCGAATTTCCATCCGTAATACACGCAAACCCCGGATCGCGGTTATCATCCCAGCGCCGTCTTCTGTGCGACTACATTCTCCTTCTCATAGCAGGCAAACGCGTCGTCCACCAGCTTCTTGTCGGGCTTGGGCGTCAGCCAGCTTACCACCGGCACGATGACCAGGCCGGCCAGCATCGCGATGGAACCGCAGTTGATCGGCGACTTCATGATCGCCGGGAAAATGCCGGGAACCAGCATATTTAACAGCATGATGCCGGAACCGAAGATGAAGCAGACCCAGCAGGACGCCTTCGTGGTCTTCTTCCAATACAGAGAGTACATGAACGGCGCCAGGAAAGAGCCGGCCAGAGCGCCCCAGGAGATACCCATCAGCTGGGCGATGAAGGTTACGGAACTCTTGTACTGGATCAGGGCGATGATCGCGGAGATCGCGATGAAGACTACGATCAGGCCGCGGATATAGAGCACCTGCTTCTTATCGTCCATTTCCTTGATGACCAGGCCCTTCAGGAAATCGATGGTCAGCGTGGAGCTGGACGCGATCACCAGGGAGGACAGGGTGGACATGGACGCCGACAGCACCAGGATCACCACCAGAGCGATCAGCGCCGGGCTTAAATTCTGAAGCATGGTCGGGATCACGGAGTCATAACCGTTGGCCGCGATGTCGATCTGGTCGGAGAACAGACGTCCGAAGCCGCCCAGGAAATAGCATCCGCCGGCCACGACCAGCGCGAACAGCGTGGAAATGATCGTGCCTTTCTTGATGGCTTCCTCATTCTTGATGGCGTAGAATTTCTGCACCATCTGGGGCAGGCCCCAGGTTCCCAGGGATGTTAATATCACGACAAACATCAGGTTCAGCGGATCCGGGCCCAGGAAGGAATTGAAGACGCCGGGCGTCTCGGACACGGTCGGATCAGAGACCTTCGCCAGTCCGTCCATAGCCGCCATCAGACCGCCCTTGCTGCCGATGACCGCCGCGATGACCGCGGAAATGCCCACCAGCATGATGATGCCCTGGATGAAATCGTT
>CANPZZ010000012.1 GCA_947589125.1 uncultured Lachnospiraceae bacterium
CCCTTGGCGCGGCCGATGCCGATATGGGCGATGCCCTTGTCGATCATGACGGTCTGCACGTCGGCGAAGTCCAGATTAATAAGTCCCGGAACATTGATCAGGTCCGTGATACCCTGAACGGCCTGCTGGAGGACCTCGTCAGCCTTCTTAAGCGCATCCGGCATCGTCGTCCGGCGGTCCACGATCTCAAGAAGCTTGTCGTTGGGGATCACGATCAGCGTATCCACGCTGTCCCTTAAGCGCTCAATGCCCTGAGCGGCATTGGTCATGCGGGTCCTGGCCTCGAACTTGAAGGGCTTGGTCACCACGCCGACGGTCAGGATGCCCATATCCTTGGCGATCCTCGCGATCACGGGAGCCGCGCCGGTGCCGGTGCCGCCGCCCATACCGCAGGTAACAAACACCATGTCCGCGCCGCGCAGAGCCTGCGCCAGTTCCTCGGAGCTCTCTTCAGCGGCCTTCTCGCCTACCTCCGGACGGGCGCCCGCGCCCAGTCCCTTGGTCAGCTTCTCACCGATCTGCATCGCGGTCGGAGCCTTGCAGAACTGCAGGGCCTGCTTGTCCGTATTAATGCCGATGAACTCAACTCCGGCTATATTCTCATCGATCATGCGGTTCACCGCGTTGTTCCCTGCTCCGCCTACGCCTACAACTATGATCCGCGCGGAACTCTCCGCTTCATTTATCTTAATCTCCAGCAAGATAATGTCCTCCTTTTTTTACGTGTACCCCCACGTGTTTTTTCTCAGTACCTTCCGTATAACTAGCCTAACTAATATCATATTTGATTTTATACAAAATATCAACCATTTTTTTTAGAAATTTTACACTAATCCGAAAAATTCTTCTTGAATGTTGAGACCAGATCCTCCTTATTCTCATCGTAATTGTCCAGATACAGCGTTCCGTCCAGATCCTGGATCTGCGGCATCATATTGGCCAGCAGGGAAATTTTGCCATCCATCTGCGAGCCGTCTCCCAGCACCACCTCTACTTTATTGATATATAAGCTTGCCTCTCCTTTGGAATTATACCGGATCCCGTCCACCGCAAGCTTTCGCAGGGACAATAACTGCGTCAGGTTCAGGATCTCCTCGAAGATCCGGCTGTCTTCCACAGGAAGCGCCTGATACAGAACGATCTGTCCGAACTGCAGGCCGGAGATCTCGGGAATCCCCGGAAGCGCCGTATCCGTGCTCTCCACCACGATCCCGTCCTTATCAAAATACATATAGCTTCCCATATAGGAGACGTAGCCCACGACGCTCTTCTCATGGACGATCACCTCCACATGGGTGGGACCGGTAAATTCGACCTGATAATCCTCGACGAACGGAATGCGGATATGCTCCTGCGTCTTTTCCTTCAGAAAGAAATAAGCGCTGTTCCAGTCCAGGTTCTTCTGAAAGAGCATGCTTACGATCTCATTCTCCGTATAGCGGCTGTTGCCGACAACGGTCACCTGGGTCACATTGACGGACAGGATCACCACCGCGGCGGAAACGACGGCCACGATGAAGATGAACAGCCCCATATGCGGTTTTCTGTCCGATATATCTTCCATAGTTCCTCCAACCTGCCCGGTACCGCAGTCTCTCCGGCGCCGCAATCCTGCGTATCTCTCATTCTCCGCAGGGCGCATATACGCGGCTGTCTGCCCGGTTCCGGCGCACTGTCCGCGACTGCTTCCCGGCCCTGACATCCTGCCTGCGACTGTTCTTCCGGTCCCGGCGCCCTGTCCGCGAAACGGCCGTTCATCCCCGGCCGCCCGCTGCCTCGGCATCGGCTTCGTCCGCTCTCTCACCGGCGGCTTCCTCCGCCTCCGGCAGCTGTCTGATCCGCGCGCCCAGGCTCTTAAGGTCCCCGCAGATATCCTCGTATCCCCGCAGGATATGAGCGCAGCCGCCGATCCTGGTCTTTCCTTCCGCGGCCAGCCCGGCCACCGCTAAAGCGGCGCCGCCGCGCAGATCCGGGGCCGTGACGCACGCCCCGCGAAGCGGATAGATACCGCGCACCTCCGCCTTATTTCCTTCTATATCAATACAGGCTCCCATCCGGCGCAGCTGAACCGCCGTCGCGAAGCGCCCTTCAAATACCGTTTCCAATACCTGTCCGCAGCCGTCGCTGACGGACAGAAGCGACAGCATCGGCGACTGCAGGTCCGTGGGAAAGCCCGGATAAGGAGCGGTCCTTACTTTCACCGGCCCCGGCCGCCGCGCCATACCCACGCGGATGCCGGAAGGCGCCTCCTCAATCTCAGCGCCCATGCGCCGCAGAACCCTGGTAACTCCCCGAAGCTGGACCGCGTCCGTACCTCGCAGGAAGGCCCGGCCGCCGGCCGCCATAACACAGGACATATACGTTCCGGTCACGATCCGGTCGCCCGGAGCCGCGTATTCCGAATCGTGGAATTCGTTCACGCCTTCCACGGTGACAGTCTCTTCTCCGATCCCGGAAATCTTCGCTCCCATGCCTGAAAGCATCCAGCACAGGCTTACGATCTCCGGCTCCCGGGCTGCGCCTTCGATCACGGTCGTTCCCCGGGCCGCAGCCGCCGCCAGAAGCACATTCTCCGTAGCGCCGACGCTCGGATACGGAAAACGGATCCTTCCGCCGGTAAGCTTATCCGCCCTGGCCGCGATCCTTCCGTCTTCCTGCCCGGCAATCTCCGCGCCCAGCCTTTCAAGGCCGTACAGATGCAGATCGATGGGACGGCTTCCGATGGAACAGCCGCCCGGATAGTAGGTGGCCGCTTCCCCGGTCCGTCCCAGGAGCGCTCCCAGAAGCACGATGGAGGAACGCATGGACGCCACATATTCTCTCGGAACCGCCACCCGGCTGACCGTACGCGCGTCGATCTCCAGCCGGTGTCCGTCCATTCTGCACCTGCATCCCATGGACGTAAGGATGTCCGTCATGCAGAATACATCCTGTATCCGCGGGACATTCTCAAGAACCGTAGTCCCTCTGTGGAGAACGGCCGCCGCCATCATGGGCAGCACCGCGTTCTTTGACCCCTGAATCCTAACGTCCCCGTTAAGAGGACGCAATCCTTCTATTTCTATTCCAGACAAGCCATTCCCTCCCGAAATCTCCATATCTTATGGTATGCTTCCGGAAAAGCTGTAGCTGCCCGGTCAGGACTATTTTTCCAGTTTTATCTGATTGGACACACTGAGAACCATTCCCATCTCGATCAGAAGGAACAGGACCGACGTGCCGCCGTAGCTGATAAACGGCAGCGTAATGCCCGTATTGGGGATCGTATTGGTCACAACGGCGATATTTAAGATCACCTGGATCGAGATATGACCCATAACTCCCACCACCAGCATGGAACCGAACAGATCCGGCGCGCTGCCGGCGATGACCAGGAAGCGGTAGATCATAAACATAAAGATCAGGATCACGGAAACAGCGCCGAAAAGCCCGAGCTCCTCGCAGATGATCGAAAAGATCATATCGTTCTGGGCCTCGGGTACGAATCCCATCTTCTGAATGCTCTGACCAAGCCCCTTGCCGAAGAGTCCGCCGGAGCCGATGGCGTAAAGGCCCTGAAGCACCTGGAAGCCGCCCTCCTGGGAATAACTCTCCGGATCCAGCCACACATTGATACGGCCGAGCTGATAATCATGCAGAAGCCCGATCTCCGTCAGCGCCTTTCCGATGGGTCCGGCGAAAGCCAGGACCAGGCCCGCGGCCGCAACGCAGAGAACGTACGGCCATTTCTCCTTGCTGGCTACAAACATCATCACGAAACCGATCCCGACGATGATGATGCCGGTACTTAAGTTGTTCAGAACGACGATCAGCGCAAGGGGAAGCACCAGAAGCATAACCCGGAATTTCCCGGCAAACCGGTCGATGTCTTTCCCGTAACGGACGATCATGGACGCCAGGGCCACGATGACCACGATCTTCACCAGCTCCGACGGCTGAAAACTGAAGGAACCGTAGCCGAGCCACCGTTTCTTGCCGTTATACTCACGGCCGAGAGGCGTAAACGTCACCAGGAGCATCAGTATCCAGACCACCGCAACGCCAAGCTTCCACACCTTCGCGTACCAGTGATAATCCATCTTGGAAATGATGATCATGACCACCAGCCCTACGGCGGCGATCGCCCCCTGGCGAATCATGAAATACGCCGCGTTCCCGTCGTAATCGATCTGCGCCTTGTAGGAACTTGCGCTGTAGATCATGATCAGTCCGAATATCGTCAGAAAGACGATGGCAAACAGCAGGCTGTAATCATAAAACCGCTGGGAACGTTTTCTTCTCTCCTGAGCCATGTCGTCTTCCTCCTTCCTCTTCTCTCCGGCCCGCGCGCGGCGTCCCCCGCTGCGGTACGCTGCCGCTTCCGTCCGGTGTCTCAGACCGCGCCGGCACTGCTCTCCGGCCGGTTACAGATTTCTCACGCACTCCTTAAAGATCCTGCCCCGCTCCTCGTAATCCTTAAACATCCCCCAGCTGGCGCAGGCTGGAGACAGCAGAACACAGTCGCCGCTCTCCGCGTAGTAGGCGCATACCTTCACCGCCTCCGCCATATCCTCGGCGTACATGATATCCGTAAATCCGTGGGCGCGGGCGCACTCGGCGATCTTATCCCTGGTCTGTCCGATCAGCACAAGATATTTTACGTTGCCGCCGAAGGATTCGATCCACTCGTCGTAAGACGAGCCTTTGTCATAACCGCCGCCGATCAGGATGATCGGTCCCGGCATGGCCTTCACGGCCTGAATGGCGGCGTCCGGATTGGTTCCCTTGGAATCGTTATAGTAGCGGACGCCCAGCCGCTCCAGCACGAATTCGATCCGATGCTCTACGGCCTTGAACTGCTTTACCACCCTCAGGATCGTCTTCATCGGAACGCCCATCGCCGAGGCGACGGCAATGGCAGCCATCACATTCTCATGGTTATGGCGTCCCAGAAGGTTCATATCGCGCACATCCATCAGGGGCACCGCCCTGCCGTTTGCCGCGCGCATGATCTCATAGCCTTCCATATAGTATCCGTCGGCCAGCTTATTGCGGCTGCTGAAGAACACCGCCTGGGGCCGCAGGTCTTCTCTCTGACCGAAGGCCCGCAGCACCTCGTCGTCATAGTTTAAGACGCAGACATCGTCCTCCGTCTGATTTGCGGCGATGCTCTCCTTCACTTCTATGTAGCATTCCATCGTATGATGGCGGTTTAAATGATCCGGTGTGATATTCAGGATCGCGCTGGCCTTCGGATGGAAATCCACCATCGTCTCCAGCTGGAAGCTGGACACCTCGGCCACCGTAACGCTCTGATCCGTCGTCTGAAGAGCCACATCGGTATAGGGAATCCCGATATTGCCCACCACATACACTTCCCTGTAGTAAGCCTGCAAGATCTCTCCGACCAGGGCCGTGGTCGTCGTCTTGCCGTTAGTACCGGTGATGGCCGCCAACTGTCCTTTCGCGCAGTGGTATGCCAGCTGCAGTTCGCCCCAGATCGGGATCCCGGCTTCGCGGATCTGCTCCACAAACGGCGTCTCCAGCGAGATCCCCGGACTTATAATGCAAAGCATAACGCCGTCAAGCGCCTCCGGGCGAAACTCTCCCAGAACCACACTGACAGCGGCTCCATTTTCAAAATTCTCAAGCAATGCGGGCGCGTGAAGCGTAGCGTTGCCGTCGTAAAGCACCACTTCCCCTCCCAGCGCGAGCAATAATCTGGCCGACGAGATCCCGCTTTTGCCGGCTCCCGCTACCAATACCTTCTGACTCTGGCTCATGAAATGTTCCTCCTGTCTTCCTTCCAATTCTGACTCCGCGCATTTCGATCCGCATTTCCGTCCGCTGTCCCGCGCAGATACGAGTCCGCGTATTTCAGCCCACATCTCTGCGCCAATACGACGCCGCGCATTTTGATCCGCAGTCCCGCAGATAATCGCCCGCGCTCCGCTCCGCGGCAGACGCGTTTTCTACAGCCCCAAATACGCCACAAGGCACAAGATCGCCGTAACGATGGAAAATACTGCCACCACCCTGGTTTCCGACCAGCCGCACAGTTCAAAATGATGATGGATCGGCGCCATCTTAAAGATCCTCTTACCGCCTGTCTTCTTAAAATAGGTCACCTGGATAATGACCGACAGCACCTCGATCAGATAAATGAACCCAATGATCAGGATGAAAAGAGGCATCTGCATCATCAGGGCGCTGGCAGCCACAAAACCGCCAAGCGCCAGGGATCCGGTATCGCCCATGAACACCTTGGCCGGATAGACGTTAAACAGCAGAAAGCCAAGAAGGCTTCCCACCACCGCCCCGGTGATCGGGCTGATGCCGCTGCCCTCCCCCAGCGCGATGATCGTCAGGAAAGTAGCCACCAGGATCGTAACGCTGGTGCACAGTCCGTCAAGACCGTCGGTAAAATTCACGCCGTTGTCGGTGCCCAGCATCACGACAAATACGAAGGGAATGTACAGATATCCCAGATCCAGCCAGATACCGCCGTCAAAGCCGCCGGTAAACGGCACCAGGATCCGCGTTCCCACATCGCCGGAATTCATCAGATAGTAGGTGAAGATCGCCGTGATCAGGATCTGCCCAGCCATCTTCTGCTTCGGATTCAGGCCCTCGGACCGCTTCATGACGATCTTGATATAGTCGTCCAGGAATCCGATGATCCCGAAACCTACGGTCACGAACAATACCGGAATGATCTTCGGATATTCCGGAATGTAAAACAAGGACGTGATAACGATGCTGGAAAGTATGATCAGCCCGCCCATGGTAGGCGTTCCCGCTTTCTTAAGATGGGTCTGCGGACCATCCTCCCGCACCTGCTGACCGAATTTCAGTCTGTGCAGGAATGGTATCACGACAGGGCACAGCACCGCGCTGATGGCAAAAGCGATGATTATCGCCAGTATGGTTTCATTGATCATATCGCACCTCGGACTCTTATGTAATATCAGAAATTAGTATACGTCGTTTCGCGGGAATAATCAACCGCAACTTCTTCGGCTTCAATTCCCAGATATGGCAGGATATTCCTGAAAATATCAGCAATCACCGGTGCGGCGATGGTTCCGCCGTAGTAAACTCCCTCCGGCTCGTCAATGGTGATCAGCGCGATGACCTGCGGATCATCCGCCGGCGCGAAGCCTAGGAAACTGGAAATATATTTCTTTAAGCTTCTGGGCAGCTTCTCGGAGGTAGCCGTCTTGCCGCCGATCCGGTAGCCTTCGATCACGGCGTTCTTCCCGCCGCCCTCCGACACCACCTTCTCAAGCATGAACCGCATGGTCTCGCTGGTCTCGGCGGAAACGATTCCTTCCTCCACCGGATAAGTGAAGGTGTGGACTCTCTCTCCGTCGGCGCTGACCGACTTTATACCGAAATGAGGCGTCACCCGCGTTCCTCCGTTGACGATCGAGGCCGCCGTGGTGATCATCTGCAGCGGCGTGATCTGGAAAGACTGGCCGAAAGACACGGTAGCCAGCTCCACCAGCCCCATGTCTTCCTTCTTATGCATGATCGTAGACGCCTCGCCGGGCAGATCCACGCCGGTCTTCCCAAGAAGACCGAACTGGGTAAAATAATGGTAATACCGCTCCACACCCAGCCGCTGGCCCACGTCGATGAACACCGGATTGCAGGAATTCATCGTGGCCTGGAGGAAAGTTTCCCCACCATGGCCGCCTAATTTATGGCATCTGATCTTCCGATCCTCCACAATCCGGTATCCAGGGCAGGAAAAATGATCATTGATCCCCACTACGCCCGCTTCCAGCCCCGCCGAAGCGGTAATGATCTTGAAGGTGGAACCCGGCTCGTAGGTATCGTTGATTGCGGGATTGCGCCACATCTGGTTTAAAAGATCCTGTTTCGTGGCGGCGCTGCCTTCCTCCGGCTCCGTATTCAGTGTGAACGGATCGTTTAAGTTGAATTCCGGGACATTTACCATGGCCAGGATCTCGCCGTTTCGGGGATCCATGATGATCACGGACACCTTTTTGGCGTTCTTCTCCTCCATGACCTTAAGCGCAGCCTGCTGGGCGTAGGTCTGGATATTCACATCCAGGCTGACCGTCAGATCCGCGCCGGCCACCGGCTCGATCCGGTCCTCAAAGGCGTTCTCCAGCTCCACCCCGGCGGCGTCCGCCATCGTGAGGATCAGCCCGTTCTGCCCTTTCAGGTACTCCTCGTAGCGGACCTCCAGGCCGATGATGCCCTGGTTGTCGCCTCCGGTGAAGCCCAGTACCTTCGACGCCAGACTGTCATACGGATAATATCGTTTATAGTCTTCATCCACCTTCACGCCGGCCAGGCGCAGACTGCGGATGCGGTCCCCCGTCTCTTTGTCGACATTCGTCTTAATGATCTCGCGGGCGCTGTATTTCTCCACCTTGCCGCGGATCTCCTCCGCGGACAGCCCCAGTTCCCGCGAAAGCGCCTGCGTCACCTGCTCCGGCTCCTCGATCTGATTGTGGATCACGGAAATGGTGCATACCGTCCGGTTATCGGCGATAACGGTTCCGTTGCGGTCCAGGATCCTTCCTCTGGCCGCCTTGATCGTCCGCTCCCGCTGGTGCAGATCCTCGGCCATCTGGCCGTAATGGTC
Source organism: uncultured Lachnospiraceae bacterium (assembly GCA_947589125.1). Lineage (GTDB taxonomy): Bacteria > Bacillota > Clostridia > Lachnospirales > Lachnospiraceae > UBA3402. Next base: position 8,600 of record CANPZZ010000012.1, read on the forward strand.
CGCCCGGAAAAGCATCAGGTAATCGAGCCGGCCGGTCATGGCAAGCATCAGAAGGCCGACTGCCAGGAATACGACGAGCGCTCTTGTTTTATATCTGCATAGATTCCGGTTCATAGTCCCGCCGGGACATAATCATTGTTATAATATATGAACCGGTCCAAATTTTATGCCTGAACAGATGCGCAGCCTGTCATTCTGCCGCGCTGCCGGCCGGGAGCATATCAGGCAGGTCCGACGGAAGCAGGCTTCCGTCCTCTCCGTAATCCTGCGGTACATATTCTTCTGTCTCATAGGGGAATGGCGCGATATTGCCGCCGGCCGCGCCCCCCGCGGTTCCGGCATGGACGCCTTCGCCGGACGGTTCTCCGCCTTCCTGGCCTTCCGCACCGGTTTCTCCGTTCGCACCCGTTCCGGCGCCTTCCGCCTCATTTTCTTCTCCCTGGTTCTGTGTGCCGCTGTTTCCTTCCCCTTCCGAAGTACCTTCCGCGCCTGTTCCATCCGGATTCGTCACATATTCGCCGGACGGACGGATCGGCGTTACCACCTGCACATCGCCGGTGGGGAATACATTCAGATAAGGAAGAATGTCGCTCATTACCTGAGAGAATACCTTACTGGCAAAGGTACTGTGGGCCTGGTCTTCCACATGGGGTTCGTCGATGACCACATAGACCAGAACCTTCGGATCGTCGGTCGGAGCGATGCCGCAGAACGACACCACATAATCCTTATGGTTACGTCCTACCTTCTCTGCCGTACCGGTCTTGCCGCCGATGGAATAGCCTTCCACTTTCGCCGCGGAACCGGTTCCCTTCTCCACGGTCATCAAAAGAGCGTTCCGCAGGAAACGGCTCGTGGAATCCGATACAGTCTCCCGCACCAGGACGCCGTCGTTTTTCTTCACAACGGAGCCGTTCTCATTGATGATCTGCTTCACCACATGAGGCTCGTAATAGTACCCGCCGTTGATGCAGGACGCAATTGCCGCCGCCATCTGCACCATCGTACAGTTATAGTTCTGGCCGAAAGCGTTGGTCGCCAGCGCCGACGGCTCCGTGGTCTCCAGCCGGTAGACCAGCGAAGAAGCGGATTCCTCACCCGGAAGGTCGATGCCGGTCTTGGAGCCCAGGTTGAACATAGCCTGGTATTTATAGAAATTCTCCTTGCCGGTCAGGGCCGCAATCTGCATCATGGCGTCGTTGCAGGACTGCATCACGGTCTCCGTCAGGCTCAGTTCCCCGTGGCCGCCTTTGCTGTAGGCCGTACACTTGATCTTGAATACGCTGACCTGCTGATAACCGTCGCAGTAGAAGTAGCTGTTGGGGTTAATGGCGTTCTCTTCCAGCGCCGTAGCCACCGTCAGCACCTTGGACGGCGATCCCGGCTCATAGGTGTCGCTGACGCAGAAGTTGCGCCACATCTGGCTCATGGCGTCCACCTTCTCCTCGTCGGTCATCTCCGCAAGCTGTGCCTCCGTATAGCGGGAGCTGAGATCGCGGGGATTGTTAAGGTCGTAATTCTTCTCGTCGGCCATGGCCAGGATCTCGCCGTTATTGGGATCCATGACAATAATTCCGATGTGTTCGCTTCCGGTCTCCGCCTGCCACTGGGCGATGCGGTTCTCCACCATAGTCTGTACGTTCGCATCGATCGTTGAAACCACCTTGTAGCCGTTCTGGGCCGGCTTGATCACGATCTCCTTGTTGGACTCGTCATTCAGATAGCCGTACTCACGGCCATTGTTGCCTATAAGCATATCGTTATAGTACTGCTCAATGCCGCCGCTTCCGGTGGTGCCGTCGCTGCTGGCGAAGCCGATCACATTGCAGGCCAGGCTGTTGTACGGATAAAGCCTCTTATATTCTTCCTCGAACCAGACCCCGTAAACACGCGCCTTGCTCTTCGCTTTGGCGTTGGCCGTATTGATCTCGTCCGCGAGATTCTCGAATTCTTCCTTCTTATCATAGGAGATGCGGCGCTCATAGCGGATATACGGAGACGTCTTCTGGTTCTTAAGCGTCTCCAGAAGCTCGGCCCTGTCGTAGCCGAAGCACTGGACCAGCGCGTCCACCGTCGTGTCCAGATAGTTTGCTTCCGTCTTCTCATCGTGGAAGATCTGGCTGGCGTCGATGATCACGTTATATACTTTCTCGCTAGTGGCCAGATAGGTTCCGTTGCGGTCCACGATGTCGCCTCTGCGGTAAGGGATCGTGCGGCTGTCAAAGTTGGAACGCTGGGTCAGAACCACCTTCGTATAGTCCTCATTGTTCACATCGATGATATGATAAAGCACTCCGATAAGCGCAAGTAAAGCCAGCATGATCACGATGACCGTGACTGCCAGCTTCTCCTGCATATATCGTTTTAATATTTTCTTCTTTGGAGCACGGTGTTCCCTGTTCTCCTTAGTATTGCGGGATGTCTTCATTTTGCCTCACGTACTCACTTTCTGTTCTATTATACAGAAGCACCTGATCTTTGCCTGCGTAGACCATGCCGAGTTCCTCGGTGGCCACGCGGTAGATATGGTCCAGATCAACGCTTGTATTGATCCGGGTCTCCAAGGCATCATTCTCGCTCTTTAATGTCTCCAGCTGCTGCTCCAGGGCTTTGATGTTGTCCACGCGGGCGCTCATCTGAGACTGCAGATGCAGATAGTTCACGCAGAAGCACAATGTAACGCAGGAAGCGATGACCAGCATCATCAGATAAGGCAGATCCAGCTGCAGCGCTTTCTCCTGGTTCCTTCTGACGGTATAATTAACGCGCTGCCGTTCTCTCCGTTCCGGCTCCCGTTCAACTTTCCTGACCGGTTCCTCCACAGGCGCCAGCTTTCTCACGGTATTGCCGTGAATATACATCTCTTCTCTCGATGGGCGTACCGCATTCCTACGTGCCGCTCTCGCCTGTGATGTTCTTGTGGCTGCCATATCGGGCTCCTTTCCGTTCTGCCTAAAACGCTTCAAAAGTTCTCAGCTTCGCGCTTCTGCATCGCTTATTTTCTTCTATCTCCTCCGCGGTCGGAACAACCGGCCTGCGGGTAATGATCTTTCCTTTGCTTTTCCTTCCGCACATACACACCGGGAAATCCGGCGGGCAGATGCACGGATTCTCATTCTCCCGGAAACGGGTCTTCACGATCCGGTCTTCCAGGGAATGAAAGGTGATGATAGAGAGCCGTCCTCCTGGCTTAAGCCGACCGATCATCCTGTCAATGGACTCCTCCAGCACTTCCAGCTCCCGGTTCACCTCAATCCGCAGAGCCTGAAAGGTTCTCCTGGCCGGATGACCTCCCACCGCCCGCATCTTAAGCGGGATCGCTTCCTTGATGATCTCCGCCAGCTCTCCGGTGGTCGTGATCGGCGCTTCCTGACGGTGCCTTACGATCTGTCTGGCGATCTGCCTGGCGAACTTCTCTTCGCCGTAATCACGGATGATCCGGACAAGCTCCTCTTCTTCATAGCTTCCCACCACGTCCGCCGCCGTCAGTTCCTGTCTCCTGTCCATCCTCATGTCCAACGGCGCGTCCTCCCGATAGGAGAAGCCTCTCTCGGCCGTGTCGAACTGGAAGGAGGAAACTCCCAGATCCAGATAGATCCCGTCGACCTTCCCGATCCCAAGCTGGTCAAGCACCTCGTCCATCTGCTCGTAATTGCTTCGGACAACGGTTACCTGATCCTGATACGGGGCGAGCCGCTCCGTGGCGGCCGCGATGGCGTCCTCATCCTGGTCGATCCCGATCAGCCTTCCCGCCGGCCCCAGCCTGCCGCACAGCTCGTATGCGTGGCCGCCCCCGCCCAGCGTTCCGTCAACATAGATCCCGTCCGGTTTCACCTGAAGGCTGTCTATGGTCTCATGCAGAAGGACCGACTTATGTTCAAACATCATATGCTGAACCCTTCCAGACCTTCGGCAATATCTTCAATATCATCGTAATTATTCGCCTCGGCCCATCTGTCTCTGCTCCAGATCTCGACGCGGTTGCCGTTACCCACCAGCACGGCGTCCTTCTCGATCTGGGCAAATGTCCGGAGGACCGCGGGAAGAAGGATTCTTCCCTGCCTGTCCACTTCACAGGATGTAGCTCCCGACAGGAAGAAGCGGGTCAGCTGCCTGGTATTGCGGTTATTCGTGGGAAGTTCGGCCAGTTTCTTCTCGAACTTGTCCCACTCGGAATTCTCATAGGCACAGAGGCAGTGGTCCAAGCCCTTCGTGACAATGAACTCGTCGCCCAATATCTCGCGGAACTTGGATGGGACGATGACTCTGCCTTTTGCGTCAACCGTATGGTTGTACTCACCGATGAATCCCATGCCTGTCTCCTAACCGTTCCTTATGCGGTATTCGTACCACTTCCTACCACAATCTCCTACAATCAACCACTTTTCCCCACCTGGTATTAATTATTCTAGTACAAGATTCAGAAAAACGCAAGGAATTTTTTAAAAAAAATCAAAAAAAATGAAGCAATTGCGTGGTTTTCCGCAATTGCCTCAAAATGTTGATTAACTCTAAAATTCAGCCACAATATATTGTTCGATCAGCTCATCCAAACGTACACTATCCTGATAGATCTCCTCGTACCGTCGTTTCTCATCGATGCTTTGATTCAGTTTTTTTCGGGCTGACTCGATTTGCACGATCAGCTCATCCCTGGTAAGTTTCTCCATTGTCATCCTCCTTCTGCATGCCTTTTTTCCTGTTACCTACCACCAGACCAACAGCCGCGACAAGTACCAGTACCATGGATAATACCTGCGACACCGGGACGCCTGTCGCAAAGAATTTTAACTGGTCCGTACGCAGTCCTTCGATCCACGTCCTTCCCAGACCATAACCCAACAGATAAATACACAGCATCTGGCCGTCGAATCTCTTTCTTTTCCGATACCAGAGCATAAACAGCAGAACTCCCAGATTCCACATGGACTCATAGAAGAACGTGGGATGAACCTGAATGTACTCTGCCCCGCCTTCCACGATCAGGTGGTCTAAAAGTTCCTGAGAGATCATACTCTCATTGACCAGCGCGCGGCGGATCCGCATGGCGAGAAAGCCGTCTGTATAGCCGCCGAACGCTTCACAGTTGAAGAAATTCCCCCATCTTCCGATGATCTGGCCCGTGATCAGGCCGAGGCAGGCCGTGTCGGCCATGGAAAGAAAGGAAAGCTTTCTGGTCTTCACGAACCAGACAAGTGTCAGGACGCCGCCGATGACGCCGCCGTAGATCGCCAGGCCGCCGGCGCGGATATTGAAGATCTGGATCAGATTGTCTTTATAATTGTCCCAGTCGAAGATCACGTAGTAGGCTCTGGCGCCGATGATGGCGAAAATAATCGCGTAAATGGCAAAGTCCAGATAGATCTCCGGATCCTGCCCTCTCCGCTTCGCGTCGGACTGGGCGATCAGAATGCCGGCGATCATGCCGATTCCGATGATGATGCCGTAGAAGGCGATCCGGAAACCGAATACCGTTATGCTGTTTCTTAAGTGGTCGATGGCGATGCCGAGATGCGGGAAAAGGATATCTGCAGGCGCAGTCATATATGTATCTGCTCCCTTCTCATAGGATTTTCTTCATTTTACCGCCAAATATCCAAAAAAGCAATCTTATTCGACCGACAGTTTGCGGCAGGCTTCGACAGGGGGGATCTGACGCGGGAGGGGTACGCGCAGAGGTCTCCGGTCACTGCAGGTTTATTCGCGAGAGATACGCGCAGAGGTCTCCGGTCACTGCAGGTTCAGGTTTGCTCGCGGGAAAATCCTATGTTCGCAGCAATTTGCTAAAAGCATCACGAAAAATGGACAACTCGCTTCGCTCAAACAAGTCCACTTTTCGTGATGTCTCCGCTTCGCTCCGGTCGGTGCTAAACGTGCGCCACTGGCGCACAGCACCGCAAATCACTGCTCACTGAGGATTTTCAGCCGCTCGCAAAATTCACCTGCAGTGACCGGAAACCTCTGCGCTGGTTTTCGCAGAAGTGAAAATAAAGAATCGTCAGCTGTTGTTCACTGGCCTTCGGAATGGGGATGACTACGATTGCAAAAACTAATAATCAAATTCACTTTTCTGAGTTTCAGACGGGATTTTCTGGAGAAATAAGACTTTCTTTTCAGTTGAGGGTGTGATATACTCCACATAGATAATGAAAAAGTATAAAACAATCATTTAATAGAAAGAGGTTATCATATATGAAATTAGGTATTGTGGGACTGCCGAATGTGGGCAAAAGCACGCTTTTTAATTCTCTGACGAAAGCGGGGGCGGAATCGGCGAATTATCCGTTCTGTACCATCGATCCCAATGTGGGCGTGGTGGCGGTTCCGGATGAAAGGCTGAAGCTGCTGGGCGATCTGTACCATTCTAGGAAGGTGACGCCGGCGGTTATCGAGTTTGTCGATATCGCGGGGCTGGTGAAAGGCGCGTCGAAGGGCGAGGGGCTGGGGAATCAGTTCCTTTCACATATCCGCGAGGTGGACGCGATTGTTCATGTAGTACGGTGTTTTGAGGACAGCAATGTGATCCATGTGGACGGCAACGTCGATCCCATGAGGGATATCGAGACCATCGATCTGGAATTGATCTTTGCCGATCTGGAGGTTCTGGAGCGGCGGCTTTCCAAGACGGCCAAGAGCGCATTTAACGACAAGTCGCTGGTGAAGGAAGTGGAGCTTCTGAAAGCGCTGAAGGCGCATCTGGAGGATGGGAAGGCGGCGCGTACTTACGTCTGCGAGGATGAGGATCAGCTGGCGATCCTTGGCAGCCTTAACCTTCTTACCTATAAGCCGGTGATCTTTGCCGCCAATGTGGGGGAGGACGATCTGGCTGACGACGGCGCTTCGAATCCCCATGTTCAGAAGGTTCGCGAGTTTGCTGCCGAAACCGGGTCACAGGTGTTCGTGATCTGCGCGCAGATTGAGGAAGAGATTGCGGAGTTGGACGACGATGAGAAGGCCATGTTCCTGGAGGATCTGGGGCTTAAGGAATCCGGGCTTGAGAAGCTGATCGCCGCAAGTTATGATCTGCTGGGACTTCTGAGCTTTTTGACCTCCGGCGAGGATGAGACCCGCGCCTGGACCATTAAGAAAGGGACGAAGGCTCCTCAGGCCGCTGGTAAGATCCACTCTGATTTCGAGCGGGGCTTCATACGGGCTGAAGTCGTCAATTATAAAGATCTGCTGGACTGCGGAGCCTACGCCGCCGCCCGGGATAAGGGGCTGGTGCGGCTGGAAGGCAAGGACTATGTGGTGCAGGACGGGGATGTGATCCTATTCCGGTTCAATGTGTAACATTTTCAGATTTCGAATATGATTTTTCAAAAACGGAGAGGGCATATCACAGCCATATGCTCTCTCCGTTTTTGTTTCCATGCGGGCGGGCGCCAGTGACGCCTTGCTTGTATTTCATATCCATCAGAATCTTCTTCCGCATTTCGGGCAGTATTCAAAATCCTCTGTCGTCTCGTAGCCGCAGTTTGCGCAGCGTTTCGCCGGATGCCAGGCGGCAGCTGCGTTGCCGGGCGATACCATTGTCAGCATATCCGGCGTAAGCGTCAGATCCTCGCCGCGGGCAAGGCGGCGGCCAGCCTCCTGCGGCAGTTCATAGACTGTGCCGCAGCAGCTGGTCTTGGCGTAGTAGCGCTTTCCCCACTTGAATACGGGGATAAAAAACAGCGACAGGTATGTGTATGTCATGCAGACCTGATAACGGCCATAGCGGCCGCACCGGTCACAGATAAAGAGCGACGCGTTATAGGCCAGTTCCTTCATGCCCTGATTGATTCCCATAATGAAAAACATATCGATCAACCGCCTTTCTATGCCGGATCTATACCGGTATAACCTTCATAAGCCGCAAGGAATAGATATATCTTTCCTTCACATTTTTCTTCGTCATCTGCTCAAGCGCCCGCTGATAGTAGTCCAATTGGACTTTATAGCGTTTTGCCAGGATCTCTTTCTGTCCTTCGGCAATCCGGTCTGTCTTGTAATCCAGAAGTACCAGACCGTCGTCTTCCTCCATATATGCGTCGATGATACCCTGAATAAGCACCAGCTCGTCCGAACCGGCCAGTCCCATTTCCCTGGCAGGGATTCCCAGGATAAACTGCTGCTCGCGATGAAGACGTTCCGTCTCCTGTGCCCGACGCATGCGCTCTCCGATCGGCGACGACGCAAACCTCCATATCGGATAGGGACGTATCAGACCGGCGGCTTCCTTTCCGATGCGGTGCAGCTCCGCCATTTCTTTGATCTGGTTCTCCACATCCGTACATGTCTCCGTCCTGCTGAAATCCAACAGTTCCAGCACTCGGTGATAGGCCGTCCCCCGGCGGGCTGCTTGTTCCATGGCGGTGCGGATGCTCGCCCCCGGGCCTGAAGGCGTATCTATCTCTTCTTTCCGCTGTTTTCCGGCGTCATCCGCGGCCAGATGCGCATTTCTCTTCTGAATGAATGATCCGGAGGCTTCTTCCTCCACACTGCCATGCCGCAGATTATCTTCCATCCGTACGCTTTCCCGCATATCAGGATCACTAAGATAATCCGCCTGCGCCGCCTGCATAAGTCCGTCGAAATCATCGATGTCCTGTCCCGGCTTCTTGAGTTCGGAAACGGTCATCTTTGTATGAAGGTTTGTATCCGCCTCATAAGGATACCTGTAACCAAAGCACTGAGCCAGTTGGGCATATACAGAAGCGTCTGTATATGCTTTCTCCTCGGAGTCGTCTGCTTCCGCCAGTTCTGCGTCCGCTCCTTCTGTCCTCTGCGATGGCTCCTTCCGCGTGTCTGTCTCTCCAGCCGGCCGCATGCGCTTATCCGCACCCGCCTCTCCAGCCGGCTGCACCCGCTTATCTGACTCCGCCTCTTCCGACGTCCGCTCCCACTCATCCGCCTCTTCCGCCAGCCGAAGCAGTTCCTCTTTTCCTGCCCTTTTTTCGATCTGGCGCGTTATCTCTTCGCCAACCAGCATTTTCACCGGGATCTGCCTGACATCCATACATCCGCTCCGCGCAGGATGGGTCATTAATATCCAGTCCAGATAGGAACCGGCTGCAGACAAAACGGTGTAAGGAACAGCGGGAACGTGCCGCCGACTCTCTTTCCCCCATTCCATATTCTCCCATTTCTCCAGCTTCTTCGCCAGCGACCGGTCCGCACCGGTCAGGATCAGCTTCTCCTTCGCCCTGGTCATGGCCACATAAAGGACGCGCAGTTCCTCTCCCAGATTGTCCAGATCCATTTTCCGTTTCAGAACATTCTTTTTGAGCGTCGGTCCTTTGACCCGCAGTTCAAGATCCAGATAATCCGTGGCGATACCAAGATCAGAGTCAATGATCAGTCTTCCGCGCACGTCCTGCTTATTGAACTGTTTTCCGGTGCCTGCCAGAAATACGATAGGAAATTCAAGCCCCTTGCTCTTGTGGATGCTCATCACACGCACCATGTTCTCGTACTGCCCGGCGGACGCCTCTCCGAAGTCTGTCTCGTATTTCTTAAGCTGCGTGATGTAGCGGATGAACTGGAACAGGCCTTTATAGCTGGTCTTCTCGAACGCCGAGGCCTTCTCGACCAGCATATCCAGGTTGGCCCGGCGGGTCTGGCCCGCCGGCATCGCGGAGACATAATCGTAATATCCAGTCTGCTCGTACACCTGACAAACTAACTCATGGATCGGCAGATAGGTTGCCTGCAGGCGCAGCCTGTCAAGCAGGCCGGCAAATACGCTTAATTTGGAAACCACAGTACCCAAATGTCCTGCAAATTCTCCCGGCAGCTTCGCGGCCACACCACTCTCCGGCTCATCCTCTCGGCCCCGGCTTTCAGCCGCCTCAGTCAGATAACGGAACGCCCCGTAAATGCCCCGGTCCTGCCTGTGTTCCGCTACTTTCTTATACGCAGCCATCATCCAGGCCATTTCCTCATCGCTTAAGCCCGCCATCGGCGAACGCAGTGCCGCCGCCAGAGGGATATCCTGGATCGGATTATCGATCACGGCCAGCATCGCCAGCACGGTTTCCACCTCGATCGTATCAAAATATCCGGTTCCCGTCTCCGCATAGGCGGGGATCCCTTCCCTGGTCAGCACCTGCAAAATGGTCTCGCTCCATCCGGCCATGCTGCGCAGAAGGATCACCATATCGCCGTATCCAGCGGGCCGGTAGAACCCTTTTTCCTTATCCCAGACCTGGAGGCCGGTCTGCGGATCCGTAAGCTCCCGCATCCGGCGCGCGATCATTTTCGTTTCCAGTTCACGGGCAGTATAATCCGCCGCTTCCTCCTGCGACAGACGCGACACCGCCCCTTCTCCCTGTATAACGGCATCTTCCAGAGCGCCCATGGACTCCTTCCCGGTATCCAGAAGGAGCAGTTCCGTCGGCGTTCCGCAGCGCTCGCCCTCGGCGAACACGGCTCCCGGATGAAGAGCCGCCTCCTCGGTGTAATCCACATTGCCCAGATTCTTCGTCATGATCTGATAGAAAATCCGGTTGACGCTGTCCAGCACTGACTCCCTGCTGCGGAAATTCTGATGAAGTTCGATCTTGCGGTCAGGACCCTTTTCCTCCGAGTAGGTTTCATATTTTTCCATAAACAGTTCCGGCCGGGCCAGGCGGAATTTGTAAATACTCTGCTTGACGTCGCCTACCATGAACACGTTCGGGCGTCCGAACCGCCCGCCGGACAGCGCCTGGATCAGCGCCTCCTGCACATAATTGCTGTCCTGATATTCGTCCACCAATATCTCCTCGTACTGGCGGCTCAGCCGGTCGGCGGTTTCCGTATAATGCAGCGTAAATACCACATCGCCGGTCGTACCTGCTCTGTCGGCTGCCTCTTCTGCCGCGCTGTCTGCCGTTTCAGCCTCCGCTTGGCTGCTGTTCCTTTCCTGGGTGCTCTCTTCGCTTCTCTGCGCTGCCGATATGCAGTCTGCTGCCCCGGCCGCCGTCTCCGCCGCGCCGCTCCCAAGCTCTCCCGGCCTCTCCACCAGGATCTCCAGCGCGTAATGTTCCAGATCATTGAAATCGACCAGATTCTTATCCTTCTTCGCTTCCTGGTACCGCCTCGCAAATTCCTCCGCCAGCTCCAAAAGCTTTAAAACCACGTCCTTCGTCGCCAGAAGATCCGCCGCGGCTTCCGCCTCCGTCTGCGCCCCGCAGGACGCTTTCAGACCGTTCACCGCCTTTTTGATCCGGTTCCGGCACTCGCTGACCAGTTCCTTTTTCACCGGATCGATATCCCCGCTGCGGATCGCCTTAAGTCTGCCAAACTCCGCGCCCCGAAGTCTTTCGCGGAGAATATCATAGGTTTCTGTCTCCGACAGACCTCGAAGCATTCGAAGTTCCTCCGTAAGCGTCGGCAGATATGCCTCCGGACCGTCCGGCTCCCGGCACAGCTCCATGGCCACCTCATACTGTTCCGCCATCTCGCCAAGCTGCCGCCTGACATCTTCCATCAGGAAACGCATCCATGCCGCACCTTCCAGACTTCCGGTCCCGGTCTGCTCCATTTCTGCCCGGCACCGGCCGATCCACTGCTCCGGAAACGGATTGCTCTGGGCGAAGGTGTAGACCTGCATGATATAGTCTTCGATGCCGCTGTCCGATTTGCCGGACGCATAGGTATCGACAAACCGTTCAAATACCGGATCTCCCGCGGAATAATACTCCTCCAGCATATTCTGCATCACATCGGCGCGCAGGAGCTTAAGCTCGCCCTCGTCGCCGATCCGAAACGCCGGGTCAATGTCCAGCAGATTAAAATGATCCCGGATCAGGCTCAGGCAGAAGCTGTCGATAGTCATGATCTGGGCGTAGGGAACCAGAGCCGCCTGGGCCTGCAGATGCTCATTGTCCGGCTGCTCTGTAAGTTTCCGCTCGACCGCCTGCGCGATCCGCTCCCGCATCTCCGCCGCGGCCGCATTAGTAAATGTCATCACCAGCAGCTGGTCGATATCCAGAGGTCTTGGGCCCTCGCTGATCAGGCGGATGATCCTCTCCACCAGAACCGCCGTCTTGCCGCTTCCGGCCGCTGCGGAAACCAGCAGATTGCAGCCTCTGGTCTCGATGACCTGCTTTTGTTTCTCAGTCCACTGCATCCGCCCTGCCTCCTTCCCGCGCGTTTTCCGCTGCTTCGCCCTCTGCCGGAGCATTTCCGCGCATATCCCGCGCCGTCCCGCCGTCCGACTGAGCATTTCCGCGCGTATCCGGTGCCGTGCCGCCGTCCGACTGAGCATTTCCGCGCGTATCCGGCGCCGTCCCGCCGTCCGACGGAACGTTTCCGCCGCAGGTCTCCTCCATTTTCTCCCACACCTGCTCCGCGTCCACCGGCGCGAATCTCCGGTACCGGTAACCAGCGATCCTGGTGTCAAAACCGCAGACTCCATGATACGGGCAGTAATCACAGGCCGTATGCCCGCCGCTTTTCTGCGGCTCCGCCCCGATCTGTCCGCTTAAGATCTCCCGTCCGTCTTTCTTTAGCTGTCCGCGCACGTAACGCCGAAGCACCTCAAACCGCCTGCCGCTTGCCACCGACGACTGGCTCTCCTGGATCAGCCCGTCCTTCATCGCCACCGGGATCACATCGGATTTCTCCCGGATCTGACTGTCCAGATGCCGGATGGAATCCAGATCGCTGTTGACCAGCCCGTTCATCCGCAGCTGCTTTAAGATCTCGCTGTCCACATCCTCCGGCGTCTGCCCCGCCTCCCTGTCGATCAGCGGATCCTTGATATTGTAATAGAAAATACCCGCGGGCATTACATTTTTCCCCGGATGGCTGCGCTCCGTCAGTTCCATCACGGCGTCCATATAGACCACCAGCTGCAGCTGCAGGCCGTAATAGACCGCCGCCAGATCAAACTGGGTCCCGCCTGATTTGTAGTCAATGATCTTCACATATACCTGCTGCCCGTCCTCGCACAGGTCCAGCCGGTCGATACGCCCCCGAAGATGCAGCGCCTCTTCATCCGAAAGGCGTATCTTCATGGCCTTCAGATTGTCGATGGCAGAAAATGACACCTCATACCCCGCCGGTTCGAAATCCCCCTTCCGAAGCTGCTCCGTAAGCGCCCAGATCGTCCGTTCCGTCATCCGCTCGATCCGGTCCGCCAGGTAACGGTTACGGGCTGAATCCATCAGGATCGAACTTCCGTATTCCGACGTCACCTTCGCGACGCACTCCCGCACCAGGGCCTTTCTCTGCTCCTCATCCATCCGGACGGCCTTAAGCCCCCGCGCATCCATTTCCTTAAAGCAGAGATCGATGGAACTGTGGAACAGATTGCCCATATCCACCGCGGCGATCCGGTACTCCTGCCTCTCCATAAGCTCCAGTCCGTAATTCAGGAAATGAGCGTAAGCGCAGGCCGCGTACTGTTCCAGCCTCGTAACGCTGCCCTGCATCACCTGTCCGTACAGCGCCCGGGCCGCGGCCCTGCTGACGCCTCTCTTATCATAGGAATAAAACGCCGCGTCCGTCAGCTTCTTCACGAGCCCGGAGTATTCCGGATTCGCAGCAAACCAGCGGTACAGCGCGAGGAAACGCCTTCCATCCTTCAGATCCGGGTCACTTCCGGAACCGGCCGCGTACTCCCGCAGACCGCGGACCAGAAACTCCTTCCCTGCCGTCTTCGACACGATCTCTCCCAAATGCCCCTGCGTCTCCCGCACGGCAAGCCGCGGAAACATCCGGCAAAGCTCCCCGATCAGCCCGGACGGCCTGCGGCTCTTTCCCGCCGCGTCCAGAAGCGAATAAGACAGAACCAGCCTTTCCGACGGCTTCGTCAGCAGAAGATACAGATAATACCTCTGGGTAAAACTGTCCTCCTTCGACGTAGGCGCCAACTGGACACGGAACCGCTTAAACACCTCCCGGTCCATATCTGTAAGGAGACTCTGCGCATCCTTTCTGGACGGAACCACGCCCTCATTGACGCCAACGAAGAACAGGACCCGGATCTGATCCAGCCTGGTCCTCGTGATATCACCGACCGTTACCCGGTCCACCGTGGCCGGGATCACGCCCACCCGGATCTCCGCAAATCCGGCGTCTAGGATTTCCATATATTCCTTAAGACTCAGCTTCTCATCGCCCAGAAGCCCCGTCAGCCTGTCGAAAAGTTCCGTCACTCTCCCGTAGATCTGCTCATACTCCTTCGCCAGCGCGAACTCTCCGTTCTTCTCAAAATCCTCCCGGTAACGGTTGAGCTTCTCTTCCACACGGCACTCCTCAAGCCATGCCGTTACCGCCTCATTCATGGTCCGCACCGTCCGGTCTTCCCGCCGCATGGCTTCCCTGAGCGCCGTCATCGGCTTCAGGATCTCCTGCCGGAATGCGTTCAGCTGGTCCAGATTCAGGTTTTTCGCTCCCCGGTACGTATACTCCCAGGTCTCGCTCCACCGCTTAAAGCCGCGGATTCCCAGCGCCACGCAGTAATTCTCCAGACGGTCCAGTTCCTCCTGTCCGTCCTGCTGTTCCCAGGTCTCCGGTTCCGCCGCTTTGTTCCGCTGTTCCCTTGTCACCGGCTCCGCCGCTTCGTTCCGCTCTTCCCTCGTCTCCGGTTCCTCCGCTTTGTCCCGCTGTTCCCTTGTCACCGGCTCCGCCGCTTCGTTCCGCTCCTCCCTTGTCATCGGTTCCGCCGCTTCGTTCCGCTCTTCCCGTCCGCACCGCCCTTTCGGCATCTCCGCCGCCAGGCCGGTCTTCAGATACCGGAACACGCTTTCATAATCAAAATCCCGCCGCACCGCCTCCAGTCCGGCGCGGATAAATTCCACCATGGCATTTTCAAGAATACTCTTCTTATTATCCATGAAAAATGGAATCCCCTCTGCCTGGAACCGGCTGACGATCTCGTGCCGGTACCCGGCCAGATCCCCGGTGATCACCGCGATCTCCCGGTAGCGAACGCTTTCCTGACGCACCAGTTCGCAGATCCGCGACGCCACGGCCGCAGCCTCGTCCGAAGGTCCCGACGCCTGCCAGACCTCCACCTCCCGCGGCTCCCAGTCCGCCGAACCATCGTAGCGGTAGAGGTGCTTCTCGATATACGCGATGGATGGGCTGCGCCGGAATCTGTACAAAGTCTCCCCGCTCGTTTCCGAATGAGCTTTTCCGCAGCCGGCTCCCAACAGCACATCCTCGTCTCGTTCCACCCCATGCCCGGCCGCCAGCTCCGTAAGCTTTGCGATCATTTCCTTTCCCATATAGAACAGATTCTGGTATCTCCCCCGCTGATACGGGCCTGCCGCCGGATCCATGCCTACCGTCACGATCACCTGCCGCGCGTGGATCATCATCAGTTCAAGAAGCCGATACTGCACCGGCGTAAAACCTGTGTAGCCGTCCAGCGTGATCACGCTGCGTCTGATCAGTTCCGACTCCGGAAGCACCCGGCAGAGTACGTCCAGGATCTCCTCCGCCGTGATGAACCGGCGGTCGATCTCCTTCTGAAAAGCCCGAAACATCACCGCCAGATCCCCGCATTTCGCCTTAAGAAGCGCGCTCTCCGCCTGATCCGCCACCTCATCCAGAACCTCCGGCCGGATCCCGTACTGGTATAATTCCGACAGCATGGATTTCAGTTGATTGATGAAACCGGTCTGGTTCAGGTGGCCGCCATAAAGCTGCAGATTCTTCTTCTGTTCCGCCGCCACCTTCCGAAGCACCATGGATTTGCCCATGTCGTCCAGCACTGCCGGATGTTCCACCGCCAGCTCCTCAAATACACGGTACGCCAGCCGGTTGAAGCTGACGATATCGATGTTCATGGTCCCATGGTCCGGATGCATGGTCACGATCTGCTTCTGGGTCTGCATCGTGAACTGTTCCGGCACAATGGCAATAAAAGAAGACTGTGGTTCCCGCACGGATCTCTCGATCAGATCCTGATAAAGCCGGTGCGTCTTGCCGGAACCGGAACTGCCGATAATGAACTGAAGTGACATAGATCCTCCCTGATTTTCGTCTGCCGCGGCCGCGCCGCAGACAGGATTTCTTATATTATACATCAGATGCCGCCGCGCCGCCATTCCTTTTTCATGCTTTCACCGCGCGGCATATTTTCCGCGGAAATGTAATACACTGTAGCAAATCCATTTCCCCGGAGGTCTGCCATGAGCTCCAAAACCAAAATCGTCGTACTGAAAATGAAGGAGATCATCTACACCGCTATCTTTATCGGGTTTGCCATACTGTTCGTCACTCTGCTTATGATCATGTTCCGGCCAAAACACGAGACGGCGGTCTCCTCTCCCTCAGCCACATTTGTTCCCGGCGTCTATACGGCGTCTCTGACCGTGGGCAGTCAGAATGTGAATGTAGAAGTGGCCGTAGACGCGCAGCGGATCAATTCCATCTCCTTCGTCTCCCTGGATGAGTCCGTCACCACCATGTACCCGCTGATGCAGCCGGTCATGAACGATCTGGCGGAACAGATCCTAAGCAGCCAGTCCCTTGAGGATCTTTCCTACTCCATGGAAACCCGGTACACTTCCCAGGCAGTGCTGGGCGCCATCGAGATGGCGATGGAGAAGGCGCGGGTGAAATAAACCGCCTGCACAACCGGCCCGGCGGATGCTGTAAACATAGCGGACAAAAATGTGTTCTTCAATCCCATTGTGTTTCTTCCGCGGTCGGAGGGCCTGCCGGCACGATCGTCAATCCGCTGGCGGGCTTTTTCGCGGGCATCTTTTCTGAGCAATATTTTTTTGAAAAAAGTGTTGACAGGCGCGTAAAAGTGGGTTATAATCCGTATTGTTCTTGCAGAAGTGGCGGAATTGGCAGACGCGCACGGTTCAGGTCCGTGTGGTAGCAATACCTTGTGGGTTCGACTCCCATCTTCTGCAGATAAAAGGTCCCGAATTTTCGGGACTTTTTCTTTTTCGTGTTGCATTTCATATTGCATAACAGTCGCGGGAGGTACGCTCAGACGGCTCTCTTCTTGCGTGGCCTTCGGCCACACAAGAAGCATCGGATGTCCATCCGATGCGAAAGCGGGTGAGGAAACATGCTTATAAGCAAGCTTAAAGCATGTTTCCTCACCCGCTTTCACGCCGTCTGAACTGTTTCGTTCTACTCATTCCTGATCGCCGCTAATGGACTTAGGTGCATGGCGCGCAGGGACGGGAAGAACCCGGCGAGCATGCCTACCAGGATCGCGAAGATGATGGCGCCGCCTGCAAGCCAGAACGGGATCCGGGAGATATCCCCGGCTACGCCCATCATCATCTGCCCCAGCGACAGGAAATGGTTCATCGCGTAGCCAACGCCATAGCTGATGCCTAATCCCACTACTCCGCCCATGAAACCGATAAAGCCTGACTCCAGAAGGAACATATTGCGGATGTTGCGCATATCACAGCCCAGCACCTTGATGACGCCGATCTCCTTGGTCCTCTCATAGATGGACATCATCATCGTATTGGCGATGCCGATGGCCGCCACAAACAGGCTGATCGCTCCGATGCCGCCGAGAACCAGCTGCACCATGCCGTAGGTCTGCTGGGCCTGCTCGATCCACTCCATCTGGCTGTTGGTCTGATAGCCCATATCTGAAAGCTGCTGCTGCACCGTGGTGACATTTTCCATATCGTCCACGAAAACCATGATCTGGTCGTAGACAAAATAGGAATACGGCTTTCCTTTGCTGTTGGTAGGCTGCCGCGGGATCGGCTTCTTCTTGAAGATCATCTTCAGCTGCTGCTTAAGAAGTTCCACGTCGCAGTAAATGCCATAGGAATAGTTGTTGTAATCGGTAAACTCGCCCTCAACCATTCCGCCGGTCTTGATCATGTATTTCTTCGGCGGCTTGACTGTCGTGTCCGCACTGTTCCACCGGGTCTGCCAGTAAGCGTTCGTATCGAAGATGACGAACATGGGCTTACCCATGAAATCCACCGGCGGCAGTTCTTCATTATCATAGTAACCGGCGCCGGTCTTCTCATTGCTGAACCTCACGATCACCTTATTGCCGTAATAGAATTTGAGCTCGTCGTCATCCGCCGCCGCAAGCTCCCCCTGTCCCAGGGGAATCTTCTCCAGATACTCCCTGGACACGCCGGTAATGCTCGAACTGCAGTAATAAGCTCCCTGCTTCATGACCACATCGGCCCGCAGCATCGGCGACACGCCGGTCACATGATCTATGGCGGCCATTTGCTTCATCGTATCATCCGTCAGGAACTTGCTCTCGTCCACATCCTGACCGCCTCCGTAGTAACCGTTGGTATAGACCGTAATCATCGTCATATCCCCATAAGAAGAGTACTGCTCCATCATCAGGTCGTTAAGCCCAATCCCCAGGGATACCATGATGACTACCGAAGCCGTACCGATGATGACACCCAGCACCGTCAGGAATGTCCGCATCTTCCTGCGCTTCAGATTGCTTATGCTCATACTGAGCAGATCAAGAAATCTCATCGTCCGATCCCTCTAATTCCTCAAGCTCCTTCTTCGTCTTCCGTTTCCGCCTTATAACCACAAGGCTCACAACGAGTATCACGGCCACGACTGCCGCCGCGGCGATCAGATACTTTAAATACTGCTGCACAAAAGAAGGCTCCTCCTGAGGCATATCAAAATCCTGCCCCGCGAACACATCCTCATAATTCTCCTCGAAAGGCTCTGTGACCATCAGCGTCAGTTCCTTCTCCACCGGCTTCTGCACTTCGCCATTCTCATCTTCGTAGGTAATAATAATCTTTACTTTTCCGTCGTCCGCGGTGGCCGCGGCGCCCGCCAGCATCACGTCCACATTGCCTGTTTCACCGGGCTTTATGTTGCCCACATAAGTGTCAGTCGGCACGATGGAATCCGCCTCGAAAGCCACCGTGACATTATACAGAAGGACCTTGCCGGTATTGTTGATGGGGAACATGATGTTGCTCTCCGCGCCCACGGTGATGTCGGACGGCATCACCTCGATGGTGCCGGTATTCAGACGCGCCACCTGACGGACAGGGATGTTAATGCTGGTCTCGGCCTTTGCATTCTTATATTCAGGACTGTCGTACGTCTCTTTTATCTTCAGATAATAGGTCCTCTGATCGATTCCGGCCGTCGCCTGCATATCCAGCCTCAGTTCAGAGACTTCCTCCGGCTTTAAGGAATTGATCACGTAAGAAGACGAACCCGACAGCGTCGTAAAGACAGCCCCGCCTCCGGTCGAAGCAGCTTCCGACTCCAGATCGAGCAGGATGTTGGTCGCCGCGATATCAGAGGACGCGTTCTTCATCCGCAGGATCAGCTGGAACGGCTCCCCGGCGATGATCGTCTCCGGCACCGTCTCGAAACTGTCTACAACGATCCTGGCGTATGTCCGGTTGTTCTCATTGGCGCTCTGATTCTCCTTCTCCTCCTCGTGCTCTTTATTCTTGATCCGCACCCAGAAAGAGTCCTCCTGCTTCTTCATGTCGCCGGTCGCCGTCTCGCGGTAATAGATATTCAGTTTTATCTCATAATAGCCGCTGTATGTATCCTCCCTCACAGCCATGCTGTAGGGAAGCTGCACGGTCTCTCCGGCCGCCACCGTCTCAAAGTACCGGTCATAGCTGCCGTCGTTAATGTCAAACGGGAACTCCTCACTCTTCGCGCTCAGTACCATCTCCACCGTTACATCCCGCGCGTCCGACAGGCCGGAATTACGCATATTGATGGAAAAATTCAGTACGTTCGGATAGACTCCGTAAGGCGTCGACTGCCCTTCGCCCAGCGTAAACGAGATCTGCTTGTTGACGTCCTCCGTATCCTCTGTGTCATTCGCCGTCGGAGCAGTGACATAGATATTGACATTCTCACCGCTGTCAATCTGATGAAAATCGTTGTCATCCCCCTGTTTGACCCATATCTCGATCGACAGGCCGTAATAACCCTCCTTCAGGTCGGCCCGGACCCGGACAGGCATGGATACGCTTCTTCTGCTGCCCACGGAAATTCCTGCTCCCAGAACTTTCTCTGTCGCCTTTTCGAACGGGAATATATAATCCTCTTCGTTATACCAGCCGCTCATATAGCTGCTGATAACCACCTTGACATCCTTCCAGTCCTGATTCGTCTTATTCTCCACAGAAAAAGTGACATTCATACTTCTGCCGATCTTTCCCCGTGAAATGGAGCTCTGCTCAACATAGTAATTGCCAGACACATCGGCCATATCCGCCATCGCCGCTGCCGGCGTCATCCCAAGTATCAGCAACGCCGCTCCCAGAATCCAGATCTTCCTCCATACCGCTTTCATTCCTTTACTCCCTCCGCTTTCAGATTCTCCTCGTCTATATCCGCCGCCAGATCCAATGTTCCGCCGACCGCCGGCTCATCCGCCCCGTCTCCGGGCGCCGCATTCTCTTCGTCTGCTTCCTTCTTCTCCACGATCCTTACGATCTTTCCATCTACGATATGGAACTGCCTGTCCGCGTAGGACGCCAGATTATTGTCATGGGTGACCATCACCAGCGTCTGGTTCTGCTCCTGCACGATCCGCCGCATCAGCCTCAGGATCTCCAGTGTCGTTTTGGAATCCAGGTTCCCGGTAGGCTCGTCCGCGAAAATGATCTTCGGATTCACAGCCAGCGCCCTGGCGATGCCTACGCGCTGCTGCTGGCCGCCGGACATGGCATTAGCCATATGCTTCATCTGCTTCTCCAGTCCCACCATCTTCAGATACCTGGCCGCGATCTCGTTCCGCTTCTTCTTCGGTACGCCCCGGAAGGAAAGCGGCAGCGCCACGTTCTCCACAGCGTTCATCGTCTGGAGAAGATTATAGGACTGGAAAATAAATCCGACCCGCTTCCGCCTGAATTCCACCAGTTGATTCTCCGTCATATTCTCAATATGAATGTTATCGATGACGATCTGCCCCTTCGTGGGTTTCTCGAGACCGGCCAGCATATTAAGAAGCGTCGACTTGCCGGATCCGGAAGGACCGACGATAGCGCAGAACTCCCCCTTATATATCGTGAAATCCACGCCGTCCAGGGCATGAACCCTGGTTTCGCCGACACGATATATCTTATATAGATTCTTCACCTGAATGATAGGGTGCTTTCTGTCGATCAAAATACGCCTCCGAGCCCGATAGTATTCTAATATAACAGTTTACATTGCTTGCCGCCTTTTTCCTATAATTATATTCTTAATGTTTATTACGATTTCCTTAAACACTGTTTTTTCTCTTATCTTTTCTAAAAAAGGTGTGGAAATCTGTCGGGAAATCCGCTATAATAAGGAGCGGTAATTATATTTGAGCCAAAGGAGAGACGTATGAGACACCTTCTTAACCCGCTGGATTTCTCCGTCGAGGAGATCGACCGGCTGCTCGATCTTGCCGTCGATATCGAGCACAATCTTCCCAAATACGCTCACGTCTGTGAGGGCAAAAAAATAGCCACATTATTTTATGAGCCAAGCACAAGAACTCGCCTGAGTTTTGAATCCGCCATGTTATCCCTGGGCGGAAGTGTCCTTGGCTTTTCTTCTGCCGATTCAAGCTCCGCGGCGAAAGGCGAGAGCGTGGCGGATACGATCCGCATCATCTCCTGCTACGCCGACATCTGCGCCATACGCCATCCCAAAGAGGGCGCGCCGCTGGTCGCGGCCAATAACTCTTCGATCCCGGTCATCAACGCCGGAGACGGCGGCCACCAGCACCCGACCCAGACGCTTACTGACCTGATGACCATCCGCTCCCTGAAAGGACGGCTGGATCATATGACGGTAGGTCTCTGCGGCGACTTAAAGTTCGGCCGTACCGTCCATTCCCTGATCAACGCCCTCGTCCGCTACCCCGGCATTAAATTCATCCTGATCTCCCCGCCGGAGCTCCGCGTTCCCGGCTATATCCGGAAAGATGTTCTGGACGCCAACGGAATTGAATACAAAGAAGTCTGGAACCTGGACGAGGCCATGCCGGAACTGGACATCCTCTATATGACCCGGGTGCAGAGAGAACGTTTCTTTAACGAAGAGGATTACATTCGTCTGAAGGATTCCTACATTCTTGACCGGACTAAGATGAAACTGGCCAAAAAGGACATGTTCGTTCTTCATCCCCTGCCCCGCGTCAACGAGATCTCCGTGGAAGTGGATAAGGATCCCCGGGCCGCCTACTTTAAACAGGTCCAATACGGAGTGTATGTGCGGATGGCACTGATTATGACTTTACTGGAGGTGGAAAAGCCATGCTGAATATCAGCGGATTAAATGAAGGCATCGTTCTGGACCATATCCAGGCCGGCAAAAGCCTTGAGATCTACTACCATCTGGGTCTGGATCAGCTTGAATGCCAGGTGGCCATTATCAAGAACGCCCGCAGCAATAAGATGGGCCGCAAGGATATCATTAAGATTGAAGGCCCCATGGACAACCTGAATCTGGATATCCTGGGCTACATCGACCACAACATCACGGTTAACGTGATCCGGGACGATAAGATCGTTGAGAAAAAGCGGCTGAGCCTGCCTAAGAAGATCACCAATGTGATCCACTGCAAGAATCCCCGCTGTATCACTTCCATCGAGCAGGAGCTGCCGGATATCTTCTATCTGTCCGACGAGAAGACGGAAACCTACCGCTGTCTCTACTGCGAGGAGAAGTACGGCAAATAAATTGTTTAAAACACCCCGGAGACTCATTCACATTCTGAGTTTCCGGGGTGTTATCATCTTCTTCTGTCGTTCTGTTCCAGTCAGACTTTTCCGGCCGGAAGTCCTGCGTCAGCGGACAATGCCGGCTCCGTCCGCCCAGCGTCCATCCGGTGTATAGCGGTTCTTATACATGGCTCCATAGGTTCCGTCATGGGTCTGATTAAAATAATACAGGAATCCATTATAGACCTGATAGCCGGTCAGCATCTTACCATAGGTACCGTCGTGGTTCGGATTCAGCAGATACATGTTCCCGCCGTCATTAAACCAGCCCGCACACATAAGGCCGCTGTTATCGAGGAAATACCATTCCTCCGGCGTAATGGAAAGCCAGCCCACAGCCCGCACACCATTCACAATATAATACCAGTAATTACCGCTGCCCTGCCACCCGTTATAAGCCTGAACGATTCCGGGCGTTGTGGGAGTCATCGGGCCGCTCCCTGGCGCTGCATTCCACCCGGAACCATTTACCGGGCCGGTTTCGCCGCCCGGATAGACCGACCCCGAAGAACCGCTGCCTGTGTCGTAATCATTAGGAGCAAACGGATTGGACCCCGTCGAGCCGTCAGGAAGACTCCCATAGACGGAAGTAGGAAGACGGAATGTATACACATCTACGTAGTTCTCTTCATCTACGCCTCCGCTGGAATTAATGTAATTCGGTTCTGCCGTATAGCGGTCTTTGTTGGCCGATCCCTTTGTAGGGCGGATCGCCACATCCACATAATCATACCTGTCCAGATAATTCTTCAGGTCGATGCTCGTGCCGTTGGCAGACTTCCTGATGTGGCGCAGATTACCGTTCTTGTCGGAATAATAAACGATGACGGAATAGCTTTTGACCCCTTCTACCGGGGACCAGTATGCTTTCTTATCCGCAGAGTCGATAACGATACCGCTCACTTCATCCAGGACCCGGAACGGGTAGGCTTTCGCAGTCACTCTCATACGCGTGGACGTACGAAGGGATACCGAAATACCATAGGCGCCGTAGACAGAAACCATGGTATTGTTATTAAAATACCATCCGTTATCGGCGCGGACATCCAGCGTATAGGTCGTGATCCCGCTTGACGCATTCTCTGTGATGTTCACCTCATTAATATAATACTCCACGCCGGCCCCTTCCGGCGTTGTATACACGATCGAATCTCCCGGAGTCAGCTCATAGAGCTCATCCTCCATAATCAGACTCAGGTATACCGCGTCTACCTGTGTCGCCGCCATAACCGGCATCGCGGCGGTCATACTCAGGACACATCCAAGAAACAGCGCTGCCATACGTTTCATATTCATGGCAGATCCCCCTTTCACAGCGGCCATCCGGCCGGATAGTTAATTATTCTATAGAAAATGAGCAAGACGATAAGCCGGGTTATGTCGTGGGTGATCATCTATCTAGACCTGACGTCGCCGCCAGGTTCAAGCGACCTACCCGAAAGCAGACGGGCCGCCTTATGCTTTCTGTTCGGTCTTGCTTCGGATAAGGTTTACATGTG
>CANPZZ010000013.1 GCA_947589125.1 uncultured Lachnospiraceae bacterium
TTATTCTGATCCATGAACTGGGACAGCTGGGAACTTCCGAAGAACTCCTTCACCGCCGCGGTCACGGGCTTGATATTGATCAGGGACTGGGGCGTGATGCCGTCCATGTCCTGTGTCGTCATACGCTCACGCACCACGCGCTCCATACGGGCCAGACCGATACGGTACTGGTTCTGCAGAAGTTCTCCTACGGCGCGGATACGGCGGTTGCCCAGATGATCGATGTCATCGGAATTGCCGACCTGCTGCTCCAGGTGCATATTATAGTTAATAGAAGCGATGATGTCTTCCTTCGTGATGTGCTTCGGGACCAGCTCACGCACATTCTTGCGGATGACGCGCTTTAACTCTTCCTCATCGTCTCCATATTCATCCAGTATAGGCTTCAGCACCGGGTAGAATACTAACTCTGTGACTCCTGCCTCCGACGCCGGGAAATTCACATAGTTCTCCAGGTTGACCATCATATTGGAAATGACCTTCACATTCCGGTCAACGCCCTGGACCCAGACAAACTTCACCGCCGCGTTCTGGATGGCCTCGGCAGTCTTCTTATCAAGCTGCTGCCCGGCTGTAGCCAGAACCTCGCCGGTAGAAGGATCGATAACGTCCTCCGCCAGCGTGTGTCCCTTCAGACGGTTGCCGAAGGACAGCTTCTTATTAAACTTATAGCGTCCTACCCTGGCCAGGTCGTATCTCCTGGGATCGAAGAACATGCTGTTGAGCAGGCTCTCGGCGCTGTCTACAGACAACGGCTCGCCCGGGCGGATCTTCTTATATAACTCCAGCAGACCGTCCTGATAATTGTCGGAAACATCCTTGGTAAAGCTGGCCAGGATCTTGGGCTCCTCACCGAAGATATCAAGGATCTCCGCGTTGGTTCCGTAGCCAAGAGCCCGGACCAGCACCGTGACCGGCACCTTTCTGGTTCTGTCTACGCGGACGTAAAAAACATCGTTGGAATCGGTCTCATACTCCAGCCATGCGCCGCGGTTGGGGATCACCTGACAGGAGTACAGTTCTTTGCCCACTTTATCATGAACAACGGTATAGTAGATACCAGGGGAGCGAACGAGCTGGCTGACAATGACACGCTCAGCGCCGTTGATCACAAACGAGCCGGTGTCGGTCATGAGAGGAAGGTCTCCCATGAAGATCTCATGCTCATTGATCTCATCCTTATCTTTATTACACAGCCTTACCTTCACCTTCAGCGGAGCGGCGTAGGTAGCGTCACGCTCCTTGCACTCCTCAATAGTGTACTTGATGTCGTCCTTACATAATGTAAAGTCGACAAATTCCAGGCTCAGGTGTCCCGCGAAGTCCGCGATCGGAGAGATGTCTTCGAAAACTTCCTTAAGACCGTCCTCCAGAAACCACTGGTACGAGGTCTTCTGGATTTCGATCAGGTTCGGCATCTCAAGAACTTCCTTCTGTCTTGAGAAGCTCATTCTTTCGCCTTTTCCTGCTTTCACAGGACGCATTCTGCTTTTCTCCATTGACATTTCACCCCTGTTTTCTAATCTTTGTCACTGCTGTTTTTGGGCATAATAAACCGTTGCACGCTGGTATTCCACAATAGTGCATTTTTCATAATATCATAGCCCTGTCAACCTGTCAAGGATTTTTTTGCCAGCTTTTTACTGTTTTTTCTTGCTTTTTTTATGAGCGGGTGTTATAATATTACAACCTTACTAACTGGTAATTTTTTACGTTTTTTGCAGAATTATACTTTACATGCTGGAGGTATTGCCCTGTGGACACATTTTTTAACGTAATACTGATCATTTTTGTCATCGTCGTCGTCGTGCTGGGAGCCTTATATTTCCTGGGGCGCAAGCTGGAGAAGAAACAGGTTGAACAGCAGAACATGCTCGAAGCCGCGGCCCAGTCCGTTTCCATCCTTGTGATCGACAAGAAGAAGATGAAGCTGAAGGAAGCGAACCTGCCGAAGGCCGTGATGGAACAGACCCCCAAGTATATGCAGCGCATGAAAGTGCCGGTAGTCAAGGCCAAGATCGGACCGAAGGTCATGACGCTTCTGGCAGACGGTGATGTTTTCAATATCCTTCCGGTCAAGACGGAAGCGCGGGTCGTGATCAGCGGTATCTACATCACGCAGGTCAAGAGCATCCGCGGCGGCGCCGTTCCCGCCGTGCCGAAGAAGAAAGGTTTTCTGGAGAAGATCGGACTTAAGAAGAAGAAAGCCGCCAAGGAAGAACCCGCGGCAGGAAAGAAGAAGTGATTACAAAGCCAACCCCCGCAGCCATTCGCCCGGTATACGGAATCCGGACGTAATGATGCGGGGTTTCTGTATGCATACTGCGGTTTTCGGTATCCTGCTGTCTTTTCCGCGGTTTTCGGTATCCTGCTGCCTTTTCCGCGGTTTTCGGTATCCCGCGCTCTCTCCTGCAGCTTTCGGTATCCCGCGCTCTCTCCTGCAGCTTTCGGTATCCTGCGCTCTCTCCTGCAGCTTTCAGTATCCCGCGGTTCCCGCGCCGCCCTCTCACATGCGGGGCCGCACCTCCAGCGTGATATTGCAGTCGGACACATGCTCGTAATTGATATCCAGCGAGTAATCCACGTCCACTTTCAGAAGATCTTCCTCCTCCAGCACCTTCACATCCCCGGTCCGGATCCCGATCATCATCTGTCCGAAAGGCGTCACATAGCAGGACTGGTTCTTCTTATTCTTCTCAAAGACCATCTGCGTGGTGGCCTCGCCTTTCTTAATGATAGACATACAGTCCGGCTGGATGCGGATCGTGTTCCTGACAGAACCGGAACCGTCCTCCAGAAGTTCCTCATAGAGAACATAATGCTTTCCGCTCCGGCCAAAATAATCTCCGGTGGTCACCATCTCCACCTGCTCAGGACCGTCGTCCGTCATCCGGAAACCGGAAATACTGATCAGAACATTCTGGGTCATCGCTTTAATACCTCTCGATATCGATCTTTCTGGTCTCCTTCACCTGCCTGGGCAGGATCGAAGTCGCAAACGCCGTAAATTTCTCCGCCAGGTCGCTGACATAGAATTGATACTTCTCCGGATCATTCTCCGCCTGCCCGGCCGCGCAGTCCAGGCCGCGCTCCGCCAGAAGCGCCTTAAGCTCGACAGCCGTCTCGTATGCCGGGTTCACAAGCGTCACATCTCCGCCCATGATCCGACCCACCGTAGACCGGAGCAGCGGGTAATGGGTACAGCCCAGTACCAGCGTGTCGATAAATTTCCCTTTTAATTCGCTCAGGTACCGGGACGCGATCTCGTCGGTCACGGAATCGTGGAGAAGTCCTTCCTCCACCAGCGGCACAAACAGGGGACAGGCCTTGCCCGTCACCTGGACGCAGGGATCCATCTGCTTTATGACTTCCGTATAAATGCCGCTGCCTATGGTGCCTTCCGTACCGATCACACCGATCTTGCCGTTGTGGGTGGCATTTACCGCGGTCAAAGCGCCCGCCTTGATCACGCCGATGACAGGAAGCGCAAACTCCTTCTCCACCGTATCCAGGGCGTAAGCGCTGGCCGTGTTGCAGGCGATCACAATCGCCTTCACATTCTTCGTCAGAAGGAACCGGATGATCTGCCGCGAGTAGCGGATGACCGTGTCCCGCGACTTGCTTCCGTAGGGTACCCGCGCCGTGTCTCCGAAATAAATGATCCTCTCGTCGGGCATCTGGCGGATGATCTCCCTGGCTACGGTCAGGCCGCCGACACCGGAATCGAATACCCCGATGGGCGCGTTCCTATCCATGCCGGACCTCCTCCTCGCCGTCCGCATACCGCTCCTTCGCGTGGGTGATCAGCTTCTCCACCAACTGGGACTTGCTGACGCCTCTGGCCTCCCACAGCATGGGGTACATGCTGATGGCCGTGAAGCCCGGCATCGTATTGATCTCATTGAAAATGACCTCGCCGTCCGCGTCTACGAAGAAATCCACCCGCGCCAGCCCGTATCCGTCCACCGCCTTAAAAATCGCCATGGCATCCTCGCGGACCTTCTCCGCCGCGCCGCCCGGAAGATCGGGATCCACCACGGTGCGGGACTCGGAATTATAGTATTTGGCATCAAAATCATAAAACTCAGCGGCCGCCAGGATCTCGCCGACGCCGGACGCCTCGACCGGACGAAGGCCGCCGCCGAATACGGCGCATTCGATCTCCCGGCCCACGATCGCCTCTTCCACCAGGATCTTCCGGTCATGGCTGGCGGCTTCCGTAAGAGCCGCGGCCAGGGCCGCCCGGTTCCTGGCCTTGCTGACGCCGCGGGATGAACCGGCGTTGGACGGCTTGACAAATACCGGATAATCCAGCTTCGCCTCGATCTTATCCGCCGCCGCGTCCATATCCTTAAGCTCCTCACGCATCACCGGAACATACCTGGCCTGACGGATCCCCAGATCGTCCACGACGATCTTCGTATACAATTTGTCCATGGAAACCGCGCTTGCCAGAACGCCGCAGCCCACGTAAGGGATGCGGGCCAACTCCAGGAGCCCCTGAACAGTGCCGTCCTCGCCGTAAAGCCCGTGAAGCACAGGAAATACCACGTCGACAGGGATCTCACAGCAGTACGACGCTCTAAGCGCGTTCCCCTGCCGCGGCGCCGCCGGCACGCTGCCCGGCTGCGCCTTCTCCGTCCTGCTTCCCTGCCGCGCCTTCTCCGCCCTGCTGCCTGGCTGTGTCCCCGGCTTGCCGTCCGGCTGCGCCCCCGGCGTGTCTTCATCCGCATCACCTTCATCCGCGGCGTACGGAAGATCCAGCCCGGCCATTTCCAGCGCGGCAGCCAGCTCCGCCGTACATTCCGCCCCGACCGGAACGCTTACCGTCACACATTTCTTCGATGCGTCAGGGCTCAGCACCGCTGTAACTTTACCGTCTCTCCAGGCTCCGGATCGGATCTCATCCACAGACTTCGTAAGAAGCCACCGTCCCTCCTCAGTGATCCCAAGAAGCAGCAGATTGTATTTCTCCTTATCGATCTGGTCAATAACGTTGGCTGCCGACATGCACGATACAATATGCTCCGATGACTGACCGCCGAACAGCACTGCTATCGTTTCTCTCATAGATTCTCCTTCCAATAAAACCGGATTTTCTGATTAATTATACCATAGATGGAAATAATTACAACAGAATTATATTATGACCGGGGAGGCTTAAAGATCATGAAATGTAAAAAAGAACTCTGCGCCGCGGCTGTCTGTTTCCTGCTGGCGCTTTTATGCTTTGCCGCACGGCTGCGGACCGGCGGTGAGGACCTGGCGGACCGCATTGCCCCGCAGCTCCTGCGTTTTCATGTCCTGGCCAACAGCAATTCCGCCGCGGACCAGACGCTGAAGCTGGAAGTGAAGAACCTGCTGCTTGAAAAGCTGGCGGACGAACTTAAGGAAGATTCCCCCGCAGACGGCAGCGGAACCATTTCAAAGGACAAAATAATCGACGCGGCTCAAACGCCGGAAGATAAATTCAGCGAAATCTCAGATAAAGAGAGAATCTGCCGCTGCGTCACGGCTCACCGGCAGGAACTGGAAAACGCCGCCGCGGATTATATGGCCGCGAAAGGTTGTGACTACGGCGCGTCCATCCGCATCACGCGGTGCTATTTCCCAACAAAATATTACGGGGACATCGTCCTGCCCTGCGGCACCTATGACGCGGTGCAGGTAACGCTGGGAAGCGGCCGCGGCCGTAACTGGTGGTGCCTGATCTATCCCAGCCTCTGCTTCATCGACGCGACCCACGCGGTGGTGCCGGAAGCGTCGAAAGAAGAACTGCGCTGTCTCGTAGGGGAAGACGACTACGCCGCCCTGCTGGCGCAGGACGGCGTAAATATCCATATTCGCTCTAAACTTCTTGATCTGCTCGCAGATCTGCTGCCCATGAAGAACGCGGGCGTCAACGCGACGGGTGCAGACTGAACGCTGGCGCAGGACGGCTGTCTCTCCTGTACCACGGCGGACACAGGCCCCGACAATTCTTCTGTTCCGCGCCGCATGGGCTTACTGCCCCGTCTGTCCGGACATTATGATCCCCTTCAGCGCCCATTCGTAATCCAGGATTGCCTGGGTCAGCGCCATGGAAGCATTATCGGCCGTCATCTTCTGCTGAAGATAAGCGGTCTGCGCCTGCAGGTACTGGAGCCGGCCGATCATTCCCAGATCATACTGGCGCTTACTGCTCTCCTGCGTCAGCCTGGCCGCCTCCAGGGTTGTGGATGCAGCCTCGTAAGCGGACCTGTCAGCCAGAACCGTCTGGTAGAGCGCCTCCATCTGCGTCTTTATCTCTGCTTCGGCTTCCTCTTTCTTCTTATCTTTCGTCGCGGCGCTGGCCTTGCTGGTCTTAAGCGTATCTTTCAGCGACTTTAGGGAATAGCTGTTATCAATCGCCTTTATAATATCCGCATTCAGATCCATGGCATCGATCCTTGTCAGATCCGGAGCCGGAACCGTGCCGATCTCCGCCGAAGCGTCGTACGTCCATCCGGTCATCAGATACAGATTCTGTCTGAGGGAAGAAAGGGTATTGTCCAGAGACGTGATCTGATTCTGCGCTGACAGGAGCGTCTGCTGCGCCGACAATACATCATTATCCGTAGCCATTCCGACGCTGCGCTGCGTTTCGGCAGACTGAGCCGCCGCTTCGGAAAGCTCTGCCGCCGCAGCGCACAGCTCGCGGGAAGCAAGGGCCTGGTTATAGCCGATAAACATCTGCTGGACAGCGGCCGTCAGGGAATACAGAGTCTGCTCACGGACGGAACGGGTCTGCTGATCCATAACGGCGGCCGTCTTGCTGATCGCCTTTGCTCCCTGTTCTACGCCCTGGATCCCGGCCTGTATCGTAAGATACATTGTATAGGTCTGCTGATAGGCCATCTGATCCATCATCGACTCCGAATCCGGATCCATTTGATCCAGCGCCTTTTTCAGTTCCTTCGAGGAGTCTTTCATCGTCTTCAGATCTTCCGACGATCTCATCTGGGACGCGGCCTGCTGGCTGGCGTCGATCATCGGCGTGATCGATTCCAGGATCTGCTGATAGGAAGGATTATAATACTTCACCAGGTTCTCCAGCTCGTCATACTCCATCACATTGTCCTGCAGCCTGTTCCACGTCTCATCATCCATCCCTTCCGGCCTGCCTGCCGCCCGGATCGGAACCGGACACGCCGCCGTCATAATCAGCATACCGCAGAGGAAAAGGGACGCCGCCCGGCGCGCGAATACCCGCTGACTGAACAAGGACGCCGCCCGGCGCGCGAATATCCGCTGCCTCAACAGGGCCGGCGCCTTCCAGCCGCTTATTCTGCCCTGCTTTTTCATCATCTCACTCCTTTTTTCACCCAGTCGTAAGTCTCCATCGCGCCGAATAACTGAAGCCCCTTCACTTCCAGATCCGATTGGCATGAAACCAGATTCGCTTCCGCCTGGAGCGTCTCCATAGCGGTTCCAACGCCGACACGCTGCTTTGCCTGGGCAGAGGAACAGGACCGGGTCGCCACATCCAGATTCAGGGACGCCTGGTCATAGGCCGCCTTTGCCGACAGCACCGACTGATAAGCGGAGTTTAACGCGATCGCGATCTGCTGCTTATCATTCTCGACCGCGGAGCCGTGGACAGTCTGGCCGCTTAACGTCACGGAATTGTCCAGCTTTCTCTGATCCGCTTTCAGCGTATAATCATTCTCGTACGCAGCAGCCAGATCCGCCGCCGGATCCATCGCGTCGATCCGGTTCAGATCCAGTGCCGGCATAGGCCGTATCTCCGGCTGCGCATCCTGCCCCCAGCCCAGCATTACGATCAGATTCTGTCTCGTATTCTCGATCTGATTCTGAAGGCTTAAGATCTGGGCGTCCAGATTCTGAAGATTCTGCTGGGCGGTCAGCACATCCGCGTACGTGGCCATTCCAACGTAGGAATTCTGCTGCCGCTTTGTAAGCTCCAGCGATTCCGCCGCCAGCTGCCGGTTCTTCTGCGCGGAGGTCAGCTGGCTCTGAAGCTGGTAATAGGTATTCATCGCCGACTGGGCCTGCGACACCAGGGATTTCGCCGTCTTCTCCAGTTCCCACAGCTTCGTCGTGCTGTCCTCCGCCGCGTCGATGGTGCTCTGAACCTGGATCTCGCTCATTCGGGCCTGGTATTCCGACGTGATCATGGACAATTCGTCCTCGGCGCTGGCCATCTGGTCATACTGATCTTCCACAGCCTGCTCCGCGTCTGACACATAATCCTCAAGCGCTTTGCCGGAATCCGCTTTCCGCCAGTTCTCATAACTCTCCTTGACCGATACGTTATATTCCTCGATCAGTCCCTCGATCTCCTCGTATTCCAGCACATTATCCTTAAGCCTGGCCCATTCTTCCTCCGACCGGTTAGACCCCGGCCCGAGCGGTCCGATCGCGAGGACCGTCATGGGAAATGACCCGGCGGCCGCAGCACCGGTCAGCACAGCGGCCGTAAACAGCGCTGCCATCCTTCTTCCCGTTTTTTTCTCCGCTTTTCTCATTTTCATCTATACCCCTTTATTCCATCACATATCGTCGTCAAATTCCGGCATCGCCAGTCCCTTGATCTTCGACATCACCGAGTAATACGCCGGCAGCATCAGAAGCGCCAAAAGCGTCGACGCCACCAGGCCGCCTACGTCTACCAGGGCCAGACCCTGCAGCAGCTCGCCCGCGTCGCCGTAGGCCAGGCACATGGGGATCATGGCTACCACCGTGGTCAGCGTCGTCATCAGGATCGGGCGCAGACGGGTGGTTCCCGCCTCGACCAGGGCTTCATTTAACTCCATGCCGCCGTGGCGGTACTGGTTCACTGTGTCCACATAAAGGATACCGTTGTTCACCGCGGTTCCCACTAACATCATGAATCCCAGCATGGACGGCATGCTCAGCGTCACGTCCGTCACATACAAAAACAGGAAGGAACCGATCAGGCCGAAGGGGATCGTCGTCATGACCATCAGCGAGAACTTGGGCGACTCAAACTGGGCCGCCATGACCACGAACACCAGGAAGGCCGCGATCAGGATCGCCCTGAACAGGCTTCCCAGCTCCTCGTACATGGTCTCCGTGACCGTATTGGTCACGATAGACATTTCCCTGGCCATCCGGGGACGGATCACCTCTCGGATCAGCTGTTCCGTCGTGGCGTCCCGCACCCTCTCGTCCGAATTGTCTATGTAATCCGTAAAATCGGCCGTGATCGTCGCCTGGTACTGCTTATTGTAGCGGGTAATGCTCTGGGGGCTGTCCTGGTACTCCACCTCCGCGATGTCCGTCAGCGCCACCATCGCGCCGCTTGTCGTGGGAATCAGAATGCTCTTCATCTGATCCAGGGTGTCGTACTCGCCCTCCGGGTACTCCACCATGACGCTGACCTCATGGCCGTTCACCTCCAGGGTCGTGGCTTCCACGCCCTGCAGCATCATATTGACCATGCCGGCCACCTGCACCGGGGAAAGGCCCTCCGCCGCGGCCTGGACCGGATCCAGCTTCACCTTCACCAGCGGCGCCGCGTTCTCCAGCGTGGAATGAACCTTGGTCACCTCCGGCCGCCCGGTCAGGTCGTCCGCCATCTCGTCGGTGACCGCCTTCAGCGTGTCATAATCGGTGCTGGCCAGGATCACCTCGAAGCCCTCCGTCTCCGACATCAGGGAGCCCATCATGCTGACCGGCTGAAGCGTAATATTGCAGTCCGGGATCTTGCTCAAAATAGGCCGCCATTTGCGGATCATCTCATCAGTAGAA
The DNA here is from genome assembly GCA_947589125.1 of uncultured Lachnospiraceae bacterium. Taxonomy (GTDB): domain Bacteria; phylum Bacillota; class Clostridia; order Lachnospirales; family Lachnospiraceae; genus UBA3402. The sequence continues at coordinate 9,754 of CANPZZ010000013.1, forward strand.
AGAGTCCGGTCGTCCCGCAGATACGCCGTCAGGGACGCGCCGGAACCGCTCCCCAGAGAGGAGCTTAAACCGCTGGCGCCATAGGACAGCATATATGTGGATACATTTTCATCGTTCGCCACGATCTCCTCCGCCTGGCTTAAGATCTCATTGACCGCCTCCACGCGAAGTCCAGGCCGGGTCTCGATGCTGATGCTCACCGCGCCCTCATCGGCCATGGGCATTAACTCCGTCCGCAGCTGGGTCGCCAGATAGATGGAGCCCGCCAGCAGCGCCACGGAGGTAAAGATGACCAGCCACTTGTGGGGCAAAAGCACCCGCATGATCCTGCGGTAGCCGCCCTGCATCGCCTTAAGGACGCCGGACATGGGCGCCTTCTGCCGTTCCCTCGGCCGATACATGACGTAGCACAGCGGCACGATCGTCACGGCCGAGATCAGGGACGCGACCATACAAAAGACGATCGTAAAGCCCAGCGGCTTAAACAGCTGCCCCGACATTCCCTTAAGCACCGCCAGGGGCAGGAAAACCACGCAGGTGGTCAGAGTCGATCCGAAAATGGACTGGAACACGATGCCGCTGCCTTCCAGCGCGCCGCGGGTGTAGTCCCGGATGCTGCCGCCTCTCGTAGTTCGGAAGCAGCTTTCCATAACCACGATGGAGTTATCCACCATCATGCCGACGCCCAGCACAAGGCTGCTCAGCGTGACCACATTTAAGGAAAATCCCATAAGGCTCATGGCGATCAATGCCACCAGGATGGACACCGGGATCGACGTGCCTACGATCAGCGACGCCTTCAGATCGCCGAAGAACAGCAGGATGATCACCATGGAAACCACCACGGCCATGGCCATGGTCTGCAGCACGGAGGTCAGGGAATTGCGGATCATGACGCTGTTGTCGCTGACCACGATCATTTCCAGATCCGGATCGGCGGCCGTCAGCCTCGCCACGACCTCCTGCACCGCGTCGGACACCTCCACCTCGCTGTTGGACTGGTTCTTCTGGATGTTGATGGAAATGGTCTCGCGCCCGTTGAAGCGCCCGATGCCGTTCTCATCCTCCAGCGCCGCGTAGATATTGGCCACGTCGTCCAGATAAATGATATTGCCGTTGCCTGCGGTGATGGGGATGTTCTTCAGACTCTCCATCGTGTCGTAGGGCACCTCCGCCGTCACCGACAGGTTCTGCCGCCCCACATCCGCGTCGCCCACCGGGAAGGTGAAATCCGCGCTGGCGATGACCGTGGCGATGGTATTGATATCCAGACGGTACTGGGCCAGTTTCTCCGGGATCAGCTCCACGCGGACGTACTCCGCCCGGCCGCCGCTGATGTCCACGCTGGCCACGGAGGACAGCTTCTCGAATTCGGGAACGATCTCATTGTCCACATAATTGTAGAGGTTGTTCTGGGTATCGTTGTTGACAGCCAGGCTCATGCTGGCAGTCTGGTTGATATCCATTTCGATGATGATCGGTTCCTGGACGTCGTCCGGAAATGTAGTTTTAAGGGCGTCCAGGATCTTCTTTAAATCATTATAGGCGTCGTCGATGTCGATGCCGTACTCATACTGGAGCAGGAGCACCGACGAGTTCTCGCTGGAAATACTCTGGGTATTCTCAAGGCCGGACAAAGTCCCGATACTGTCCTCGATGGGACGGCTCACCAGCTCCATCACGTCGTCGGGGCTGGCGCCGGGATAGACCGTAAATACGATCAGCATCGGCATATTGATCTCGGGGATCAGCTCCAGCTTGGAGGAGAACACCGAGTTTAAGCCGAATACCAGAAGGCTCAGCACGATCATCAGGGTCGTGACCGGCCGCTTTAAGACAGTTCTTGTGATATTCATTGAACTCCCTCCTCCAGAAGCGCCGGCGCGTCCTCATACAGCTCCGGACTCCAGGTGGTGATGACCTGATCGGACGCGGTCAGGCCGGACACGATCTCGATGTTTTCGTCGTCGCTCAGTCCCGTCTCGATGGATACCTCATGGACAATACCGTTATCGTAGGTATAGACGTAGGGAGCGCTGTTGCGGTAGTAGACCACGTCCACCGGCAGCGTCAGCACATCCTCCGCCTTGTCGGCGGTCAGATAGAGCCGGACCGTGGAGCCGCTGATAAGGGCGTCCGCATTTTCAAGCGTGGCCTTGGCGTCGAAGAGGCCGGTATAGGAGCTGACCATAGAACTGACCTCGGTGATCGTCCCGGTGTACTCGCTTCCGCTCTTCTCCACCCGGACCGGCTCCCCGGCCTTCACATGATCCAGCATGGCCTCGGTCACGGAAAATGTAATCGTCTTGCTTCCGCCGCCGGAGATCACGCACAGAGGCGCGGACTGGGTCGCCATGCCGTGAACTTCCATCGTGCTGGATTCGATCCGGCCGGCGATGGCGGCCGTCACATGACTGAAATCGATCTGGTAATCGTAAGCCAGCTTGGCGCTGTCGTACTGGATCTGGGCCGCTTTCACCGAGCTCTCCACCTGCTCGTAGGACTGAGCGGCGATATCTCCAGAAGCATAGAGCACGCTCATCCGGTCCAGATTGGTTTTGGCGTCATTTAACTGGATCTCGGCGGCCTCCAGCTGGAGCCTCGCGGAATCCACCTGTTTCGTATCGATCTCGCAGAGCAGCTGGCCTTCCTCCACGTAGTCGCCTACATTCACATAGACCGCGGTAATCTCTCCGGCGGCCATCGGGATCACATTGACCAGATCCGACGGCGACACCGTGCCGATCAGGCTGCGGAATACCTCCACGTCCTTCTTCTGCGGGTTCATCACCTGAACCGTGGGAGGCGCCACCGTCTCGGCCGCCGCTTCCGGCTCCGACATACGGGGCACCACGAAAAATCCAAACGCGGCCGCCGCGGCGACGACGGCGACTGCTCCGATTACTGCTCCTTTGCTCATAACCTGTTTCCCTCCATATCATTGATTTCTATCGCAACACACAATATTTGCACACTTATGTACTTGTGGCTGAATTGGGCCAGTGCCTGATGCTCAGCGTTATGTCAACCAACCTTTCACCGCGCCCGACACGTCCTATGCCTGTCTGCCACCACATACGGCATACTCAAGCACAGTTTCTCACTGCGCGGTACGCCCCCCGCCGGATCACCTGCAAAGCCTTCCGGTAGTCCTCTCGCAGCCTCTCCTCCTGCTCCGGGTGCATACAGAATTCCGACAGGGCGCTGACCATAACCAGCGCCGTCATCTTAAAGACCATCACCACATTCTCATCCGACGGATCCTCAAAGAGCGACCGGTCGACCTTATCCAGCAGCAGACATTTGATCTCCTTCTCGTAATCCAGCGGCTTAGGGAGAAAATCCATGACCGGCTCCGGGTACATGATCAGATTCTTATGCAGGGCAAACACGTTGTTATTCCTGCAGAACACCATGGCCCGGTCCATCAGCATGATCATCAGCCCGAAATAATCCCCGCCGGCCTTCTCAATGCTCTCCATGCAGAACTGATTCCACTGCTGTCTGGTCCCCCAGAGGATGAACGCCAGCAGATCCCTTTTATCCGTAAAATAGGTATAAAAGCTGCCTCTGGAAATGCCGGCCTGCCGGATGATCTTATTGATCGAAACCTTCTCATACGGCTCGGCGATAAACTCCGCCATAGCCGCCTCCCAGATGGCGTTCCGTTTCTCCTCGGAAAGCCGCATAAAGCGTTCGCTTGGCATGATGTAAGAACTCCTTTCCGCGCCTGACGCACCAAAAAATCCGCCATTGGCAGATTCTGCATACTGATGTAATGCAAAAAAGTGACAAGCTGTCATTCATTATAATGACACCTTGTCACCCTGTCAATGCAGTCTATAGATATTTTATACAAATTTAATTTTGTTCCTTAATATTCCGCGAGATCGTGATCTCCTGATTGTCGATATGCTCGCGCATGGCTTCTCTGGCTTCGGCCACATGGCGGGCGCGGATGGCTTTCACGATATTCTCATGCTCCAGAAGGAGAACCTGCCGTTTGTCGGCCTCTTTAATATATTCCAGGCGGTAGCGGTACATCTGCTCGCGGAGATTATTGAGGATCTGAACCAGGCGGGCGTTGCCGGTGCCGTCGAAAATAACGTCGTGGAACTTCTCATCGCACTCGGCCATCTCCATGATATCCCCCGACGCCACAGCCGCCGCGAACGCGTCCCGGGCCGTTTCCAGTTCTCCTACCTGCTCCTCGCTCATCCGCTGGCAGGCCAGCTCCGTCGCCAGCTCCTCCAGAGAACGGCGGACCTCCAGCACATCCCGAAGGCTCTTCTCGGAAATTCTGGCCACCTCGGCGCCTTTGCGCGGGACCATCAGGACCAGCCCCTCCAGCTCCAGCTTGCGGATCGCCTCCCGGATCGGCGTCCGGCTGACGCCCAGTCTCTCCGCCAGCTGAATCTCCATCAGCCTCTCGCCGGGGGCCAGCTCGCCCCGCAGGATCGCCTGGCGCAGCGTATTGAAGACCACATCGCGCAGAGGAAGATACTCGTTCATTTTCACATTCAGATTGTACTCCATGGCTTTCTCCATCCTTTTCTTTTGTTATTTCCGATTGAACAGATTCGTCAGATACACCTGCCTGGCCAGCTCGTTGCCCGCACCGTAGCGCATCTTCTCATAAGCCGCCGACGCCGCCCGCGGACTCGTAAAGAGTCCGAAGACCGTAGGGCCGCTGCCGCTCATCATCGCGTTCACCGCGCCGGACTCCAGCATCATTTCCCTGATCGCGGCGATCTCCGGGTGATCCGGCACCGTCACACTCTCCAGTACATTGCCCATCTTCGCGGCCACTGTCAGGATGTCCTGCTGCCGGATAGCCTCCACCATACCGTCGATATCCGGGTGCTGCTCCGGCGTCAGTTCATCCGCCCGCAGCTTCTCATAGACGCTCTTTGTGGAAACGCTGACTGCCGGCTTGGCGATCAATATCTGACACTGGGGCATAGGCGGAAGCGGCGTCAGAATCTCGCCGATCCCCTCGCAAAGCACCGTTCCGCGCATCACACAATATGGCACATCCGCTCCAATCTTCGCACCGCGCTGCTGAAGCGCCTCCGGGCTCAGACCCAGACCGAACATCTTGTTCACGCCGAAAAGCACTGCCGCCGCGTCGCTGCTGCCGCCGGCCATGCCCGCCGCCACCGGAATGAATTTCTTAAGCCGGATATGTACGCCCTGCTCCACGCTGAATTCTTTCATCAGCATGGCGGCCGCCTTGTAGACCAGATTATTTTCATTCACAGGAAGATAATAGAGGTTCGTCTCGACGGTAATGCCGGGCTTCTCCGTACAATACAGATCGATCTTGTCGTAGAGCCCCACCGTCTGCATCACCATACGGACTTCGTGATAGCCGTCCTCACGCCGGCGCAGGACGTCCAGGGCCAGATTCACCTTGCCGTAAGCTTTCAGGCTCAGGTAGCGCATCATGGGCTGTCGTTCTCCTTTTGTGTCGCACCGTATACAGAAGTTGCAGAAAATGAGCTTCAGGCCGGAGTACCGTACTTCCCGGCATATCATTTGCCGCCGGTATCTTCCATTCGCTTCTGTATACTGTCTATTGTATACTGTATGCTATATACTGTATATTATATACTGTACTTTACAAAATGCAAGTACGTTTTTCCGAGAAAATTCTATATTGTTCTCCCATAACAGATGTTTATCCGCCTCTTTTCATAGAAATTTCTGTAATTTTTCACAGAATTTTTCGAAATCGGCGGAAAAATATTGACCAAAATATTCGTTGACAATAATTTATCACGGTGCTATCATGAAGTGCGTGATGAGCGAAGGGGCTATGGGATGACCATAGTCCCTTTTCTGATGTCAGCGTCAGATCCGCACAGCCGGAGGTACCCCGGCCGCAGACTGACCAGCGCGGCTTCAGCCAGACGTTCATCAAAGAATATCGGAATCACGATGCAGGGCGAAGGAGCTTTTAAGAGGAGAAAAGCACCTTTGCCCTTTTCGTATGACAGGCGAAACCGAACCGCTGCCTCTAAGACAGCGGCCCGGCGAAGGGGCATACGGAAAGCCGCCGGCCGCCCGAGGCGTCCGGCTCCCGCGCACTGTGATTCCCGAAAAAGGATGAGAGGAGAAAAAGTTATGACTGAAGAAATCTTTAGTGCTGTAAACAGCGAAGTATTCGCCGTGTGGTTCCTGATCGGCGCGGCCCTGGTCTTCTGGATGCAGGCCGGCTTCGCCATGGTGGAGACCGGTTTCACCCGGGCCAAGAACGCGGGCAACATTCTGATGAAGAACCTGATGGATTTCTGCATCGGCTGTATGGTCTTCGTGCCCATCGGCTTCAGCCTGCTGCTGGGCGAGGACATCGGCGGCTTCATCGGCAAGCCCAGCTTCGCGATCTTCACGGACTACGCCAATTTCGACTGGTCCAATTTCGTGTTCAACCTGGTGTTCTGCGCCACCACGGCGACCATCGTGTCCGGCGCCATGGCGGAGCGGACCAAATTCTTAAGCTACTGCATCTATTCGGCGGTGATCTCGGTGGTTATCTACCCGATCGAGGCCCACTGGATCTGGGGCGGCGGGTGGCTTGCCCAGCTTGGCTTCCATGATTTCGCCGGTTCCTGCGCGATCCACATGGTCGGCGGCATCACGGCCCTGATCGGCGCCTGGCTCTTAGGTCCCCGCATTGGCAAATTCGTCCGCGATAAGGCCGGCAAGATCACGAAGGTCAACGCCTTCCCCGGCCACAACCTGCCGATCGGCTGCCTGGGCGTCTTCATCCTGTGGCTGGGCTGGTACGGCTTCAACGGCGCCGCCTGCACAAGCGTAGAGCAGCTTGGAAGCGTATTCCTGACCACCACCGTGGCCCCGTCCGTGGCGACCGTGGTCTGCATGGTCTTCACCTGGATCAAATACGGCAAGCCCGATGTGTCCATGTGCTTGAATGCCTCCCTGGCCGGTCTGGTAGCCATCACCGCCCCCTGCGACGTGACCGACGCCCTCGGCGCCGCCGTCATCGGCGCGGTAGCAGGACTCCTGGTAGTTTTCGGCGTATGGTTCCTGGACAATAAGCTCCGCGTCGATGATCCGGTCGGCGCCGTGGCTGTTCACTGCATGAACGGCATCTGGGGCACCATCGCAGTCGGCCTGTTCGCCACCACTTCCGCGCCCGGCAACGACTCCGTCGTGGGCCTGTTCTACGGCGGCGGTTTCCATCAGCTTGGACTGCAGCTTCTGGGCTTTATCACCGTGGCCGCCTGGACTGTCGTCACAATGACGCTGGCATTTCTGGTCATCAGGAAGCTGGTAGGCCTGCGGGTCTCCCGCGAAGAAGAGATCACGGGCCTGGATTCCACCGAACACGGCCTGCCCTCCGCCTACTCCGGCTTCTCCATCATTGATATCTCCAACACGATGACCATGGATGTCAATGAGAACACGGATCTGGGCGTGTCCGATTACTCAGCCGCCTCCCCGGCCGAGAAGGCAGCGGCCGTCAAGGTCGTGAAGATGCCGGATGTGGATTCCTACGCAATGCACAAGATCGTCATCATCACCAAGCTGTCCAGCTACGAGCAGATCAAGACCGCCATGAACAACTTAGGCGTCACCGGCATGACCGTGACCCAGGTTATGGGCTGCGGCGTCCAGAAGGGAGCCGGAGAAATGTACCGCGGCGTCGAGATGGACGTGACCCTGCTTCCGAAGGTGAAGCTGGAGGTCGTCGTCAGCAAGATCCCGGTAGACTCCGTCATCGAAGCCGCCAAGAAGGCCCTCTACACCGGCCACATCGGCGACGGCAAGATCTTCGTCTACGGCGTGGAGAAGGTCGTCAAGATCCGCACCGGCGAGGAAGACTTCGCGGCGCTGCAGGACGTGGAGTGACATTTTCCAACATTTTGTTCCTTATATGAGCGGGCGTCCCCCGCCGCGGAAGCTCATACCGCGGCGGGGGACGCCCATATTGAAACAGCCATCCAAATACCACCCATATCCCCCGTATATATCCTTCCCGCGAAAACACAGCGTTACAGGCGGGGGCCGGAGCACATCCCGAACGCGATTTACGGAGAAGGGTTAGTCTTTCTTAATGAAAAAACGTCAGTTTGAGGGCCGGAGCCCATGACCTCAAGTCATGGGCGGAGCGGCAACCTGAGCGTGAACTCATCAGGAGTTCACGCGAATTTGCCGTTGCCCTCAAACTGGCGTTTTTGAATTTAGAAAGACTTCCCTTCGGAGTCATGAGCGTCCGGGATGTGCTCCGGCCCCCGCCTGTAACGCGTACCTTCCGCGCCCATACAAACAAGCCGTTTCCCTCTCCTAACTCCCCCATCCCACGATCAATGCCATCTTCTCCGCCCTCTCCATCCGCTTGATCTGCGCCTCCCGGCGCATAGCCTCCTCCTTCGTCCCAAACTCCTCATAGTAGACCAGCTCCACCGGCCGGCGGCTCTTCGTGTACTTGGCGCCCCTGCCGCTGTTATGAGCTGCGACGCGCTCCTGCAGATGGTTTGTCCACCCGCAGTACAGAGTGCCGTCCGCACATCTTACGATATATGTATAGTTCATCCTTTGTCCTTCCCTGCACGGCAACCCTGCAGCATTCTTCCACACTTTTCTCTCCTGCTATACAGAAAGCACGCCTCTGTCAATTGTTTTCATGCAACCGCACCCTGCTGCATTCCGCAAGGAGTGCTGACCCGCTGCCCAGCTTCCCGGCCGACGCTCCATCTCCCACACTATGTAGACGCCGCCGCGTTAGCAGGGCGCGGCGCCGCCCAGGTTGCCCTGATCTATCTGAAGCACCAGCTGGATGCGTTTTCGCTGTCGCTTATCATTTACTCCCCGGCCAGCCGCGTCTGCGGACTGACCGGGAATGCTGCACACTGGCTGGCGAGCCGATATTCATTGAACCTTATAGTCTATTATATCCCACAAATACGGATTTGTGCATCCAGCTTTATCCATTTTCCGATTCATTTTTTCAAGACCTTTTATTTCAGCCCGAACCGCCTCAGGCCGACCGAATCACCCTCAGACCGACCCATTCACTTCCTTCACCAGGATCAGCCGGTCGCCCGGCAGCACCTCATCCCTTTCCAGGCCGCTCATCTTCTTAACGTTCGCGCCGGTCGTATGAAACCGCTTGGCGATCTCCCACAAAGTATCGTGAGGCTGCACGATATAGCCCACGATGCCGGGCATGGCCTGCAGCTTCTCCAGATTGGGCGGCGTTTCCGAGACACCCTCGATCACTGTCTCCCGAACCGGCTTTAAGACAAGCAGGTCCAGGCTCAGCACCGCCTTCATTTCCACGTTTCCGCTTCCCATCATCACGGCCGTGATCTGCTCCAGACCCGCGTTTAACTGGCAGACGCTGCTTTCATCGGCGCCGGCCGCTTCCGCCGTATACTCGAAAGGCACCGGCTCCGTCACCGATTTCACCGGCTCCGAGTCGTCCGACGTCATATATAAGAGGAAAACGTCAAGTATGCCGCTCACCGTCACCGTTCCGTCATTGACCTGCACCTCGTCGACGCGGACCGCCGCGTCATAATGACAGATCTGCAGGATCCTTCCGCCGCCGCCCAGATCGATTTTCTCCGAGACTTTGCATTTGCCCGTATTCTTGGTCAGAAGCCGGTCGAAGCCCACCTCGCCGGTCTGCAGCGCGATCTCCCGGTCCGTCGCGTACAGGTCGCTGACCAGCTCCAGGACTTTCTCCTCATAAAGCTTCATATCCAGTTCCAACACCGCGTCCAGATCCAGCTGGCGCATTTCCCCGTCGTAGTCCGGTTTCGCCTCCAGATCCTTATGTACCAGCCGCACGGCGATGGACGGCACCATGCCCTCCACCGATTCCGCCAGTTCCACCTCCCCGGAGAACGGAACCGTCTCCTCGATCCACTGGACAGGCATATTCTCCCCCTCGCCCTCGTAGATCACGAACACAAGAAGGCTTCCCTCCACATGGATCCGGCCGTCCAGAGGCTTCGTGGTCACTCCCCGCGGCTTGATCTCGCTCCAGAGAATATGATCGATGCTCGGCTTGCTTTCCGTCAGGGAAATGTCCTCGCGAATACGGAAGGTATCCTTGCGGCGCACAGCGATCGCCGCCACATCCGTGCGGTATTTCTTCACCTCCGGATCCGTTCCGTCGCCATCGGATACCACATCCACCGCCGCCTCCGCATCGCACAGCGTCTCCGCCCGCACCCGCAGCGTCACAATGGCCTTCACGCTCAGCTTCCGGGAATTGATCAGCCCCGCGCTTAAGTCCTCCAGCTCCCACGACACGCTTACCGCATCCTTCTCGTCCAGTTCCGGCACATTCACCGGCTCCTCGAAGGGGATCGAACCTGCCAGCGTCTGCAGGCCGCCCTCCTCCCGCCGGTACAGCACCTGAAAGGCCAGCTTCCCCTTTACTGTTACCTTATCCCCCGCGTTTCTCGCAGTCTCCACCTGAATATCGCCGGCCGCCATGATCACCTGCTCCACATCGTCCATCGTATCCGGCACAATGAAGTCGTCATCCAGCGTGATCTGCACGGCGGCGTCCCGTTTCCACCGATTCATATGAATATTGGTTTTGATCAGTTCCAGCATAATCGCACCACCTGTCTTTCCGCATGTTTTTTTATCAATGTATGAACGGAAAGCGGCTCTTATTCCTTTCGGATCAGGACTCTTCTTCGTCCTTTTTCGACAAATTTCGACAAAATTCGACATCAGCCGAATATCACCTTGATTTTCATTTTTCATGTAGATAAACTTGAAAATGCAAATTTTTTACGAAAAAGGATGTGATCACAATGACAGAACAACCGACAGGAACCGGGATGCCGGCGGACGGCGGCGCCGTCTCCCCGCGCGACCAAATGCTGGCTGATTTCCGCGCTCATCTGATCCGCAGGCAGCTGGCCGACAGCACAGTCCGTTCCTATCTGTACGGTGCCGGACAATTTCTCGATCTGTACAGAACCATCAGCTACGACAATCTGAAGCTTTACAAATGCTATCTCCTGGAGCATTACCGCCCGCAGACCGTCAATCTCCGGATCCGCTCCATGAACTGCTTTCTGGAATCTCTGCATCTGACAGACCTTCATATGACCATGGTCCATATCCAGCAGAAATCTTTTCTGGAAAATGTCATCAGCCAGGCGGATTATGAATATCTGAAACGCTGCCTCCTGCGCGACGGGAACCGGCTCTACTATTTCATTATCCGCGTCATAGCCACCACCGGCCTGCGCATCAGCGAACTTGTGCGCCTGCAGGTCGAGGACGTGTACCGCGGATACATGGACGTATACTCCAAGGGGAACAAATCCCGACGCGTCTACATACCGCTGCAGGTCCGCAATGACTGCCAGAACTGGCTCGCCCGCGAAAAGCGCCGCAAAGGCTTTGTCTTCCTGAACCGTTTCGGCGATCCGCTGACTCCCTCCGGCATCCGCTATCAGATGCACAGGTTCGAAGGACTGTACGGCCTGGACGCTTCCTTTCTGCACCCCCACTCCTTCCGGCATCTGTTTGCCAAAAAATTTATCGAGATCTGCGGCGATCTCTCCATGCTCTCCGATATCCTTGGCCACGAGAATATCGAAACTACACGGATCTACCTGCACCGAAGTCCGTCCGAACAGAAAAGGCTAGTCAATCAGATCGTGAAATGGTGATACATTATGATAACTCCAACACAGGAAACGCTGATTCAGGAATTTGAAGAATAGCTTAAGAAAAATAACCTCTCTTCCAACACCGTCACTGCTTACACCGGCAGCGTACGGCTCTTTTATTCTGGGTACAAAGTCATGAGCATTGAGAACCTGAGCCGATTCCGCAGCGATCTGATCAGGAAATACCGCCCTTCCACCGTCAATCTGCGCATCCACGCGATGAACCGTTTCATCCGGTTCCTGACGGAATATGACAGAGACCTGTGGCTGCCGCTTGCGGGCTTCCGGCTGCGGTCCGTAAAACTCCAGAAAAAATCCTTCTCCGACACCGTCATTTCCAAAAAAGACTACGAATACATGAAACGGCGGCTGAAGAAGGATAAAAAAATCATGTGGTATTTCGTGGTACGGTTTCTGGGCGCCACCGGCGCCCGGGTCAGCGAACTGACGCAGATCAAGGTGGAGCATCTGGAACTGGGCTATCTGGACCTGTACTCCAAAGGCGGGAAACTGCGGCGCATCTATTTTCCAGACCCACTGGCCTCAGAAGCCCTGGCCTGGTGCGGAACCATCGGAAAGAAAAGCGGTTTCCTCTTCGTCAACCGGCAGGGCCGCCCCATCTCCTCCCGCGGAATCCGCTGGCAGCTGAAGCATTACGCCCGGCTGTACGGGATCAACGAGGAAACGGTTTATCCCCACTCCTTCCGCCACCGCTTCGCCATCAATTTCCTGGCGAAATTCAACGACATCTCCCTGCTGGCGGATCTGCTGGGACACGAAAATATCGAGACCACGCGGATCTACCTGACGAAGAGCGGCAAAGAACAGCAGGAGCTTCTGGACGAGCTGATCACCTGGTAGAAAGCTGCGACTTCAGTTCTTCCACCTCTGCCTCCAGCTCCTTAAGCCGCTCCTCCATCCGGCAGCAGCGCTCCGCGGAGACCGCTTCCGGCTGGCTGGACGGAAGACGCACGCCGTCCTTCTTCACCGGGCGGGCCGGAATGCCGACCGCCGTCACATTGCTCTCAAGCGGCTTCAGAAGAACCGCGTTGGCCGCGATGGTGCAGTTGTCGCCCACCTCGAAGGAGCCCAGGATCTTCGCACCCGCGCCAACGGTCACATTATTGCCGAGGGTCGGATGGCGCTTGCCCTTCTGGGTTCCCACGCCGCCCAGGGTCACGCCCTGATAAATGGTGCAGTTGTCGCCAACCACTGTGGTCTCGCCGATCACCACGCCGCAGCCATGGTCGATCAGGATCCCGTGGCCCAGCTGGGCGCCGGGATGGATCTCGATCAGCGTGAAGAACCTGGCGATCTGTGAGATCAGCCTGGCGATAAAAAACAGATGATGCTTATAAAACCAGTGAGCGAACCGGTGCCAGATCAGCGCGTGAACGCCCTGATACAAAAGAAGCACCTCCAGGGCGCTGCGCGCCGCCGGGTCGCGCTCCTGCACGGCCTTGACATCCAGCCAAATATCCTTAAAAATCATATCCAATCCCTCTGTTATCTGTGCGCATATCCTCTGCGACACGCCTTCCGGCCTCCCGGGATGATCCAGGGAAATGCAGCCGGAGCGGTATCTGAAACCGCTCTGCCGGCGTGTCCGCGCGTTTTCTTAGTATAGCATATTCACGGGCGGCTTGACAAGTACCTGCGGACGAAACTCCGGATACGCAAAAATGGCGTTAAGACAGCGACAGGCACTGTCCTGCAGCTTTCCGCACCGCAGAATCGCCGTCTCAGTCGAACACCACCGGATCCTCCAGGTACTCCGTCTTCACGACCACCACCGGATACGACGTCTCCGGGGCAGCCGGCTCGCCTTTGGCCGGCCCCAGCAGCTCCGTATTGATGAAAATGGAATTCTCCGTCAGATACAGTTCCTCCACCGTAATGCTGTAACCGCCGGTACTCTGCGGTCCGTACCCCACGACAATGTATAGGTTCTGGTCATCGCTGTAGGTCAGCTTAAACGGCTGCGCCTTCTTCTGTGCGATGATATCCTGCAGTTCCTGCGGCGCATCGCCCTCGCCGATCACCGTAAACTCCAGATCCCGCACTTTCCCGTCGTCCGTTTTATCCATGGTGCAGGCGCCAAGAAGCAGCGCCGGAAGAAGCAGGACCACGGCCAGCAGCCGGGCCAAACCGCATACGGGCCATAACCGGTTTCCGCGAAGCGCTGCCCTGTCAGCCCGCCTTTTTGCGCAGACATCTCTCCTGTTTCTGCGCTTCTCTTCGCAGATATTCCCGCTTACATCCTTTTCTCCACAGTTTCCCGCCATCTCCGCATATGTACGCATTTCACATCTATCCGGTTTGTTCATAGTATCACAGCCTCTACTGTGTTCATTTCTAACATACTATGCCGCGATACCCGGATAATATGAACCACTCCGCACGATCGGCGCCGATTGCCCCGCATGGCAGATTACTGCCGGTCATCCCGCACGCTAAAGCGAAGTTTCCATTCACTTCACAGCCGAATCGTTGCACTTACGCCCGTACCGCTCGTCCCAGCCGTCCATTCACGACGCGGCCGTCCTTCGCCGCGATCTCCCCGCCGACCAGCACATAGTCGATACCGGCCGGCGCCAGAAGCGGCTCGGAAAATGTGGCCCGGTCTGAGATCGTCTCCGGATCAAAAATCACGATATCCGCATCCGCCCCCACAGACAGGCGGCCCTTCGTCTCCAGACCCAGCCGGTCAGCCGGAACCGCCGTCATCCGCGCGATCGCGTCATAAAGGCCCATTTCCCCGGTCCTCACATACGAGGCGATCAGCCTGGGAAACGCCCCCGCCGCCCGCGGATGGCCCTGTCCGTTATCCAGGATGCCGTCGCTTCCCAGCATGACTCCCGGCGCCGTCAGCGCCATCTCGATATCCCGGCTCTTCATCACATGGGCCACCGTCAGCGCGTCCGGATCGTCCCGGCGCATTTCCACGAAGGTCTCTTTCGTCAGACGCTGCCCCTTATACCGTCCCTCGCACATTTCCACCGCGTCATAGCCGCACTGGTAACGCTCCATCCAGCCGTCGTCATAGGTGGTCGCGCCGATCTCCGTGCAGAACGCGTCGTAGGGATAGCAGTCGCACGCCACATCCAGGCCGCCGGCCCGCTCCGTCTCTATCATCGCCAGAAACTCTTCCATCTGGCCAAAGCCCGCCATACTACCGATATGGGAAATCTGCAGTCGGACGCCCAGACGCCGCCCCAGCTCCATGAATTCCTGCGCCGAAGCGAACACCTGCGCCGCGTCGTCGCGGATGTGGGCGGCAAGTAAAAAACGATGTTGCCGTTTTGCCTTTGCTTCGACTGTTCCGGTCATTCCGAATGTTTTTTCGCTTCGAAGGCTTTCACCAGCCGCTTTTTGCACTCCTTCGCACCGGAAGCCTCCAGCGGCCGACTCGCCCGATCTTTCGCACCGGGAACCTACACCAGACACCTTTTGTGATCCTTCGCGCTGGAAGCCCTCACTGGCAGCGGCCGCACACTCCCGCGCAGACGCCATCATTTCCTCCAGATTCATCCCCGGCGCATAGCGGATTCCGTAGGATACGCCCAGACAGCCGCCCGCAAGCGCCTCCCGCACACCGAGTCCGATCTGCCGGATCTGCTCCGCCGAAGCAGGCGCGTATTTGTCCGTACAGCCTGCTTTGGCCCGGTAATAATTATGCCCGGCCAGCATACCTACATTTACCGGCGCACCGTCCCGGTCCACCAGATCCAGATACCTCGCCGGGTCGCAGGCATTGGAACCGCAGTTGCCGCCGATCGCCGTCGTAACGCCCATGCGCAGCATACAGGGGAAAATCGCGGTCCGCTCGTCCGACACGATCCGGCCGTCTTCTCCCACCGGATCCTCGTGCATGTGGATATCCACGAATCCGGGGCACACGACGCGCCCGGAAGCGTCGATGACCATATCTACGGCCGCAGAGGTCCCCGCCGCCAGGATCCGCCTGACCTTCCCGTTCTCGATCAGAATATCCTGGCGCGAGCATATTTCATTGGCCGGATCAACCATGAATCCGCCTTTTATCAAAATTTTCATTCCGCCCATCCTCCATTCACCGACAGTGTATCACAAAAATGACCGGAGTTCCATACCCCGGTCATCTTCATACAAATATTCTCACTCATCCTCTTTGCTGCACATCTGCAGCCGGTGCTGGTATTTCTCCCGCGTCGCCAGCCCGCCGCGGATATGCCGCTCCGACTTGTTCACATCCAGCACGATGCGGGCGGCCGCCGCCAACGCCGGATTGATATGTTCAAGCCTCTCCGTCACGTCCTTGTGCACCGTGGACTTGGAAATCCCGAACTTCTTCGCCGTCTGCCTCACCGTCGCATTGTGGTTTATGATGTAATTGGCAATGTCCACCGCACGCTCTTCGATATAATCCTTCAAGGTGTCCCCCGAGAATGTTTTTTACATTGTATGAGGGGGTGGGGCGGGTTATGACAGCAATACCGTGAGTATATCCGCTATAATCGCTTCTCATGCAGCTCTGCGCCTTTATTCTTTCCGGTTATTTTCCTCCTGCGTTTCCAAAAACGTCTCATTCAAGCTTTTATAAATATTATGCACCCGCTGCACTGTCTGTACGGTTGTCTTTACACCCCTCCCATACCTGCTTCCTTCTTCCCAGTCAGTAACAGTATCAGATAACATCTCAAGCGCATCCTGTTTATCAAATGTAAAATCCACCTCTTTCAACAAGGACAATAAATACCGTATGTCATGAGATTTATCGTATGCAATACCATTCTCCAACAAAATGGCTTTCATCAAAAATTCCAACGCCTGCTGCGTTTCGAAGCACGCCACATCTAAATAAGCATCATCCCCTGCACCATTTTTAAAGCATTTTTCGACTGCTCCAACATCGCAACAGACCTGCTATACATTGTGCTCATATACGACAACCCCCTTTTTTACATCCGTCTCAACAGCCGTTCCGCTCAAATAATTATAATTCACAACATCCGCCCTGCCTTTTGTGACGCTCGATATCACTCTCCGCATATTCTCCGTAAACGGTTTCAAAACACCATCCTCATCATAACAATCATCTTTCCAATCAATACAAATGTCCAAATCACTGGTTACATCGCAGTCATAACGGATCGAACTGCCGAAAATAATAATCCTGGACACTTCTGCATCATTTCTGGCCGCTTTCACAATTTCGCTTACCATTTTTTGTTTAATGGGGTGAATTCTATTCACTCCCTGAAAAGAATTCTTGTCCACAATACTGTTAAATTTCCAGTTTTTATCCTTTCTTGCCGACAGATATTCTTTGGTCGTCACAGGGCCACCCCCTAATACTTTCTTACTATAGCCCATCCAATTTTATCTCTATACCATAGCATTATCCAATTTTCATTTATCGGTTTTATTATATACAATTTGTCCGCTATGTTCAAGGGGCACTTAACAAGGAAAAAAGAACCCAAACGGTCGAAAAACGCCAAACATATGCATAATTTATGCATTCAGTTTTGGGTATGCATTACTGCAAAAGCAATGGATTCATAACACCCAGCAACAACATCAAGAAACTAGTCTGGTAGCTCTTTCGCCATTTTCTGCACAAAATATTTTGCATTTTTAAGCTGCTCCTCTGCCTCTCCTTTTCCCGCCACATAAAAATCATCATAATCCGATTTTTCCCTGCACAGAGAAATCTCTCTAATTGCTTATCCGAATTCCGCAATTCATCATAGCTCCTATACAAGAATCTATTTCTTCAGCCGTTATCAGGGGCTCATCAAATGCCAGAAGAAATATGCCCAGCGTTCCGGAATTGGAATGCCCTGGAGATAGAATAGGCAATGGGACGATTTAAGGGCTATGTCTAGTTGTAAAATAAAATATTATTTTGAAATTTTGGCAATCAGGTTGAAAAATCAAATATTATTCAATATAATGAGAATGGTTTTATATATCGTTTTGCAGCAATGCTGAACGGAGGAAAATGGATGCCTATCTCATACAATAGATTGTGGAAACTGATGATTGATAAAAACATAAATAAAACGAAGCTGCGCTCACAGGCGGGCATTTCATCGAACGCTATGGCAAAGCTCGGCAAAAATGAATCCGTGCAGGTGGAAGTGCTAGCGAAGATATGCAACTGCCTTGGATGCACGATGGACGACATTATGGAAGTTCTGCCGGAAGGGAAAGAATAAGTTCGGTTTTGGATACAAATATTATGATATGATTACTTAACTATAATCGGAGGTACTGACCGTGGCCGAAAAAAACAACGCTAACATCGGCTTTGAAAAACAAATTTGGGACGCTGCCTGTGTTCTTTGGGGACATATTCCCGCAGCAGAATACAGAAAAGTTATTGTAGGTCTTATCTTTCTGCGCTACATATCCAGCGCATTTGAGAAGCGATACAATGAACTGAAAGAGGAGGGCGACGGCTTTGAGGATGACAGAGACGCCTATTTGGAGGACAACATCTTTTTTGTACCCGCAAACGCCCGCTGGAACAAAATCGCTTCTTCCGCCCATACGCCGGAAATCGGCACCGTGATTGACGACGCTATGCGAGCGATCGAAGCAGAAAATAAGAGCTTAAAGAACGTGCTGCCAAAGAACTACGCAAGTCCCGACCTTGATAAGCGTGTTTTGGGCGATGTGGTTGACCTCTTTACCAATATGGATATGGGCGACACTGAGGAAAGCAAGGACTTGCTGGGCAGAACCTATGAATACTGTATCGCTCAATTCGCGGCTTATGAAGGCGTGAAAGGCGGCGAATTTTATACGCCGTCCAGTATTGTGAAAACGATCGTAGCTATCTTGAAGCCGTTTTCTAACTGCCGTGTTTATGACCCTTGCTGCGGTTCTGGTGGTATGTTCGTACAATCCGTGAAGTTTATCCGCGAACACGCCGGAAACAGGTTTGGTGTGTCGGTTTACGGGCAGGAAAGCAACGCCGACACCTGGAAAATGGCAAAGATGAATATGGCGATCCGTGGTATCGACGCCGATTTCGGCCCATATCAAGCGGACACCTTCTTCAATGACCTTCACCCTACCCTGAAAGCTGATTTCATAATGGCAAATCCGCCATTCAACCTCTCCAACTGGGGTGGTGATAAACTGAAAGATGATAAACGCTGGGTTTATGGTACGCCGCCTGCCGGCAACGCCAACTATGCTTGGATACAGCATATGATTCACCACCTTGCTCCGAACGGCAAGATCGGCTTGGTACTTGCAAACGGCGCTCTTTCCTCACAGAGTAGCGGCGAAGGCGAAATCCGCAAAAACATCATTCAGGCTGATCTTGTGGAGGGCATAGTCGCCCTGCCCACGCAGTTGTTTTACAGCGTGACCATTCCTGTCACTCTTTGGTTTATCTCGAAAAATAAGAAACAGAAAGGCAAAACTCTCTTTATCGACGCCCGCAAAATGGGGCATATGGTGGATCGCAAGCACAGGGATTTCACTGACGAAGACATACAGAAGCTTGCGGATACGTTTGAACAGTTTCAAAACGGAACGCTCACCGAAGTCAAGGGATTTTGCGCAATCGCTGATCTTGCGGAAATCGAGAAGCAGGATTTTATTTTGACGCCGGGACGGTATGTTGGCATCGAGGAGCAGGCGGACGACGGCGAACCGTTCGAGGAAAAGATGACTCGCCTCACCACCGAGCTGTCCGAACTGTTCGCAAAATCTCACGAATTAGAGGACGAAATCCGAAAAAAACTGGGGGCGATTGGGTATGAAATTTGAATGGAATCGGTCAACCATCGGTGAAATTTGTAGCCTTGTGACGGATGGAGCGCACAATAGTCCTAAAAGCGTTACAAATGGAAAGCTCATGGCATCTGTAAAAGATTTCACAGATTATGGGCTTGATTTTTCATCATGTCGAATGATTAGCGAAGAAGATTATGAGCAACTTCGATTACAGGGGTGTGTCCCAGAGATCGATGATATACTTGTTGGGAAAGACGGTGCTCGCTTTTTCGAAGATGTCGTTATATATAAACAATTAGAAAAACCAGCACTTTTATCTTCGATTGCAATATTACGGACTGATGACCAGAAAGTAATACCTGAATTTCTATATTATACATTGAAGACTCCAGCAGTAAAGAAAGACGTGCGAGAGAATTATGGTTCAGGTTCTGCAATTCCAAGAATTGTTCTAAAAGACTTTAAACGTATGCCGATTGCATACCCGTCAATTGACGAGCAAAATAGAATTGTCTTGATATTCAAAGACTTAGATGAAAAGATCCGGCTTAATAATGCGATAAACAATAATTTAGAGCAGCAAGCCTTGACTCTTTTCCGTCAATACTTTTGTGACTACGCTCCATATGGTGGCGATGTTCCTTCTGATTGGAAGGAAGTATCGCTGGATGATGCATGCAGCAGAATAACTGATGGTTCACACTATAGTCCAGCCGACTCGCCTGATTCTCCATACCCTATGTATTCTGTTAAAGATATGGAGACATATGGTTTTAATTCCTCATCTTGTAAGCACATTACAGAAGAAGATTTCTGTAAAATGCAGAAAAATGACTGCGTTCCGCTGGTTAATGATATCCTTGTGGCTAAGGATGGCAGTTACTTGAAAGAAATATTCATCTGTTCCGAACAAAAAGATGAAGCTGTTCTGTCTTCAATTGCCATTTTCAGGCCAAACACAAATATCGTTATGCCAGAGATCCTCTTGTATCTCCTTAAGCAACCATTTGTTAGGAAAGATGTAGGAGACAACTACGTCTCCGGATCTGCCTTACCGCGAATTGTCCTTAAGGATTTTAAGAAGTATCGTTTCATGCTCCCGCCGATGGATGAACAGTTAAAAATAGGCTCTGTTCTTCATGCGATTAGGATGCAAACTAAGGCAAATATCGATGAAATACATAGCCTATCATCCTTGAGAGACACGTTACTTCCGCGTTTGATGTCCGGTGAGCTGGATGTCTCCGACCTTGACCTTTAAGTTGCTAAATTATTGTTTAT
>CANPZZ010000014.1 GCA_947589125.1 uncultured Lachnospiraceae bacterium
CACGGAACATAATCGACCGGTTATTAGTACCGAACTGAAAACTCCGGCTGCAAGGCGCGATATTCCGATCCCGAAGTGTTTGGTAGAGTGCCTGAAGGAAGCCAAAGAAAAATCGCAATCCGATTTTGTGATTGCAGACAGCAATGGGGAGCCATTGGCAGAAACACAGTTCATGCGGGTATGGAAGTACATTGCCGTCCGCTCTACGGAAGAAAGATGCTATTACACCTATTTGAACGGTCAGGCCATCAAGCATATCGTTAAGCCGAAGCTGGGGGAGCATCAACCGAATAATCCCAAGATTGTTTACACCATTGATTTTCCGGTTACACCGCATCAACTGAGGCATACCTATATCACCAATCTGATCTATGCGTCTGTTGACCCAAAGACAGTTCAATATCTTGCCGGGCATGAAAACAGTAAAATAACTATGGACATCTATGCGAAAGTGAAGTATAATAAGCCAGAACAGTTACACGGAGTAGTCAATCGTGTACTGCGATGAACATTGAAACGGCATTTGCGGTTATCCCCAAGCGGGGTTTAAGGTGGGGCTAACTGATAAAGGAACCCTCAAAAAATCCCGTAAAATCAAGGAAAACTGGACGCGAAAAAGTATGAAATATGGCCTCAAAGCCGCACGTCGCGCTCCGCAGTTTTCAAAGAGATAAGGATTATTGCGAATCAGGATATATGGAAAGAGTTCCAGGGATGCTTGCATACCTGGGGCTCTTTCCATATATCCTGATTCATAAGAAGACAAGAGATGACCGAGATGGAGCGAAGCGGAATCGAGGCCATCTCTTGGATTCGCAATAATCCGCAGCAGCGGGCCGCGAAGGGCCAGCGCAGCGCCGCCCCTTCATCCCGAGGCGAGCGGAGCGATGCCTCGTCCCTTTATTCCACCCTCAACGAAACGGAGCCCCTCTTATTATGCCCCACCTCACCTTAGGCATCCTCGCTCACGTTGATGCCGGCAAGACAACTTTATCCGAAGCGATTCTCTACCAGACAGGAACAATCCGCCGCCTGGGACGTGTCGATACCCGCGACGCCTTCCTGGATACCAATTCCCTGGAGCGCGCCCGCGGCATCACGATCTTCTCCAAGCAGGCCGTTTTTGATCTGGACGACATCCATGTCACCCTTCTGGACACCCCCGGCCATGTGGACTTTTCTCCGGAAATGGAACGCACCCTTCAAGTCCTTGACTGCGCCATTCTCGTAGTCAGCGGCGCCGACGGCGTCCAGGGACACACGGAGACCCTGTGGCAGCTCCTGAAGCGCTATCAGGTTCCCACGTTCATTTTTGTCAATAAAATGGATCAGCCCGGCACGGACTGGCAGGCGGTTCTGGCTGATATGCGCAAGCGCCTCGACGGAAACTGTGTTCCGTTCAACGGCCTGGCTCTGCCGCATGCCGGGAATGCCGTCGGAGGCGGCCAGAAGAAACCGGATGATGAAGCGGTGCCGGTGCTGTCCGATATCGCGTCCCATGCGGATGAGGCGATGGAAGCGCTGGCCATGTGCGATGAGGAGGTTCTGGAGCGTTACCTGGAGAGTGAGACGGTAGGTTCGGAAGATATCCGGCGGCTGACTGCGGCGCGGAAGGTATTCCCCTGCTATTTCGGCTCAGCCTTAAAGCTATGGGGTGTGGAAGAACTGCTGCGCGGTCTGGAGGAGTTTGGCCGGGAAACGGCATGGGAGAACCGGGAAACGGCATGGGGGAACCGGGCAGCGGCAGACAGACAGTCCGCTCGTTCTGCGGCAGAGAGCTTCGGCGCCCGCGTCTTTAAGATTTCCAGGGATGATTCGGGAAACCGGCTGACCCATATGAAGATAACCGGAGGCGTGCTGAAGGTGAAGGACACACTCCCTGCCGCGACTTCCGCCGCGAATGGCGGAACAGCGGCGCCGGACCATTCTTCCGCGGCATCGCTGTCATCTGCTTCTGCCGCCGGCGGAGCGGCGGAACCGGAGAAGATCAATCAGATCCGGATCTATTCCGGCACAAAGTATGAGCTGGTAAATGAAGCCGGCCCCGGCGTGGTCTGCGCCGTGACGGGCCCCGTTTCCACCTATGCCGGGCAGGCCCTGGGTATCGAGGCGGAGTACGGTCAGGAGACGCCGGTTCTGGAGCCGGTTCTCACTTATCAGGTCATTCTTCCTCCGGGAAGCGACGTCCACAGCATGCTTACGAAGCTGCGCCAGCTTGAAGAGGAAGAGCCGATGCTTCGCATCGCGTGGAACGAATCCCTGGGCGAGATCCAGGCCCAGGTCATGGGGCAGGTCCAGATCGAGATATTAAAAAGCCTGATCAGAGACCGGTTCGGCGTTGATGTGGAATTCGGAACCGGACACATCGTATATAAAGAGACGATCACGGCTCCTGTGGAGGGAGTGGGTCATTATGAGCCTCTGCGCCACTATGCGGAGGTACATCTGCTGATGGAGCCCGCACCCCGCGGAAGCGGTTTGAGCTTCGGTACGGTCTGCAGTACGGATGTTCTGGATCTGAACTGGCAGCGTCTGATTCTGACTCACCTGGAAGAGAAAGCTCATATCGGCGTGCTGACCGGTGCCCGGATCACGGATGTGAAGATCACGCTTCTGACTGGCCGGGCTCATTTGAAGCATACAGAGGGCGGAGATTTCCGCCAGTCCACATACCGGGCCGTCCGCCATGGGCTGATGCAGGCCCTGACGGCAGGCAGCTATCAGCTTTTGGAACCCTGCTACCGGTTCCGGCTGGAGGTCCCGATGGAATCGGCAGGACGGGCCCTGTCAGATCTGGAGCGGATGAACGCCCGGTTCACAGGCCCGGAGATGGAAGGAACTATGGCGGTCATCACCGGCGAAGGGCCGGTATCGGCCATGGGAAATTATCAGATGGAGGTGGCGTCCTATTCGAAAGGCCGGGGCAGGTTCAGCTGCAGTCTGAAAGGTTATGAGCCGTGCCACAACACGGAGGAGGTGGCCGCGGCTGCCGGTTACGATCCGGAACTTGACGTTGATAATCCCTGCGGTTCCGTGTTCTGCGCCCACGGCGCGGGATTTGTGGTGGACTGGCGGGATGTGAAGCGGTATATGCATCTGGAAAGTCCGCTGGATCTGGCGGCGCGGAGGAACCGTGCGGCGGCGTCTCCCAGGCCCCAGGCCCCCTGGGGAGCCGAAGACAAAGAACTGGAGGCCATTTTTACAAGGACTTACGGCGAACCGAAGCGCCGTCTTCCGTCGGAGACCGGACCGCGCCATGTCAGTTTCGACAGAAACCGCGCGGCGAAGCCGGAAGAGCTGCCGGAAGAGGAATACCTTCTGGTGGACGGCTACAATATCATCTACGCGTGGCCGGAGCTTCATGAACTGGCGGAAGCCACGATCGACGGGGCCCGGCAGCGGCTGATGGATATCATGTGCAATTACCAGGGATATACCGGATGTATTCTGATCCTGGTCTTTGACGCATATAAAGTGGAAGGGGGTCTGGGACAGGCCATCCGTTACCACAATATCAATGTAGTTTATACGAAAGAGGCGGAAACCGCAGATCAGTATATTGAGAAGCTGGCCCATCAGATGGGGCGGAGCCATCAGGTGACGGTAGCCACATCCGACGGGCTGGAACAGCTGATCATCCGCGGCCAGGGCTGCCGGCTGATGTCGGCCCAGGATCTGAGGGAAGCGGTGGACTATGTAAATGAACAGATCCGGACAGAGCATCTGGATCAACTTGCGAGGTTTCCGGCCCGCGGAGGCAACTATCTTCTGAATCACGCGGACGGCGGACTTCGTGAATATCTGGAAGAGGTCAGATTAGGAAAAGAGGGAGAGTATCATGGCGGAGAAGCTGACAAAAAGTGACGTGGAGAAAATCGAAGCGGAGATCGAGCACCGGAAGCTGGTAGTCCGGAAGGAGGCGCTGGAAGCGCTGAAAGAGGCGCGTTCCCACGGCGATCTGAGTGAGAATTTCGAGTATTACGCGGCCAAAAGGGACAAAAACCAGAATGAGAGCCGCATCCGCTATCTGGAGAGGATGCTGAGAACGGCGGAGATCATATCCGATGAATCGAAAGAAGATGAAGTGGGCATTAACAATACGGTAGAACTTTATATGGAGGACGACGGCGAGGTGGAGACCTATCGGCTGGTTACATCGATCCGGGGCAGTTCCCTGCAGGGGCTGATCAGCACCGAATCGCCGCTGGGGAAAGCGATCCTGGGCCGGAAGCTGGGCGAACGCGTTTATGTCCGTGTGAATGAAAATATCGGATATTATGTGGAGATCCGTTCTATCGATAAGACTACCGATGATAAAAATGATAAGATACGAAGCTACTAAAGGCGCCTGAACATCAAAAAGCCGCGGTTTCCTGCGAAACCGCGGCTGAAATATTCTGCCTGTTCTTTATCCGCGCTGCGGGCGCGGCCGGGTCTTCTCTCAACGGACACCCTTCATCTTGCCCTCTGCGTTCACATAGTAGTTATCGATCCACTGATCCTTTGCCAGAACTCCATGTTCGTCGAAGTAATACCAGGAACCTTTCAGCTTAAACCAGCCGGTCTTGAGAACGCCGTCTTCATCCAGATAGTAAGTCTTCTCTCCGTCCTCGATCCAGCCGGTAATACTCTCGCCGTTATCATCCACATAGGTCCAGGTCTTATCTTCATGCGCTGTCCAGGTGCCGGCATATACCGGGGTGGACATCGAAAGGAGCATCAGAAAGGAAATCGCGACTGCACAGATTCGTATTCTCTTCATCGTTACAGCCTCCTTTCCATAAATAAATCCACATGCCGTTCATTGTTTACGAGCACAGTATAGCACACTGTCTGCCGTTTGACTAGGGGGAAAGGACGAGGAAAATCTTACGATTTTTGAACATTAATCTTACTAAAAATATTTCGACAAAATCGGCCTTTTTTCGCCATGAAGGCGGTTCCAGAAATGGTATCTGAAGAGAAAAGAAGGCGGCATATTTTGTGGTCAGCCGGAAAATAAATCGGAATGCGGACGGATCCATGTCGAATCATGCGCACGAATTTACTTTTCAAACCTCTGAAAATGTTTTATATTGGAAAGCAGCCAGGAAGGAGGGGGACCAAGTGGCCGACGAAGAAAAGATGACTACTTTGGAGGAGGAGAACCGCAGGTTAAAAGAGGATAATGAAAAACTGATGGACATTGTAGTACAGATGAGGGTGACGTTGAATCGCCTGGTTCTCAGATATGTTACAGAAGAGGGATGATGGGGCATAAGTATAAAATGAGGGGGCGTAGGGAAGGATGTTACATCTCCCTACGCTGTTCCATTTCATGGACTTTAAGTTCCAGTTCTTTCATGCGGTGAAGCTGTTCCCATATGGTCTTATGCATCCAGTCCACCGTCTGATTTAAGGACTGGTTTTCTGTTTCCAGCTTCGTGTATTCCTCAGTCAGCTGGCCGATCAGCCGCCGCTGGTCATAAAGCTTGTCGGGAGCGCAGATCCGCTGCGCGAGCGATGGGGAAGTTTCGATGATGCGGCAGGAAATGTAGCGGTCTCTTTCTTCGCAGTCCATATCCATAAATCTCTGATAAGGCATATCGATGCGCCGCATGCTTACACGGCAGCCGTAGCAGACCGCGTTCTTGGGAAGCTGGAAGTAGGCGTAATGGCCGCATCTGGGGCAGAAGTATGCTGAAAGCTCTCTCATGGTGTCGTCCTATCCTTTGAATTGTAGTTTATGATACCGCAGGTATACAAAAACCACGGTATTACGACATCTAATTTATGCAAAAAAATGCCAGAATATTCCTATTCCGGCATTTTTCGAACGGGTTTTGTAATTATTTATACATTTTACTGCACGAGACCATTTACATCTACGGTCCAGACGGTGTCGTTGGCGTCTCTTACATCCCTGAAGCCTGCGCCCAGGTCGGGACGCGACGCGGATTTGGAAGAGGAGGAAGCCTTCTGGATCGTGCCGGAGGCATTGACCAGATATTTCTGTCCCTCGAAGGTTACAGGAGCATAGCGCAGGTCCTTATCGGCGTCCAGACGCATTCCGTGGCTGTAGACCGCATTTCCGTAGATACCGTGGAAGCCCTGGCCGCGGGCGGAACCTTCCGTCTGGAAGTACCAGATCTGGTTCATCTCCGTGTCGTCATTGAAAATAGTCTGCTTGCCTGTCTTCATGGCGCCGTTTTCGCCGAAGTAATAGTTGGCGGTTGAACCGTCGTCAAGAGTCACGACCGTAAGGCCGGTCTGCATTTCGCCCTTGTCATTGAAGGCATAACGGTCAGAGCCGATGCCGAACACCTGGATGCCGCCGTTTGCCGCGAAATGCGGTACGCCGCTCTTGAAGTAGAAACGATAGGTCTCGTCTTCCGCGGATACGCCGGGGATACCCGTGATCGTCAGCCAGCCGGAAGCGCGGCTTCCGCTCTCTTCGTAGTACTGATAGCCGGCGGCCGGGGCGGTCACGGACGGCTGGGAATTATCGTTTTCTTCGGCCGCGGGAGTCTCGTCCGCGGTGGTTTCGCTTTCCACCGGGACCTCGGTTTCCGCCTCGGTTTCTGTTGCGGTCTCAGTTTCCGTGACGGCCTCAGTTTCTGCTGCGGCTTCGGTTTCCGCTGCAGCTTCGGTTTCTCCATCAGCTTTTGTCCCGACATCCGCCGCGTTTGCGGTTTCTGCTGCGGTCTCGCCATCCGCGTCGTCCGCCTTTTCCGGCAGCTTGTACCAGCCGGTGATCATGACGCCGTCCTCGAAGGAGTAGTAGGAGCCGTTGATCTTTCTGTCAAGCTGGTTTTCGATCCGACGGCCGTGGCTGTCGAAGTAGGACCAGACGGTCGTGTCGCCGAATTCGTCATTTTCCGCCGGCAGTTCGACCCAGCCCTTCTTCATGGCTCCGCTGCCGGAGAAATAGTAGATGGAGCTGTCAACTTCGGTCAGTCCCGTGGCCATCCGGCCTTCCTCGTCGAAATAGTAGGTCACGCCGTCGATCTCTTTGAATTTGGAAGTGATCATCTGGCCGTTGCTGCCGTAATAGTACCAGTACTGCGCGGGAGCTGTCTCGTCCCATTCATCCTCGTTTTTGACGGAGACCCATTTGTCGGTGACGCGTTTGCCCTCGTCATCCACATAGTATTCGTTGACCTGGCGGTTCGTGGCCATGCTGCCGTTCTCATCCAGGTAGTACCAGCTGTCGCCGTACTTCTTCCAGGAGTCGGTCAGGGAGTACCCGTCGTTATCGTAGTATTTCCAGTTCTCGTTCTCCTGTACCCATCCGGCGCCCTGTGCCAGAGCCGCGGAACTGAAGACAGGAGCCATAGCGCATAATGCTGCCGCAGAGATCGCGGCTGTCCATTTGATGGTGTTTCTCATAAAATAGATTCTCCTTTTTTGATTAGCCTCAAATCCGGTTCTGCATTACGGTCAGATTATATACCATCGGGGCGGCCCCTGAAAAGTGCAGGTTGCTGGAAAAGCGGGCAGGAACGGGCAGAAAAGGATGGATGTAGAAAAATGCTTTTATATTGGGATTTTTTATGGTATACTGTCCACGTAGACAGAGACTGCTGCTTTGGCAGGCAGCGAAGACATATGGACGGGGAAGCCGGAAAGCCGCAGCTTTAAAGGACGCCGCGCCGTCTTTGCCGGAGGAGAGCATGAAGACGATCAGTGTACTGATACCGTGTTATAATGAAGAAGAGAATGTAGAGCCCATCGCACGCGCTGTGATCGGCACTATTGAGAAGGATCTGCCGGAATACGATTATGAGCTTATTTTTATAGACAATGATTCCCGGGATCAGACCAGACCGATTCTTCGGCGCCTGTGCGCGGAGAATCCGAAGATCCGCGCGATCTTTAACGCCAGGAACTTCGGCCAGTTCAATTCGCCCTATTATGGAATGCTGCAGGCCACCGGCGACTGTGTGATCTCCATGGTGGCGGATTTCCAGGATCCGGTGGAACTGATCCCCCAGTACGTACATGCCTGGGAGGAAGGATATAAGATCGTTATCGGGATCAAGACCGGCAGCAAGGAGAATCCCATCATGTACTGGCTGCGGAGCTGCTATTACAAGCTGATTCATAAGCTGTCGGATGTGGAACAGATCGAGCATTTCACGGGTTCCGGCCTTTACGACCGGGATTTCATCGAGGTGCTTCGGAAACTGGACGACCCGACGCCGTTTCTGCGGGGCATCGTGGCGGAACTGGGCTACCGCCGCAAGGAGATTCCCTATGAGCAGCCGAAGCGCCGGGCCGGCAAGACCAGCAATAATTTTTACAGACTGTACGACGCGGCCATGCTGAGCTTTACTTCCTATACGAAGGCGGGACTGCGCATTGCCACATTCATCGGCGCATTCAGTTGTATGGCAAGCTTTGTGATCGCCATCGTCTATCTTGTTATGAAGCTGATCTGGTGGGACCGTTTCATGGCGGGCATGACTCCCATGCTTCTGGGCATGCTGTTTCTGGGATCGATTCAGATCTTCTTTATCGGTCTGATCGGGGAGTATATCCTCTCCATCAACCAGCGCGTTATGAAGCGCCCGCTGGTCATTGAAGAAGAGCGGATCAATTTCCCGAAGCCGGAGCCTGAATCCGGGGCGGAGCCGGAACCGGCTGAGAAGGAGAAGAAAAAGGACGGCAGGAACCGCAGCCGGGAGGACGAGCCCGGCAAGGGGAATAATAATAGAAATAAGACAGAAAAGGAATCATAGGCAGCATGAAATACAAGATCGATGTCGTCAGAATACGCGAGAATTCGATCCAGCTTAACGGCTGGGTCATTGGAAAGACGCCGGAATCAAAGCCGGCGTTTGCCGTGCTGGACGAAGATCATAAGAAAATAAAGATCAAATACGTCTCCACCAAAAGGGACGATGTGAGCCAGATCTATTACAAGAAGATCTGCGATGGGGATCTCGGCTTCGACATTCAGTTCCCTTATGAACGGGGGCGCAGTTACTGGCTTCTGATCCGCTGCGACGGCCATGTGCGGAAGATCAGGTTCAATGAAGAGCTGATCGCCAGGCGCTCCAGTGTGGCCTATAAACGGATGGAGAAGATCCGGGATCTGATGAATATGGAAACCGTCCATGTGGCGCTGGAGTTCTGGCAGAAGCATGGGCTCAAGGCGTTATTTCTGAAATCGAAGCACAAGCTGCAGGGCATTGACAACGACTATGAATACGCGGAATGGTACGATCTGACGAAGCCGTCGGAGGGGGAACTGGCGTCCCAGCGGGCGCAGGATACGTCCGGATGGCCGCTTCTGTCGCTTGTCATGCCGGTATATAAGGCGCCGGAAGGATTCCTTCGGGTCATGCTGGACAGTATTCTGGCCCAGACGTATCCCAACTGGGAGCTGTGCATGGCGGACGGAAGTCCGAAGGGCGAGACTTCCGCGAAGCTTGTGAGGGAGTATATGGACCGCGATAAGCGGATCCGCTATCAGGCTCTTGAGAAGAACGAAGGCATTTCCGGCAATACCAACGCGGCCATCGCGCTGGCGGCCGGAGACTATATCGTGCTGGCGGATCAGGACGACGCCATGCCGGAACACGCTCTTTATGAGATCGCGGAGGCGATCCGCAAGCATTCGGACTGCGATGTGATCTACTCCGACGAGGATAAGATGGATATGGACGGCGGGGCGCTGTTCGACCCGCATTTCAAGCCGGATTTCAACCCGGATCTGCTCTGCAGCGTGAACTATATCTGCCATCAGTTTGCCGTGAAGCGGGAGCTTCTTGAGCGTGTGGGCGGCTTCCGGAAGGAATACGACGGAGCCCAGGATTACGACCTGATCTTCCGCTGTACCGAAGCGGCCCGCGGCATTTATCACATTCCGAAGGTGCTGTATCACTGGCGCTGTCACCAGGGCTCCACGGCCAGCAATCCCCAGAGCAAGCTGTACGCCTTTGAAGCCGGTTCGCGGGCTGTCATGGATCATTACAGACGGATGGGGATCGAGGCCGAGAAGGTGGAGAAAGGCGTGGATTACGGCATTTACCATACCACGTTCAGGATACAGGGGGAGCCGCTGGTGTCGGTGATCATACCGAACAAGGACCACGCTGCGGATCTGGATCTGTGCGTCCGCACGATCCTTACGAAATGCACTTACCGGAACCTGGAGTTTATCGTGGTGGAGAATAACAGCACGGAGCCGGGGACATTTGACTATTATGAGAAGCTTCAGAAGGAATTCCCTCAGGTACGGGTGGTGCGCTGGGAGAAGGAGTTTAATTTCTCGGCCATCAATAACTTCGGCGTGCGGTACGCGCAGGGCGAGTACCTGCTGTTTATGAACAATGATATCGAGCCGATCGCGGAGAATTTCATCGAGGAGATGCTGGGTTTTGCGCAGCGGGACGATGTGGGAGCCGTGGGCGCCAGGCTGTTGTACCAGGACGATACGATCCAGCACGCCGGCGTGGTGGTGGGATTCGGCGGTATCGCCGGACACACGTTCATCGGGCTTCACGAGGCGGAGAACAGTTATTTCCACCGGGCCATGTGCGCCCAGGACTACAGCGCGGTGACGGCGGCCTGCATGATGAGCCGCCGGTCTGTGTTCGAGGCTGCCGGCGGGTTCTCGGAGGATCTGGCCGTGGCGTTTAACGACATTGATTACTGCATGAAGGTGCGGGCTCTCGGAAAGCTGGTGGTCTACGCGCCGTATGCGAAGCTGTATCACTATGAGTCCAAGTCCAGAGGGCTTGAGGATACGCCGGAGAAGGTGGCCCGCTTTAACCGCGAGGTGGCGAAATTCGCGAAGAAATGGCCGGACATCCTGCGGGACGGCGATCCGTTCTACAATCCGAACCTGACCCTGCGCAAGTCGAATTTCGCGCTCCGGGATCTCTTAAAAGAGAAGGTCGGAGAGCCGTATCCGATGCCGGAGGAGATCCGGCGGCTGATGGAGGAAGCGTAAGCGGTCCGCAGCGTGGGCCGGCACAGATACAACGGCAGACGGAAATCATACGATGCGCGGATCGGCCGGAGGGAACGACCCGGTAAACCGATATCCGGAAACCGGACGGAAAAGGGAGAACAGAAGCGATATGTCAGAGAAACAGGTAACAGTTATCATACCGAATTACAACGGCCTTCAGTTCATGGGCATCTGTATGGACGCGCTGGAGCGCCAGACCTGCCGGGATTTTGAGGTGCTGGTGGTGGACAACGGTTCCGCCGACGGAAGCGTGGAATGGCTGAAGCAGCAGGGGATCCCGTCCATATTCCTGAAGGAGAATACCGGGTTTTCCGGGGCGGTCAACGCAGGGATCCGGGCGGCGAAGACGCCCTATGTGCTGCTGCTTAACAATGACACCGAGGCGGCGCCGGACTTCGTAGGCGAGCTTCTCGCGGCGATCAGCCGCTCGAAGCGGATCTTCGCGGTCAGCAGCAAGATGATCCAGATGTATCACCGGGAACTGATGGACGATGCGGGAGATATGTACAGCCTGATGGGCTGGGCCTATCAGCGGGGCGTGGGCAGGAGCAGCCGGGGCTATAACCGGCCGATGGAAGTCTTCTCTGCCTGCGCGGGCGCGGCGATCTACCGGAGGTCCGTATTTGATGAGATCGGGCTGTTTGACGAGATTCATTTCGCGTATTTGGAGGATATCGACGTCTGCTGGCGGGCCAAGCTCTGCGGCTATCATGTAAGATATTGTCCGAAAGCGGTGGTGTACCATGTGGGAAGCGGCACCAGCGGCTCGAAATACAATCCGTTCAAGGTGCGGCTGGCGGCCCGCAATAACGTCTATCTCAATTATAAGAATATGCCCCTGGTCCAGCTTCTGGCGAATTTGCCGCTGATCTTGGCCGGGATCGCCGTAAAGTACGGCTTTTTCAGGAAAATCGGCTTCGGAAAGGAATTCCTTGAAGGCGTCCGCGAGGGACTTTCGACCGCCGGCAAATGCAGAAAGGTGCCGTATTCTTCCCGGCGGATTTCCAGTTATCTGGCGGTTCAGTGGGAACTGATCGCGGGTACATTTATCTATGTTTTCGAGTTTTCTACGAGACAGTTTAGGAAAATGTGCAAATGATACCAAAAATTTAAGAGTTTTTTAATACCACAGGACGCGATTTCGTGTATAATGTATGCGTTACGGCACCACATTATTTTAAGGTGAACGCTTATGATAAAGAATAATCAGCAGATGCTTAACCGGCTGCATGTCATTCTGGATGTGCTGGTAATGGCGATGGCATACGCGCTGGCGTGGGGGATTTTGGTGATCCGTACCAGGCTTCTGACGCCGGAGCGGGGGCTGCTTCCGGCGCAGTATTATTTTTTAGCGCTGGTTGTCATTATACCGCTGTATTTGATCTTATATACATGTTTCCATCTGTACGAGCCCAAGAGGATCCAGTCGCGGCGGTTTGAGTTTGCCAATATCTGCAAGGCGAATCTGTTCGGACTGATGATCCTTGCGGTATTTTATTTTCTCTTCAGGAAGAATCCGTACCTGCAGGAGTTCTCGACGCGGATGGTGTTTTACTTCTTCGCCATCAATATCGTGGCGGAGACGGCGGAACGGACGGCGATCCGTGTTATTTTGCGCGCCATGCGCGCCAAGGGCTATAACCAGAAGCATATCCTCCTGATCGGGTACAGCCGGACGGCGGAAGGATTTATCGACCGCGTAAAGGCGAATCCGGAATGGGGCTATCATATCTGGGGCATTCTGGACGACCGGGAGAAGCTGGGCAGAGAGTATAAGGGCGTCCGGGTGATCGGAACCATCGGCGAGCTGGATTCGATCCTGGAACTGAATACGCTGGATGAGATCGCTATTACTCTGGGTATCGGCGAATACGGGCGGCTGGAATCCATTGTGGCGGCCTGTGAGAAGTCCGGCGTTCATACCAAGTTCATTCCGGATTACAATAATGTAATTCCCACGAAGCCGTATACGGAGGATCTTCAGGGACTCCCCGTGATCAATATCCGCCATGTGCCGCTGAATTCCACGTTCAACCGAATGGTGAAACGGACGGTGGATGTGATCGGGTCAGTGGCGGGAATTGTGCTTTTCTCGCCGATCATGCTGATCACCGCCGTTATCATTAAGATCACGTCGCCGGGACCGCTGATCTTTAAGCAGGAGCGGGTGGGGCTTCACAACCGGCCCTTCCAGATGTATAAGTTCCGCTCCATGGACGTACAGAAGCCGACGGACGAGAAGGACAAGTGGACGACTCCCCATGATCCGCGGGTGACGCCGTTTGGAAGATTTATCCGCAAATTCAGCATTGATGAGATGCCTCAGTTTTTTAATGTGCTGAAGGGAGAGATGAGTCTGGTGGGACCCAGGCCGGAGAGACCGTTCTTCGTAGAGCGGTTCAAGGAGCAGATTCCCAGATATATGATCAAGCATCAGGTCCGGCCGGGTATGACCGGCTGGGCGCAGATCAACGGGTACCGGGGGGATACGTCGATCACGAAACGGATCGAACACGATTTGTATTATATTGAAAACTGGACGCTGGGACTGGATTTTAAGATCCTGTTTCTGACGTTTTTTAAAGGTTTTATTAATAAAAATGCGTATTAGGATGCCGGTTCGGCATATAAGGATGAGGATTGGAAATGAGTAACGACTACTTTGAGGATGGACGGGAAGGAATGGCAGACGCGGGAAACCGCGTTCAGGGAAGCGCAGGAAGAACGCCGCATGACCGGACGGGCAGTTATGGGTATGACCATCAGGTGAGGACAAATTCCGGCGCGGAGACACCGGGAAACAGGGGGAACAGAGACGGCTATACGAGAACGGTCAGCCGTCAGCAGCAGCCGGTCCGGCGTGTGGCTCCCCGGCAGAGGGCGGAGGAGAGCGAAGATTCCTTCAGCAGTAAGGTGGCGCAGATCAGGATCGAACTGGAGCGCAAGAAGAAGCGCAGAAGGCGCATTATTGCCATGATCGTGGCGGAATGCCTGGTTCTGGCGGCTATATTTTCCTATGCTTACGTGAGCCGGCTCTGGAATCTGATGCCCAAGCCCAATGTGAATAAAGAAAACGTGGAGAATCCCAATATCTCTCTGGAATCCATCAATAAGATGCAGGGATACTGGATGATCGCTATATTCGGAGTGGATTCGGGAACCGGAACATCCAGCGCCCGCGGCAATTCCTCCGATGTGAATATGATCGCCTGCATCAATCAGGATACAGGCGAGATCAAACTGGTGTCTCTTTACCGCGATACGTACCTGAAGGTCAGCGACAAGGGCACTTATCGAAAATTTAACTACGCGTATTCGGAAGGCGGTCCGGAGCAGGCGCTGAAGATGCTCAATGAGAATCTGGACCTGAACATAACGGAATATATCATTTTCAACTGGAAAGCGGTGGCCGACGGCATCAATATCCTGGGCGGCGTTGATATGGAGATCACCAAGTCGGAGTTCAAGTTTATCAACGCGTTCATTACGGAGACGGTGGAGGAGACCGGCGTCGGTTCTCATCATCTGCAGAGCGCCGGCATGAATCATCTGGACGGGATCCAGGCCGTAGCCTATGGCCGTCTGCGTCTGATGGACAGCGATTACCAGCGCGTGGAGCGGCAGAAAAAGGTGATCCAGGCTGCGTTTGACAAGGCAAAGAAGGCGGATTATCCGGTTCTTAATAATATACTGGTGACCTGTCTGCAGGAGGTCATGACAAATCTGGATTTTGCGGATCTGACCAATGTGGCGCTTAGTATGACCAAGTATCATATCGGGGAGACGGGAGGTTTTCCGTTTGAGCGTAGCGAAGCCAACATGGGGAAGGCCAGAGGCGCCTGTATTATCCCGCAGACGCTGGCGTCCAATGTGACCCAGCTTCATCAGTTCCTGTTCGGCGATGAGGATTATGAGCCGACGGAGGCCGTGAAGAGGATCAGTGAGAAGATATCATCCGATTCCGGTGTCTATGCGGTTCAGAGCAAGCCGACTACGGCCGCCGCGGAGACGAAGGAAACAGCAGAGACGCAGAAGGAAACGACAGCGGCGGAAGTGAGTACCGCGGAGACGGACGAGAATGGGGTGATCGTCGCCCCTGTGCCCGAGATCGGAGAGACAGACGAAAATGGCGAACTGATCGATGGTCCGGAACCGGATGACGAAGGCTCTGAGATTCCGGGGAATACTCCGGGAGGAACAGTTTATTCCGGAACGGAGGGACCGAGTCCTGGCGCAGGACCGGTTACGGGAGGTACGGAACCTGCTCCGGGCGGCGTGGCCGGTCCGACGACGGGAGACCTGCCTCTTATACCGGACAACTCCGGCGGCGTGGATAACAATGCGTCTGGCGGGACGGTTCCGGGAGATACGACAACTCCTGGCGGGACGACAGCGCCCAACGGTCCGACGACCCAGGGAGGGGTTCCGGCATCTGGCGGAACGGTAACGCCTGGCGGGAATGGGACCTCTGGAGACAATGTGACGCCCGGGGGGAATGGTACCTCTGGAGAAAACGTGACGCCCGGGGGGAATGAAACGCCCGGGGGCGCGGAAGTACCGGGCGGTACCGTGGCGCCGGGCGGTACCGTGGCGCCCGGCGAGAACACAGCGCCGGGCGGGACTGCAGCACCTAATGGAAACCCGGTATCCGGCGGAGCGGATGGCCCGTCCGGTTCAGAGAACAACGATGCTGGAAACGGCCCGTTAGGTCCGATGAATTCCGGTGGATCCGATAACAGCAGCGGTGTGATCACCGGGCCCGGAACCGATATTCAGGAGAATCCGGGAGGCGGCCCGATCGGATAAAAATATGACCCCTGATTTCACAGTTTTATTGTTTTTCTTTCACAGATTGGTCACAAAGTACTGATATATTTAGACCATCGAAAGAAATAAACCAAAGTTTCATTTGGAAAGGGGTTGTAATTTATGTACGACGAGGAAAACAGAAATATAGAGCAGGAAAACGATAACACCGCGAGGGAGAATATAAACTCCGCGGAAGTGAATTTTGTAATGGGCGATGTGCAGCAGACCCAGCCGGAGCAGATGCAGACGGAGTCCCAGACGCCGCAGGCTCAGGCGCAGGGAAGTGAAGCGCCGCAGCCGCAGCCGTCTTCTTATTACGGTGGACAGCAGGCGTGGAACGCACAGGCGGAGACGGCGGCTTCAGGAAGCTGGCAGTCCTCACAGCAGACCGATCAGAACCGGCCGGCGGGCAGTTACGGTTATCAGAGCCAGAACGGTTCCGGATATCAGGGATATTATTCTCAGACGAACGGACAGACCTATCAGCAGTACCAGCCTCAGACACCGCCGCAGGCGCCGAAGAAGAAAAAAGACCGGAAGCCCGGCCTGCTCAGGAAGACAGCCGGTATCGTCGCCGCAGCTCTTCTGTTCGGGTTTGTATCCGGCGGAACCATGGTGGGAGTGAACATGCTGGCGGATTCCATGGAGAAGGAGACGGAACCGCCGCAGACGGTAAGCGAGTCTGTGCAGCAGTATCCGACGCTCTCAGAAGAGGAGATGGATCGGATTGCCAGCCGGATTAACAGGAATGCAGCCGGCGGCCAGACGGTTGCCATGGATGTATCGGATATCGTGGAAGAGGCGATGCCTTCGGTGGTAGCCATCAACAATACGATGCTTTACCAGAGCGTGAATCCGTGGTTCGGAAGAACCCAGACCTATGAGGTGCCCAGCGCCGGGTCAGGTATCATCGTGGGACAGAACGATACGGAACTGCTGATCGCGACGAATAATCACGTAGTAGAGAACGCGAACGAGCTTTCCGTCGTATTTATCGATGATACAGAACTGAGCGCGTCGATCAAGGGAACCGATTCGGAGAGCGATCTGGCGATCGTGGCGGTTCCGCTGGACACGATCCCGACGGACACGATGAATAAGATCTCAGTCGCCGAACTGGGCGATTCCGAAGAGCTTAAGATCGGCCAGGGCGTGATCGCGATCGGCAACGCTCTGGGATATGGGCAGGCCGTGACAGTAGGTTATGTGAGCGCCCTGAACCGGGAGGTGCAGACGGACGGCAGCACCAAGCATCTGATCCAGACCGACGCGGCGATCAATCCGGGCAACAGCGGCGGCGCGCTGCTGAATATGGAAGGACAGGTCATCGGTATTAATGAAGCCAAGTATTCCGATACGGACGTGGAAGGCATGGGCTTCGCGATTCCCATTTCCCAGGCGCAGGAGATTCTGGATACGCTGATGGTTCGCCGCAGCGGCGAGAAGGTAAATGAGGACGAGGTCGGTTACCTGGGAATCCAGGGAGTGACCGTGGACGACACTATGCAGAAGCAGCTTGATATGCCGGCCGGCGTCTATGTCTACCGGATCGTGGAAGGCGGCGCCGCGGAGAAGACAGATCTTCATGAGAAGGATGTTATTACGAAGTTTGACGGCCAGCGTGTGACGACATACGCCAGCCTGCAGGATCTGCTGAAGTATTATAAGAAGGGCGAGACGGTAGAACTGGTTGTGGAGTCGCTGACAGACGGCGAGTATGTGGAGCGAACGATCACGATCACGCTGGGCGCCCAGGTAAGCGCGGATTAAATGTCCGGACAGGAGAACACATTTGAACGAAAAAGATGAGAATCTGACAGAAGATACAAAACCTGAAAACGGGACAAATGACAGGGATAGCAGTGACGATCAGTATGAGAAGATCTGCTATTCCTGTCGTCGTACGGAGAGCAAGGCCGGGCCTATGATCAATATGCCCGGCGGTATGTGTCTCTGTCACGACTGTATGCAGAAGGCCTTCGACACGGTGCTTCAGAATGGCTTTGATTTCTCCAAGATCCAGAATATGCCGTTTATGAAC
Source organism: uncultured Lachnospiraceae bacterium (assembly GCA_947589125.1). Taxonomy (GTDB): domain Bacteria; phylum Bacillota; class Clostridia; order Lachnospirales; family Lachnospiraceae; genus UBA3402. The sequence goes on from CANPZZ010000014.1 coordinate 17,811, forward strand.
ATGAACTTAAGCGACATTTCCAAGCTGAACATTCCTCAGCCGGAGATCCCGCAGAAACAGCGGATAAAGAAAAAGGCTCCGAAAGCGAAAGAGCAGCCGGCATTCGATATTCGGGATATTCCTGCGCCCCATAAGATCAAGGCCAGTCTGGATCAGTATGTGATCGGGCAGGAGCAGGCCAAGAAAGTGATCTCCGTGGCTGTCTATAACCACTATAAGCGGGTGTTCGCCGAGCAGTCCCGGCAGGCGGAGGAGAATGCGCCCGCCGCCGCGGACGACGTGATCATTGAGAAGTCCAATATCCTGATGATCGGACCTACGGGAAGCGGCAAGACCTATTTGGTGAAGACGCTGGCAAGGCTTCTGGATGTGCCGCTGGCGATCGCCGACGCGACTTCGCTTACGGAGGCCGGATACATTGGCGACGATATCGAGAGCGTGATCTCCAAGCTGCTGGCAGCGGCTGATAACGACGTGGAACGGGCGGAGCACGGGATCGTCTTTATCGACGAGATCGACAAGATCGCCAAGAAGAAAGACACGAACAGCCGAGATGTCAGCGGTGAGTCGGTTCAGCAGGAGCTTTTAAAGCTCCTGGAGGGCAGTATGGTGGAAGTGCCGGTGGGGACGAACCAGAAGAACGCCCTTTCGCCCATGGCAACGGTGAATACAGATCAGATCCTGTTTATCTGCGGCGGCGCGTTTCCGGATCTGGAGCGGATCGTGAAGGAACGGCTGAATAAATCTTCGTCCATCGGCTACCGGGCGGAACTGAAGGACCGGTATGACGATGATCCGGATATCTTGAGCCATGCGACCAACGCGGATCTTCGGGCATTTGGCATGATCCCGGAGTTTCTGGGCCGTCTGCCGATCCAGGTGACTCTTAGGAAGCTGACGGAGCCGATGCTGGTGAAGATATTAAAGGAGCCGAAGAACGCGATCCTGAAGCAGTACATAAAACTTCTGGCGCTGGACGAAGTGAAGCTGGTCTTCGAGGACGACGCGCTGGAATGGATCGCGGCCGAAGCCATAAAGCGGGAGACCGGGGCCAGGGCGCTGCGGGCCATCATGGAGGAATTCATGCTGGATATCATGTTCGAGGTGCCTAAGGATCCTTCCATCGGCACCGTGGTCATTACCAGAAGCTATCTGGAGAAGAACGGCGGTCCGCGGATCGAGATGCGGGGCTGAGACGCAGGTGTCCGGGGCGGCTGCGAAGCCTGTACTGCAGCCGGAACCCGGGCGCGCCGGCGCGGGACAGAATTCTAGTTTCTCAGCGATAATAAAGACTGATATAGATCCAGGGTACCGTACCCCCATTCGCGGCTGGGGTATGCGTAGCTTGGATTTCTTTTTGCGCCGCGGGTCAGATAGGCTTTTACTACATTATTGGTGATATAGGGATCGTTGCCGCGCACATATCCCCAGGAGTACAGGTCCGCCACTGCGCCGGCCACCAGGGCGGCGGACGCGGAGGTGCCGGTCATGCGGATCATGGGGTAAACGCCGGAGACCGGAGACCTTCCCGGACCGTAGACAGACACGCCGGGGGCGGCCAGATCCGGCTTGACCATGCCGTCGCGGGTATAACCGCGGCTGGAATGAATATAAAGACTGCCGTTTAAGTGGTTATAAGCGCCGGCCGTGATGGCGAACGGCGAATTTCCCGGAGAGGTGATCGTGGTAAACGGATCCGACCGCAGGAATACGGTGTCGTCCCGGACAAAGCCGTGTACCGGCAGCCACATATGGAAAGTCCCTGTGATCGCGACCGTGGGATAGACCCGGATGCGCCAGATGCCCGGGGAAGGAGCCGCGAAATGAAGCAAAGCCAGATAGCTGCTCTGTCCGCCGGAAATGGTTTCATAAGCGACGGTCACGGTCGTCTGGTCGACGGGAAACCGCACGGTTTCCACATGGCCGTCCCGCAGAGGGATCCGGTCGATGGATTCGCCGGTGGGCGAGACGAGTCCGATGGTATATACTTCCGGCGGGCTGGCCCATAGTTCTACGTCGAAGCCGGGTTCATTTTCCGCGACCCGCAGTTCCGCCTCGTCGTAGACGGTGTTTCTGGACACCTGGCCGACATAATGGTGCTGCCGCCCGGTCTCATTTCCGGCGGCGCAGACAGCGGAGACGCCGAGAAAGATCTGCAGGCGGTTGAGGACCTGGGCCAGCGGAGAAGAGCCGTCATGGCCGCCCTGATTGCTTCCCAGGCTCAGACAGATCACAAGAGGCATGTTGTAGCGGTACGCCAGGGTCGTAAGCCAGGTGACGCCCAGCATGATGTCGTTGCTCTGGTAAGCCGCCGCGTCCTGCGGGATATGATAGAAATCCCGCAGATACTGTTTGGCCGGTTTCAGCTTGACCATGCCCAGCCAGCAGGCAGGCGCCGCGCCGATGAAATCCATATCCGCGACTTCGCTTCCGCCGGCGGCTCCCGCCAGGAAAGTGCCGTGACCTTCCTCATCCGCCGAAGGAACGACGGACAGCGGGTCATTGGAACGGAGGGCTTCGTTGATCGCTGGCTGCAGGAATTCGCGGCCGTAGAGAAACTGAAAAGGAAATTCATTGGAGCCTGTGACCGTAAAGCCCTCGCCGGGCAGCGTCTGGTCCCAGATCCCCAGGATGCGCGTATTGCCGTCGTTATCCATGAACAGGGGATTCCGGTAGTCGATGCCGGTGTCGATGAAACCGATAATAACGCCTTCCCCGCGGGTATTGAGAGACGGCAGGCGGAAGGACGGCAGGATCCCCGCGGCCTCGACGCTCGTATTGTCCAGAAGCGCATAGAGCTTGGGAATCGACGAGTACGGATAGTTCTCCAGGGAAATGGGAGCGATCCCGCTTAAAGGGACGTGAAAGACGGCAAATTCCTGGTTGACGTAGCTGAAGCATCCGTTTTCTACGTAATTTTCCAGCTGGTTCAGGCTGCTGTTGCCGTGACGGTAGATAAAATCGGCATAATCCTCGCGGGCGGGATTCCCTGCGCAGTTGGCCATAATAGGTTCTCCCGGAGACATTTTCCTTATATCATATGCGGCGCGGCGAGCGGCAGTTCGGCTCCCTGCAGCTTCTTAATTTTCTCTTAATGTATGAATCCTGACTGGACGGAAAAAGATATTTAGTGTATGATGATACACAGGTTTTGGGCTTTAAACCTGGAAAGGAGGATTTGACTGTGCTGTTGATCATTCTGATCGCCGCGGTGATCGCGGTCGATCTGGGAATTAAGGACATAATCGAACATACAAAAGACGATGCGTTTCCGAGACAGCTTGAAGGATGCGGCGGACTGGTTACGATCTTTAAGATCCACAATCCGGGGCTGCCTTTTGGGCGGCTGGCGCAGTTCCCGCAGCTTGTGCGCGAGCTCCCGCTGGCAGTGGCAAGCGGGGCGGCCGGGATCTTCTTATGGCTCTTTCCGCGGAAAGGGAACCGCCTGCAGAAGCTGGGACTGGCGCTGACCATCGGCGGCGCGGTGAGCAATCTGTACGACCGGTTCGTCCGCGGGTATGTGGTGGATTATCTCAATGTCCGTCTGGCCCGGCTTAAGAAAGTGATCTTTAATATCGGCGACGTCTGCATCCTGCTGGGTGCGGTGATTTTCTTTATCGGAGAGATGGTTTCGGCATCGCGGGAGCAATAAGGCGGCATGTTTCGCGCGGCGGAGATAGTTCCCGCGGCCAGGACCGGATCGAGAAAGCGGAAGGGATCCGGCCGGCGCGGAGACGCAGGCTGACCGATAGTCGTGGTGGAAACGCAGACGGACCGGCGACCGCGGCAGGCAGGAGAATCGGCCGGCGGGCACGGCCGGGGAAGAAGACTGTGATATACGCAAGAGCCCCCAAAAGGGGCATATGTTAAAATAAGAAGTAAGAGTGGAGGATGAAAACATGGCAAAATATTTTGGTACAGACGGCTTTCGGGGGGAGGCCAATGTGGGGCTGAACGTGGAACACGCCTATAAGATCGGGCGGTTCCTTGGCTGGTATTACGGGCAGAAGAGGGCGAACGGACCGGCGAAGGTGGTCATCGGCAAGGATACCCGCCGGTCCTCGTATATGTTTGAGTACGCTCTGGCGGCCGGCCTTACGGCATCCGGGGCGGACGCCTATCTTCTGCATGTAACGACGACGCCCAGCGTCTCCTATGTGGTGCGTACCGAGGATTTCGACGGAGGCATCATGATCTCCGCCAGCCATAATCCGTTTTATGATAACGGGATCAAGCTGATCAACTACTATGGCGAGAAAATGGATGAGGAAACCATCATGAAGGTAGAAGCCTATCTGGACGGTTATTCCGGCGAGATCCCTTACGCTACCCGCGAGAAGATCGGCCAGACCGTGGATTACGCCATCGGCCGGAACCGTTATATTGGTTATCTGATCTCGCTGGCGACCCGCTCCTATTCGGGGAAGCGTGTGGGTCTGGACTGCGCCAACGGCAGCGCCTGGATGATCGCCAAGAGCGTGTTCGACGCCCTGGGAGCCAAGACCTATGTGATCGGCAATAAGCCGGACGGCCAGAATATCAACGCGGACTGCGGCTCCACCCATATCGCGAATCTGCAGAAGTTTGTGAAAGAGAATAACCTGGACGTGGGCTTCGCCTTTGACGGCGACGCGGACCGCTGCCTGTGCGTGGATGAGAACGGCGAAGTGGTGGACGGCGACAAGATCCTTTACATCTACGGCTGTTATATGAAGGAGCAGGGTGAGCTTCTGGGCAATAAGATCGTCACCACGGTCATGTCCAATTTCGGTCTGTATAAAGCCCTGGACGCGGTAGGGATCGAGTACGAGAAGACCGCCGTGGGCGATAAGTATGTCTATGAAAATATGGTCTCCAACAACTACCGGATCGGCGGCGAGCAGTCGGGCCATATCATTTTCCGCAAATACGCCACGACCGGCGACGGGATCCTGACGGCGATCAAGATGATGGAGGTCATGCTGGAGAAGAAGCAGACGTTAAGCGAGCTGGGCGCGCCCATGGTCGCTTATCCCCAGGTTCTTAAGAATGTCCGCGTGAAGGATAAGAAGGCGGCCAGGGAGGACGCGGCGGTGCAGGCGGCGGTGGACCGTGTGTCCGCGGCGCTGGGCGACGACGGGCGGATCCTGGTGCGTGAGAGCGGCACGGAGCCGGTGATCCGGGTCATGGTCGAGGCCGACAGTCTGGAGAAATGCCAGGAGTATGTGGATAGTGTGGTGAATACGATCATAGAAAGAGGTCATCAGGAGGCGTAGCGCATGTGCGGAATCGTAGGATTCACAGGCAGGCATCAGGCGGCGCCGATCCTGCTTGACGGACTGGAGAAGCTGGAATACCGCGGCTATGATTCGGCGGGAATCGCGGTGGCGCAGGGGGGCGCGGCGGCAAGCGGCGCGGAAGGTGCCGGCGCGGCATCGGTACGCGGCGCGCAGAGCGTCAGCAGGCAGACCGTCGGTGCAGGGCAGCCGAAAGGTGTCAGCGAGGGCGGCACCGAACCATCCATCGAGATCGTCAAGGCGAAGGGGCGCTTGAAAGTTCTGCGCGAGATGACGGACGACGGCCGGTCGGTGCCCGGTACCTGCGGCATCGGTCATACCCGCTGGGCGACCCACGGGGAGCCGTCCGTGGTCAATTCCCACCCTCACTACGCGAAGAACAAGCGGGTGGCGGTGGTGCATAACGGTATCATCGAGAATTATCAGGAGATCCGCGACAGGCTTACGAAGGAAGGATTTTCCTTTATATCGGCGACGGACACGGAGACCGTGGCCCATCTTCTTGACAAATACTACGCCGGCAACCCGATAGAGGCCATCAGCAGGGTGATGTTCCGCGTCCGCGGTTCCTACGCGCTGGGTATCCTTTTCGCGGACCGGCCGGGCGAGATCTACGCGGTGCGCAAGGACAGCCCGCTGATCGTGGGACGGTCGGACCAGGGGAATTTCATCGCGTCGGATGTGCCGGCGATCCTCAGATACACCAGGGACGTATGCTTCATTCCGAATCTGGAGATCGTGAAGCTGACGGACCGGGAGATCCATTTCTATAATGTGGATCAGGAAGAGGTTGAGGAGACATTTTCCCAGGTCAACTGGGACACGGAGGCGGCGGAGAAGGGCGGATTCGCCCATTTCATGCTGAAGGAGATCTACGAGCAGCCCAAGGCGGTGCGGGACACCGTGAGCCCGAGGATCAGCGAGGGCCATGTGAATCTGGAAGAGCTGGGAATGAGTCAGGAGGATCTGGCGAAGGTTTCCCGGATCCAGATGGTGGCCTGCGGTTCGGCCTACCATGTGTGCATGACCGCCAAATACATGGTGGAGCAGACGGCCAGAGTGCCGGTGGACGTGGATCTGGCCAGCGAGTTCCGCTACCGGAACCCGGTGATGGAGAAGGATACGCTTGTGGTCGTGGTCAGCCAGTCGGGCGAGACGGCGGATTCCCTGGCGGCCCTTCGGGAGGCGAAGAAGCTGGGCTACCGGGTGCTTGGCATCGTCAACGTGGTGGGGAGTTCCATCGCCCGGGAAGCGGACAGCGTGTTCTATACCTGGGCCGGGCCGGAGATCTCGGTGGCGACGACGAAGGCTTACAGCACCCAGCTGGCGGCGGTATATCTGCTGGCCATCGGACTGGGAAGGGCGAAGGGCATGATCGACGGGGCCGCCGAGGAAGAGATGACCGCGGAACTGCTGCGGCTGCCGGAGAAGATCGAGCGGATTTTGGAAGAGAAGGAACGGATCCAGTGGTTCGCCAATAAATTCTCCCACAGCAAGGATATTTTCTTCATCGGGCGGGGGCTGGATTACGCGTCCTCGCTGGAAGGGTCGCTTAAGCTGAAGGAGATCTCGTATATCCATTCAGAGGCGTATGCGGCGGGAGAACTGAAGCACGGGACAATCTCGCTGATCGAGGACGGGATCCTGGTGGTCGGCGTGGCGACGCAGAAGAGCCTTTTTGAGAAGCTGATCAGCAATATGGTGGAGGTCAAGAGCCGCGGGGCCTATGTGCTGGGAGTGACCAGCTACGGGAACTACAGCATGGAAGACGTGGCGAATTACACGATCTACGTGCCGAAGACGATGGAGTGCTTTGCGGCCAGCCTTACGGTGGTGCCGCTCCAGCTTCTGGCGTATTATGTGGCGCTGGGCAAAGGTCTGGACGTGGATAAGCCGCGGAATCTGGCGAAATCGGTGACGGTGGAATAAGCAGAAGAATACAAAATGCGCGGCCTGACCGGAGAATTTGCGTTTCCGGCAGGCCGCGATTGTATTTCTAGGGGATTATTATGAGAATCAGTTCTCGCCGAACGTATGATCCAGCCGCGCGTCCAGCGGCGTCGTTCCTTCCGTATACGCCTGGAAATTCCGGATCAGCTCTGCGGCGAAGGGAACGGCAGTCTCATAGAGACGGAGCATCTCCGCGCAGATAGGCGTGCTTCCGGGCAGCGGCTGGGGCGTGATGACCATGTCGTGGATGCTTCTCGGACAGTGAACCAGCCGCATGAGGAACATGAGGATCCGCCGCTTCAGCGCTCCCTTCGGGGCCAGCAGCTTCAGATCGGTCCGCTGGGAACGGATCGCGTGAAGGATCTGGCGCCTGGAGATCTCCGGGAAGAACGCGGCGATGATCCGGGCGTTAAAGCGGGTGGCCTTCAGGTGCCGGATCGGACGGAAACGCAGCGGATCGTAGCCGTCCGCTTCCATCAGGATCCGGTCGAATTCGGATTCAATGGCGTTGTGGGTGAGAGGAACTTCGCGCGCCGTCTGCTCCACATAGGGGTGGCAGGTGCTGTCCAGGGCAAAATGGCACAGAAAGCCATAGAGATATGCCATGGATGGGGCAATGTCCACCGATGGGACCGCGCGGAGAATATCCTCCGCACGCTCGAAGAATTCGAAGCCGGGCCGGGCGTGCATGGCGAAACCGGTCTCGCTGACGGAATTTTTCTTCAGGGCCTTGTAGTAGAAGAGAACGTCCGGGCCATGGAGCCCGATACAGTAAAGCCCTATGTAGGGACGGATGCTCTCCCGCAGATCGCGGGGGAGACTTTTGTAAACTTCGGTTCCAAAACGGTAGTGCGCATATGTTGTGGGCATCAGATCCAACCTCCATCCAGACCTATGACCTGCCCGGTCAGATAGGCATTCGACTGTGTCAGCTGCCAGACCAGGTCAGCAACTTCCTCCGGCGTCCCCAGACGTCCGGCAGGAATCTGATCGGTCAGCGCAGCGAGTTCTTCAGGTGTCAGAAAATGATTCATCTCCGTGTCGATGGCGCCGCAGGCGACGGCGTTGACCTGGATATGGCTGGGGGCCAGTTCCTTGGCCAGGGCCCGGGTAAAGGCGTTCAGCGCGCCCTTCGCCGCGGAGTAGGCGGTCTCGCAGGACGCGCCGACACTGCCCCACACGGAGGATATGTTGATGATATGTCCGGCCTGGCGCGCGACCATGCCGGGAATGACCAGCTTGCTTAAGTTGAACGCGGCGGTCAGATTGGTCCTTATGATCCGGTCCCAGTCCTCGCAGCTCATATCCTGCAGCAGGCCGATATAGGAAATACCTGCGTTATTGACCAGGATATCAATATGGCCGAAGCGCCGTTCGGCGAGGGAGAAGAACTCCCGGCAGCAGTCCATGTCGCCCATGTCGCCGGTATAGGCGAGGCAGGCGCTCTGCAGCTTCTCAGCCTCCTCTTTCGTCTCCGCCAGCCGCTCGGTATTCTTCAGACAGCTGATCGCCAGATTGTTATGCTCTTTTGCGAATCGCAGGGCGACGGCCTTCCCGATCCCCCGGGAAGCGCCGGTCACCAGAACGGTTTTTCCGCTCATACGGGATCTCCTTGCAGCCTGGTCATTGGCATCATTACGGTTAGAATGGTACTTTACTATGATACCATGCCGGGGTGTGAAATGCAAGGTGCAGGGCGCTGTAAAATTTGTTCCAGAATTCGCCGGAATAAATGCAGGATGAAGGGTACAGAAAAATATGTTTGGATAATATGGGGATAGTATGGTATACTAAGTATACTATTCGCGTAAGCAAAGACATTGTGAAAAATGGTATGCGGATGTAATTCAAAGCAAAAGGAGAATACATATGGATAAAATCTACGATCTTCTGATCCTCGGCTCCGGCCCCGCCGGCCTGGCGGCCGGCATCTACGCGGAGAGGGCCCGCCTGGACGCGCTGGTGATCGAGAAGGAATATGTCAGCGGCGGTCAGGTAGTGAACACCTACGAGGTGGACAACTATCCGGGGCTTCCGGGCATCAACGGCTTCGATATGGGTATGAAATTCCGGGAACACGCCGATGGTCTGGGTGTGAAGTTCGTCATGGACAGGGCAGAGCGTGTGGAATGTCTGCGCGAAGGAGCGGATCCGGCTGCGGCTGCGGCCGGCCGGACCATTTATCAGGTCGTCTGCGAGAATGAGACCTACGCGGCGCGGAGCCTGATCATCGCCACCGGCGCGGTTCACCGCAAGCTGGGCGTGCCGGGGGAAGAGGAACTTGCGGGTATGGGCGTGTCCTACTGCGCCACCTGCGACGGTGCGTTCTTCCGCAATAAGGACGTGGCCGTGGTGGGCGGCGGCGACGTGGCCATTGAGGATGCCATTTTCCTGGCGAGAGGCTGCCGGAAGGTCTATGTGATCCACCGCCGCGACGAGCTGCGGGGGGCGAAGAGCCTGCAGGAGAAGCTTCTGAACCTTCCGAATGTGGAGATGCTGTGGAGCACCGTCGTGGAGAAGATCGAGGGAGACGGCCAGGTAAGTGGACTGACGGTTAAGAATGTGAAGACCGGCGAGAGCTCGGCGCTTCCGCTGCAGGGCGTCTTCATCGCCGTGGGCATTACGCCGAACAGTGAGATCTTTGAGGGGCTGGTGGAGATGGACCACGGCTATATCGCGGCGGATGAGACCGGGAAGACCTCTGCGCCAGGCATCTTCGCCGCGGGCGACGTGCGCACGAAGGCGCTCCGGCAGATCGTGACCGCCGTAGCCGACGGAGCCAATGCGGTGGCGTCAGCGGAGAGATATCTGGCGGAGTGAAACGGCCGCGGCATAGCTGCTTTCATCATTATTGGTGTGGTGAAAGAAACTGCTGTGAAAGAATGAGTCAGACTCCTTGATTTTATATCGCTGTAGAGATATAATGGAGCGGGAAGGAGTTGAAAAACGATGCTTGTTTATCATGGTTCGGATCATATCATCGAGGTTCCGGTGTATCAGGGCAGTAAACGAACAAATGACTATGGATACGGTTTTTATACGACGGAAAGCATCGAACTGGCGAAGGAGTGGGCCTGTGCCGACCGGAGGAATGGCTTTGCCAATATCTATGAACTGGATCTGGACGGCCTTAAGATACTTCGGCTCAATTCCTCCGACTATCATATTTTGAACTGGCTGGCAATTCTGGCAAGATACCGCAGCTACTGGCAGAACGGGAGTATTGCGGAAGATGCGAAGAACTACATTCAGCAGCATTTCTTTGTTGATCCGTCACCGTATGATGTTATCATTGGCTATCGCGCCGACGATTCTTATTTTACGTTTGCCCAGGATTTCGTTGCCGGTACGATTTCTCTTAAAACGTTGTCTGAGGCAATGCGGCTGGGCCGGCTGGGCGAACAGATCGTTCTGAAAAGCCGGCTTTCGTTTGAGCATATCCGTTTTGTGGATGCAGTGCCCGCAGCCGCTGATGTTTACTACGAGAAGAGAGTTTTCCGTGACAGGGAAGCGCGGCGGGCATACCGCAGGACCCGGCAGTCTTCCGACGGGATCAATGAACTATATATGATCGACATTATGAGGGAGGGCATTGAAAATGACGATCCGCGCCTACGATGAAGAATACCTTGCCGGGGCGCAGCGCATTCTTGGAGACGCCGTGGATTTCGCTGTCATGACCCTCGGGGTGGAGCCGGATGTTTTCGGCAGGGCTTTTGCTGTGTCAGATACCGCCAGACAGTTCGGCGGCGGCAATCCTCGTTATGTCGCGGGAATCAATGGCTGTGAACTGGCGCGGAAGATATTGACAGAAACCAATACGCCGTTTGCGGATGCGGAAGATGCCATGTACATCGATAAAGGGCCGGAATACTGGGCCGGGTGGGCGTTGGCGTTTTACCAGTGGTACAGCGGGTATTCATTTATGGAAATATTAGACGTTGCGTCTATAGAGAAGATCATCGCCATGTATCCCGCCTGCCATGAGATGGATATCCTGCAGTTCGCGGATAGGATGCAGAGGAAAATGAAAGAGGCGTATCCCAGAACGAGGCTGCGTCTGCGGAGGGAGATCTGCGGCTTCTCCCAATCGGAACTGGCTGCGGATTCCGGGGTTCCGCTGCGCCAGATCCAGCTCTTCGAGCAGCGACAGCGTGATATCAATAAGACGGCTGCGGAAACGCTTCTAAGACTGAGCAGGACGTTGTGCTGCAGAATGGAAGATCTGATAGAATTGTAATATGAACAGGGCGTCACCGGCGACCTGTTCGTATGGAAATATAAAGAGTGTGAAAGAAAACGGGGGCGCCGGCGGCGCCCCCAAATTCTCCCTTCCGTGCTCCCGCACAGATATCTCAGTGCTGTACTTTATCCTTATTCTCCTCGAACTTCTTCATAAACGCCGGCCCGGCTTCCGTCGCCATCACCGGGATCAGCTCCCGGTCATGGTTGCAGACGACGCGGGTATTGGCGTCAAAGAGGATGGTCCATTCCTCTTCCGGCGTGCTGGGTTTCCACTGGGGGATGCCGGCGTGGTTCGGATCGCCGGTGCGGGCAAATGCCGCCACAGCGCCGAAGATCTCGCTTTCCAGCTTCTCGGTCAGGCCGCCTTCCATCTGGGTGTAGGGGGCCAGCTCCGTGTTGTGGAAGAAGAACGGCACGTCGGAACAGTGCCACGGCGTCCGTCCGCCGTCGATAGGCATATCCTGATTGAACAGGTAGGCGTAGGTGCAGGAATTCATCGCGCTTCTGATCTTGATGTACTGCTGCTCCGGCGCGCGGAAAATGAAATCCAGCGTCATCAGGTTGGCCGGATGCCGCTCCGGATAAGCTTTCTCGAACATGGGAAGGATCTTCGCCGCCAGTTCCTTTCCAAGCAGGGCGCGTACCGCTTCGCGGCCTTCCTCCGGTGTCGCCGTATGTATATCGATGGAGCTGGGCGCGAAGGAGGTGAACTCGCCGAACACGGAACCAACCATAAGCGGCACCTGAGACGACTCCTTGCGGAAACCGTTGATGATCGGCTCGCCCACGTAGTACTTGTTGGGAGTCGGGGAACCGCCGACGTACTTGCCCGCCGCGCGGAGCGCCGGCGTTACCTTCGAATAGGCTGCCGCCAGGGATGCGTAGGGAACGGTCTCCAG
>CANPZZ010000015.1 GCA_947589125.1 uncultured Lachnospiraceae bacterium
TCTTTCTCGATCTCCGCCAGGATCGGATCGGAACCGTCCACAACCGAGATGTGGATCTCCTGCCGGTTGGCCGCCGTCGGCGCCTGCAGCGCCGCGTTCAGCAGGGTGTCCATCTGCTCCTTCGTCGGCTTCTGATCCGTGTAGCCGCGGGTAGAACTGCGCGTTTCGATCGCTTTCAGAATGTCGTTCATGTCTGTTTCCTCCTTATTCATTTTTCAAAATCCGTCATGTGTAACTAGCTGTAAAATATTGTACTTCTTTCCAAAGGTTATGTCAATCTGTACCAGTCTGTCGGCAACGTGTCCGGCGCTGCGCTTACTTCCCCCGCACCTTCCGAAGCGCCTCTTCCTGCGCCGCGATCACCCTGTCGCACCACGCGTCAAACTCCGGATCTTCCACCTGACATTCCGGATGGCTCAAGATGTACGCCGCGGCTTCCCTCGCGCCCTGGTCGAAGCGCACCGTGGCGGTGAAATCCGGCACCAGCCGTTTCAGCTTGCTGTTGTCGAAGACCACGCTGTGGGTTTTGTCGCCCAGAAGCCCGTCGCCCAATCCATCCGGCGCCGCGGCCGCCAGGAACGCCGACGATACGTAATATGGTTTCAATGTAACTCCCAGCGCATGGGCCACGATCTGATGGATCTGATTCCAGGTCAGCGTCTCGTCCCCGGTGATCTGCACCGCCTCGCCGATGGCGTGGATATTTCCAATCAGCCCCACGAATGCCTTCGCGAAATCCCGGCTGTGGGTCAGCGTCCACAGAGACGTGCCGTCGCCGTGGATCAGCACCGGCTTGCCCTCCAGCATCCGCTTCAGGACCTGGTAGCTTCCGTTCTTCCCGTGGAAACCGATCGGCATGCTGCGCTCGCAGTAGGTGTGGCTGGGCCGCACGATGGTGACCGGGAATCCTTCTTCCCGGTACAGCTTCATCAGATACTCCTCGCCCGCGATCTTATTGCGGGAATACTCCCAGTAAGGGTTGGAAAGCGGCGTGCCCTCGTCGATCCGGTAGTCCGACAACGGTTTCTGGTACGCCGACGCGGAACTGATGTAGATAAACTGCCCGGTCTTTCCCCGAAACAGCCGGTAATCCCGCTCAAGCTGCGCCGGAACGAACGCGATGAAATCCGCCACCGCGTCGAAGGACTGGCCAGTCAGCAGCGCGGCCGCTTTCTCCTCGTCGCCGATATCCACGGTGATCGTATGCGCGCCCTCCGGCAGCTCATGGTTCCGGTTTCCGCGATTGATAAGCCACAGTTCATGGCCGTCCCGGATCAATTTCTTCGAGATCTCCGTGCTGATGGTTCCGGTCCCGCCGATCAATAATACCTTCATTTCCGCACCTCCCTGCATATGCTCAAATATGTAAATATTATAGTTTTTCCCTGCGGCATTTGTCAACGATTCTGCCAAAAGGAATGCTTGACTTTTGCTGGAAATCATATCATACTCTGGATATAAAGTCTCAGAGATCCGACGACGGAAACAGACTGAGAAAATGGAATTAAATAAACAGACTTTTTACAGAAATTGAAAAAATGGAGAATCGACATATGCTCGCTGAAATCGCCTCAAACATAACGATAGAACCATCCGCCATATACCGCGGCCTTCCTGCCGCCGCAGACCGGACGGCGTGGGAGAACCTGCCGGAAGATCTGAGGACGGCGCTGATCGCCGAAGGGGAGAACTATCTGGGTTATGCGTACCCGCAGATCCTGGCCACGGACTACATGGAATTCACAAGGACCGGCAACCGGGTCCACTATGAGGACAAACAGTTTGCCCGCCGGACGGCGCTCTGTGCGCTGGTTCTGGCAGAGTGTGTGGAGTATAAAGGACGGTTTCTGGATGATATCGTCAACGGTATCTTCCTGATCTGCGAGGAAAGCGGCTGGCAGCTTCCGGCCCATAATTCCGCAGACGGGCCGCAGATGCCGCTGCCGGATGTGACAGCGCCTGTCGTCGACCTGTTCGCCGCCGAGACCGCCGCGGTTCTCGGAGTAGCGGAATACCTTCTGCGGGACGCGTTGGCGAATGTAAGCCCGGCCATTTCCACTTTGGTCAATGATAATCTGCGCAAAAGAATCTTCGTTCCGTATCTGACGAAATACTTCTGGTGGATGGGCAACGGTTCCAGACCGCTCAATAACTGGACGCCGTGGTGTACGCAGAATGTGCTGCTGGCGGCGTTTACGAGAGAACCGATCCCGGCAGTGAAGCAGAACGAGGCATCATTCTCTGCAACTGCAACTCAGACGGATGGTTCCACTCCGGAATGCGGCAAAACAGCAGTTTCCACAACTATGTCTCGGACGGACGGTACTGCGGCGGAAAATACCGCATCGGCAGCGATTCTCCCACCCGACTGGAAAGACCGCGTCTTCCGTCAGGCCTGCGTAAGTCTCGATTATTTTCTGGCAGACTATGAGGATGACGGCTGCTGCGACGAGGGAGCGCAGTATTTCGGTCACGCGGCACTGACGCTCTTTGAGTCGCTGGAAGTGCTGAACGATATCACCGGCGGCCGGTTCAGCGGTATATACCGGGAACCAAAGATCCGCAACATGGCCGCCTACATTCAAAATGTCCATGTAGCCGGGCCGTACTATCTCAATTTCGCGGACTGCTCGCCTCTGGCGGGCCGCCGCGGCGTACGGGAATACCTCTTTGGAAAGCGGACCGGCAACGACGCCCTGGCGGAATTCGCCGCCCGGGATTACGCGGAAAGCACCACAGCCGAAAAGCTGGCTGTGGAAGAACATAATCTGTTTTACCGCGCCCAGGCTGTATTCTGCCATGAGGAAATGATGGCGGCAGCCGGCTCCCCGTCCGCTGCAGCGCCCCCCGACATCTTCTACCCCAGCACCGGCCTTTTCATCGCCAGGGACGATCATTTCTGCCTGGCCGTCAAAGCCGGAGACAATGATGACAATCATAATCACAACGACACCGGCAGCTTCATCATTTACAAGGACGGACAGCCGCTGTTCATCGACCTGGGCGTGGAATCCTACACGCAGAAGACCTTCTCCGACCGGCGCTACGAGATCTGGACCATGCAGTCCGCCTGGCACAACCTGCCCACCATCGGCGGCGTGATGCAGGCGGCAGGACCTCAGTACGCGGCGTCCAGTGTGACATACCAGCTGAACGCAACGCTTGCAGACAATGACAGTGATAGAAAAAAACAGCTGCTTACTGTCGGCGCGATCGCACGACAGCAAACGTATACTGCCAACAGTAATATGCGACAACAGGATATTCTGGACAACGATACACAACAGGATATTCCTGATAGCAATATGCAACA
Organism: uncultured Lachnospiraceae bacterium; assembly: GCA_947589125.1. Classification (GTDB taxonomy): domain Bacteria; phylum Bacillota; class Clostridia; order Lachnospirales; family Lachnospiraceae; genus UBA3402. Next base: position 3,314 of record CANPZZ010000015.1, read on the forward strand.
GGATGCTGCCGGCATAGTCATGCGTCAGGATCGCGCCGGCGAATCCCGCATCTCGATGGATATTGCCCCCGCCTATCCCGACAGCAGGATCCGCTCTTACGTCCGGACTGCGGTACTGGAAAAGGGGCGCCGGATCGTGATCCGCGACGCCTGGGAGCTGGCGGAGCCGATGCCGGTGGTTCTTACGCTGCTCACCTGCGAAAAACCTGTGCTTCGCTCTTATCAAACAACCGCACCGGAGTTTACCAATACTGCACCGCAAAACCATTCTTTCCCGCATACTAACATAAAACAACCAGAATGCCAGAGATATCCTGCCTGCACGGAAGCACAAGAAGAGCGTCACTGGCTCCCTTCTTGCATGGAAATAAAAATCGGTGCCCTTGCCGCATGCCGCGTCAAAGGCGCCGAACAGATCACTATAGAGGAGATCCCGATCACCGATCCCCGTCTGGCCAAAGCCTGGCCGAAAAGCATATACCGCATCCTTATCACCGCGGGCAGCGATTCCTGTGAGATTGAGATCACCTAGAATCAGAACCCTTCCGCACCGTACTTCTTCGCTTCCTCCTGCCGGGCGTCGTCCATCATCTTCACGCATCCCGCGGCGTCCGTTTTGCCGCGCAGGAGGCTGTTATACGCCGCCGCCACGTCGTCCGCGCTGTAGCCGACGATCCGGGAAGCCGCGGTGGAGACCCTTTCCTTCTCCGCGATGGACGCCTGCGCGTCCGTCACCATTTCCGACTGGATATTGGTGGTCTGTCCTTTAAAACAGCTCTCCGTGGAGATTCCGTCGAAGGCCACGTTATAATTCTCCGGGGACGCGCAGAAAGCGAGGAATTCCTTTGCCGCCTCCAGCTGCTGTCCGTTCTTATTGATCATCATCATGTTCAGGTTGCCGCCCTCGTAGGTGCCTTCTTCCGCTGTATTCATGAACACCGGCATAACGGCGAAATCATCGATACCGTACTTCTGTCCCTGTTCAAAATCCGTATAGAACCAGGTATCCCATATAAACGTCATGACTGCGTCGCCGCTGCCGAGATCCAAACTGATATCCGACCAGCCGGTCCGCAGATAGTCCGGTCCAAACCAGCCTTTATCCGCCGCGCTGCCGATCCATTCCGCCATACTTTCCACCTGCGGGATCCCGGAGTAGGATATCTCATTCCGGTTCAGCTTCTCCAAAAGCTCCGGATCATCCGCGAAAACAGGATCCAGCCCGAACTGGTACATCCATGTGCAGCCGTCCGCCGGCCAGCAGATCGGCGTATAGCCGGCTTCCGAAAGCACCTGACAGAGTACGTCAAACTCCGCCTGCGTCGTGGCGGGCTTTATCCCCAGACTGTCCAGGATCGTCTTGTTGTAGTAGCAGCCGGATACGGAGTTCTCCCAGAACGGCAGCCCCAGAAGGTTCCCGTCCCTGTCCTCGCAGTAGGCCCGCGCGCTGTCCGTCAGATCATCGGCCCACGCCTCGTCATTCAGATAACAGAAATTACCGGCCACATCGAACCGGTTCAGGTCCGCGTTATGAAAATGAAGAAATACATCCGGGACATTCCCCGCCGCGAAACGCTTCGCGGCCTCCGTCTCAAAATCGGCGTCCTCAATTTTGATGAGATTCAGCTTATTGCCGGTCGTTGACTCGTAGTGCCCGAAAAGCGCGGTCATGTAACTTTTCTCCATATCGCTCTTTCGGCCCATCACCGACAGGGTAGTATGCTTCTGACTGCCTCCCCCGCCGCAGGCCGTCAGGCAGACCATCACTGCAAGTATCAGCAGAGCGGAAATGCGCTGTCTTTTCATGCCTCTCTCCTCCTTCGGTTACTCTTCGCGCTCTGATTTATCTTTCGTTCTGTTCAGGAGCCGTCCCACCATCTCCCTCACCGCGTTCATATCGATAGGCTTGCCCAGATGTCCGTCCATACCGGCCGCAAGCGCGTCCCGCACGTCCTCTGCGAAGGTATTGGCCGTCATGGCCACGATCGGGATCGTTTTCGCCTCCGGATGGCTGCCGGCGCGGATCCTCCGTGTAGCCTCATATCCGTTCATTACCGGCATCTGCACGTCCATCAGGATCATATCGTAATATCCCGGCGCGGACTTTTCGAACATCTCCACCGCTTCCTGACCGTTTTCCGCCAGCTCGCATCTCGCGCCTTCGATATCAAGCATCTCCGTCAGGATCTCCGCGTTCAGTTCATTATCCTCCGCCACCAGGAACAGCTTTCCTTCCATTACGCTGGCGGTCTGCGCCTCGGCAGCGCCTCCTGCCCGGGCATTCGGATCCGCTGACATCTTTTCCTGCGACTGAATATCCCCCTGCTCCGGCAGAGCGAATGACAGTTCTACCGTAAAGGTGCTGCCCTTACCGGGCGCGCTCTCCACATGGATGATGCCGCCCATCAGGTCCACCAGATTCTTTGTGATCGCCATGCCGAGCCCTGTTCCCTGGATCTTATTCGTAACGGAACTGATCTCACGGCTGAAGGGAGCGAACACATTCTTCTGGAATTCTTCGCTCATGCCGATGCCGTTATCCTTCACCTCAAAACGCAGCTTCACATACTGCCCGGCCGGCTGTGCCTGCGGAAGCTCCGTCACGGTAAATTCGATATTGCCGCCGTCCGGCGTATATTTGACCGCGTTTGACAGAAGGTTGATCAGGATCTGGTTCAGTCTCAGCTTGTCGCCGATCAGCTGCTCCGGCGGCGTTCCCTGCACGCGGAACACGAAATCCTGTTTCTTTGCCTTCGCCTGGGGCATCAGAATGATATTCAGTTCTTCCAGAAGCTCCGGCAGGCTGAACCGGTCCACGTTCAGCGACGTCTTTCCGCTCTCGATCTTGCTCATATCCAGCACGTCGTTGATCAGGCTCAGCAGGTGATGGCTCGACGCCATGATCTTGCGGGTGTATTCCCGCACCTTATCCGCATGGTCCGCATCCTTCTCCAGAAGCACCGAGAAGCCCACGATGGCGTTCATCGGCGTGCGGATATCGTGAGACATATTGGACAGAAAATTGCTCTTGGCCTCATTGGCGCTGCGCGCCGCCGTCAGGGCTTCCTGCAGTTTCTGGTTCATCTGCTGCTCCTGGGTGCGGTCCGACAGCACGATGATATATTTGACTACGTTCTGAATGCTCTGATGGTATACGGTCATACGGTACCAGCGGCGCTCACCGGTAGTCTGGTGCATGTACTCACACTCCCGGTAACGGTTGCCGCCGATCGGGATCGCTTCGATCTCCTGTTTCGGAATCACCACATCGAAATTGACCGCGCACTTCTCCATCACCCGGATGTCGCTGCGGGCCTCCTCCACGGGAATGCCCAGGAGCCGCTCGATATTGGGACTGATATAGTCCACCGCCTGGTTGGTGCCGTCCAGCATGATGAAAATATCGTCTACGCTGCTGGAAAGCACATCGAACATCAGCTCCCTGTACTGAAGCTCCGTCCGGCTCTTCCTCGACTGGTTATAGCCGCGCCAGATCACAAACGCCGCCGCGGCAACTGCCAGCAGCAGAAAGACAACGGCCAGCACGTTCACAGTGGTTTTCTGTACCGCAAGGAATCCGGCGCTGACCACATTTAACGGGACCGCGCTCAGAAGGATATAATCCTGATAGCCCACCGGCTGATACAGGATACAGTTATCGACACCGCCGATTTTGCACCGCAGAAGACCGGAAACACCGCTTTCCCAGTCGCTTCGGATCCTGGCTGCCTCCGTATCGCTCAGATCAGACGCGGCCTGCAGATAGACAAGATAATTACTGAACACGCTGCCGCCGGTCCAGGTAGAAAGAAGCACCCGGCCGTCGCTGTGAATGACAAAGCACTTGGCGTTGCCGGAAAACGCCTCTACGTTCAGGGACCTAGCCAGATCCGCGTTCGTATAGCTGATGGCGATGGCGTCGAATCCGAACTCATTATAGTGGCCATGCTGTACGGGAACCGCGAAAACGGTCACCTCCTGCCCGGAAGCCAGCTTCTCTCCCGCCATGACCGGTTCCCGGTCCTTCATCAGGCTGTCCCAGGAATCTTCCAGTTTCAGACTGCCGCCGGCACCGTCCAGCGTAATGCTCTGCTTTTCCGCGGACAGAAAATAGAACTCTGAAAATCCCCAATAATCCTTTTCTTCGCGGATCAGTTCCGCCACCTCGGTATTGTCCTCGTCCGGCGTCAGGGAGAAGCTGTCTCCCCAGCCGTTCAAAATTCCCCAGTTCCGGTCGATAAACGCCCGGAAAGAGCGGTTCACCTGTCCGTATATCTCCTCCAGATGGCCGGTACTGTCCTCGTAGATCCGCCGGGAAATAAATTCAAAATAGACAACACCGATCAAAACGGCAGCTATGCCAATGATGCCCAGTAGAAATGCCGGCAGCCATTTTTTTAACTTCTTCATCAGAGTCCCCAAGCTCCTTAATTTTCGCAATGATCTTCTGGCTCATGATTCCTTATCTTAAGCTATTCTAACATGAAGAAGCGAGGAAATCAATCCTTTTCATGCAGGAGGGGCGCGGTCTGCCGGCCGCGCCCCCGTTTCCATGCAGAAAACATCCCTGTTCTCTTCTGTTTCCGCCTCACCCAAGATCCGGCTCGTCCATGAATGCGATCTCCCCGGACGCCTTTCCTTCCGTCTCGAACACGATCACTTCATTCACGCCTTCCCGCAGAAGCGGCGCCGGTACATAGAGCCGCTTCTGCGGACCGATCTCCCAGAACCGCCCGATGTTAAAACCATTGATAAAGACGCAGCCCTTGCCCCAGCCATTCAGTTCAAGGAAGGTATCTCCCTTTTCCTCCACCGTAAATTCAAACCGGTAGAACGCCGGCTCTCCTTCTGTGTAACCTCTGTCAAAATCAAGCTTTTCAAGGTTATCAAGCGGCAGAGGGTACTGTTTCCAGCGGGTATGGATATGGCCGTTGATCTGCACGCATCCGTCGATCCCCTTCCGCTGCTCATTCATGCGGGGCCCGAAATTCACACGGCCCATATTCTCCACCAGGATCCGCAGCATCTGGCCTTCCTCCGCCTCCGCGTCCAGCTCATGCTCCGTCAGAAGCTCCCGGTCATAGAGGGTCAGAAGCCGCTGATCATCCAGGAACAGGTTCGCCCGGTCATTGGCCTTCAGAAGCCGGATGGTGGTCAGCTTCCGCTCATTGCGCACCGGCGACGTGTACAGGATGTAACCGTAATTCTGTCCCAGCCGCTCCATGCTCTTCGGGCAGATGCTCTCCTGCGGATCTGCCAGAAGTTCCAGAGACTCCCACAGCCCCGCCTTCTCCTTTACCTGCACCGTGCCGTACGACTTCTTCGCGGCCGACGCGGGAAGCTGTATCTCCGGCACCGGCACGTACCTGCCGATGATCTCCCGGTAACGGTAATATTTGGGCGTAAAATCCCCGGCCTCTGTCAGAATCGCATCGTAATCGTAAGACGTCACGTCCGGCGTCAGCTCATCGTAATAGTTCGAACCATTCATGAAGCCGAAATTGGTTCCGCCGATAAACATGTAGATATTCACATGTCCCATTTTCAGCATGTCTTCCAGATCTATGGCGCTCCGCTCCAGGTCGCCGGTCATATGGCCGCCGTTGCCCCAGTGGTCGAACCACCCTACCCAGAACTCCGCGCACATCAGAGGTCCGCCCTCCGTAAATTTCTTAAGGATCTCAAACCGTTCTTTCGTATGGGAACCGAAATTGCCCGTGGCCAGCGCGCCCTTTACCCGGCCGCCCCTAAGGCTTTCCTCCCGCGGGTCGTCCGACGTGATCAGCGGGACCGTGATCCCGCCTTCCAGAAGCAGATCGCGCATCGCTTCCATATACGCCGTATCGTCCGCGAAATGGCCGTACTCATTCTCCACCTGCATCAGGATCACATTGCCGCCTTCCGTGATCTGAAGGGGCTTTAAGATCGGCAGGAGCACCTGATAATACTCCCGCACATGGCGCAGGAACGCTTCCGACGCGCTCCTGACGGAAATATCCTCCTTAAGGAGCCAGGCGGGCAGCCCGCCGAACTCCCACTCCGCACAGATATAGGGGGAGGGACGCAGGATCACATACAGGCCAAGCTCCTGAGCCAGTTTCACAAAACCGGCCACGTCCGCCACGCCGTCGAACACAAACTCGCCCTTTCTCGGCTCATGCACGTTCCAGGGGATGTAGGTCTCCACCGTATTCAGTCCGAGACTTTTCAGCTTCATAAGCCGGTCGCGCCAGTACTCCGGCACGATCCGGAAATAGTGGATGCTCCCCGACAGGATCTGAAATTTCTCCCCGTCCAGATAAAATGTATCCTTAACCTCAAATCTCATTCCTGTTTTCCTCTCCTTCTGAATTGCCATCTCTCATTCTTTTTCTTCGCGGCGCCGGCTGCCTGCCCCGCCTCCGGCTGACCTGGCTATGCAGTCCGCCGCCGCAAGAATTTCTCTTTCGTACATTTCAACTCCATGAAAATTCATTTTCTATGAAGTTCTGTTTCAAGAAAATATCATTTCCGTATATTTCAGCGTTCCAAAAGCTCTCACTTTTCCAAAATAACCGTCGTCACCGACCTGGCTGCGATCTTCACCGGCGCATTCGGATTATACTCCTCTTCCGTCACGCACGCAAGGTCATTGTCGTCCGAAGTTTCATAACAGGAGATACGGGCGTAGTCCCCGCACCCGTCCAGCACGAATTCCTGATCCACCACATCCTCGTTGATGAATACCATGACAAGTTCTTCCTTCCCTGCGTCGTTTACGCCGGTAAACGCCGTAGGAAGCATTTTATCCATCTCCCGGGTCGGCGCCGTGATCTCCACCCGCGTATATCCCGGACGAACATAGCGGCTGAAATTGCCGAAGCTCCAGAGACGCTTCAGGGCGCGGAACTTGTGGCTGCGCTCGTCGATGTAGATCAGGCCGTCCCGATAGCCGCCGGGGGCCACCGCCACCCAGTTCTGCCAGGACACCACGCTTAAGATCCGCATATCCTTCGCGATCTCCTGCGCCAGATGGAACGCGGAATCCATGGTCACGTCCGAACCGTTGACCATCTCGCACCACTCGCTCATCCGAAGCTTCACGTCCGGATGATAGACCTTCATGTAATTGGCGAAGGACTGCTTCGCCACGTCGTCCGACCAGTAGGAATGATTGTCGATCGCGGTAAAATGCTCCGCCAGCCGCTCGTCGCCCAGAATGGATTCGGTATAATTGATGGTCGCCTGGCCGCCCCATTCGCCGCTCTCCGGGCCGGACAGCTCCACGTCCGCAAGCGCATCTCTGCTCTCCAGCTCGTCAAGGAAAGCCAGATAGACCTCCCGGGTCTGCTCCGGCTCATAGTGGGCGCCTTCCTGCCCGCCGGTCCAGTCCCACTGGGGCTCGTTGATCGGGGAAATGAACCTCACCGGGATCCCCTCCGCCACGAAATGCTCCGCAACATCCATTACATAAGACGCGAACGCTCCGTAATTCTCAGGAGAAATGTTGCTCTTCGTGCCGGCGGTCAGCTGCGCCATTCCATTATCGGTCAGGCGCTCCAGGGGACTGTTGCAGAAGAGGACCACCTCTTTCACGCCCAGTTCCACGGCCCGGTTTAAGAACCATACCGCGTTGGCGTCCTTTTCCCAGTCATAGACGCCCGGCTCCGTCTCAAAGCTCTGCGCGCGGCGATGGATGTCGGAATAGGTACCTTTCCGGCTCTCCGCCGAACCGGCTCCCAGGTTATAGCGGTAGCAGGTCAGTCCGATGCCGTTCTCCCTGTCGAAAAGAAGCGAAGCGATCTGCTCTCTGGTGCTGATCCCGGTATCTTCATAGGGATCGTCGTCAAAGCCGCCCACATACTGGCTCCACCAGCAGCCGCTGGTACCGAAGCTCTCGATCGTCTGATAGACGGTATTCACATCCACCGTCATCTTAGGATAACTGCTCGTTTCCTGCATCGCACTCTCCTGTAAGGAATCTGTTTCCTGCTCCCCGCCGGCGCCTGAGGACTGCTCCGTCCCGCCGGCCTCATAGGTTTCTTCCAAGGTTTCCGCCGTTTCGGAAGCGCCGGTCTCCCCGGGCGGCGCCGAGCCGCAGCCGCCAAGCAGGCCGGCCGCGAGCGCCAGGCAGAGCCCGGCTGCAACTATTCTTTTTTTCATAATAGATCAACTCCCTAACTGATTTGCTGCCATCCGCTTATCCGGCCTTACGCCGCATAATCGCCGCAGCTTACAATGCCGGCAAAAACATTCCGGATCGTCTCCGTCCATGCGCAGTTCTCACAAACACAAACCGGCGTTCTGTTCTATCCGGACGCGCCATCTGCAAGAACTGCGCATAACGCTGGATGCAGGAATGTTTTTCGCGACAGCCTGCATTTCCGGCCGCCGGATCATCCGACCAGACCAGAATTTTCCTGCCGCACTCCCGACATGCCGGATTAACCGACAAGACCGGAATTCTCCATATTCTCCACCAGTTTACGCTGCCCGATCAGATACACGATCAGAAGCGGGATTAAAAAGATCAGCGCGCCCGCCTGCTTCACCGCGTCGAATGCCAGGTCGGTGGCTACCGGCGCGTCGTACCAGGTCCGCAGGGCCTCCAGGATATAATCCTTATTCGCCGAGATAAAGGTGGACGACAGCAGCGTGCTCATATAGCTGCCGTTGGGGTTAAAGTAGTTGGTATAGTAAGTGTCGCCGTAATTCCATACGAAGGAAAGGATTCCCACCGTTGAAATGATCGGGATCGCGTTGGGCAGCATGATCCTGAAGTAGGTGCGGTAAAAGCCGCAGCCGTCGATCAGGGAAGCCTCCTCCAGTTCCTTCGGGATGTTCTTGAAGAACTGGCTGAACAGGAAGATGAACAAACTCTGGTTCACGCCAAACCCGAAGACCGCCAAAAGCACCAGCACGATCGGGTTGTTGATCAGGTTGATCTCTCCTGCCTTCGTGAACAGGTTCATGATCCCCAGCACGTCAAAATGTACGAAATAAATGTACTGGGCAAGCAGAAGCGACTGCCTGGGCAGCAGAAACACCAGGATCACCATACCGAACACCATGCGCCGTCCCCAGAAATTCACTCTCGCCAGGGAGTAGCCCACCATGGCGGAGAAGAATACCTGCAGCACCATGATGCCAGCCGCGTAAAGCACGGATTTGCCCATGGTCGCGAGTCCCTGGGGCATGATCATCCGCGCGGCGGTCTTGAAGCTGATCGTGGAGAACTCAAGCGGGATCCAGATCACGTTGGGATTCCCCAGATCCTCCACCGTAGAGAATACCACCGGCACCAGGCTTAAGATCGGGTAGATAATGGTAAAACACAGTCCCATGATGAGTACGAGGGAAAAGAATTTCACCAGTCCCTTTTTCGTTTTGTTCTTGAACAAATAAATGGCAAGGCCGGCGTCGACTTTGGACTCCGTTTTCGCTTTTTTATTTTTCATTCTTTTTTACCACCTTTCTCAGAAGCAGCGCCGCAACAGCCAGCACCAGGATCACATTACCCACGTATACGATGGACAGCGCCGAACCTACGCCGATCTTGCCCTGTGTGAAGGCGAACGCGTAGGCCTCCTCCGCGATGGAGGATTTCAGGAACAGGTCCACGATGGTGTAGATCACCACGAAGAACGTGATGTTCATAATGGACGGGATCGTCACCTTCCAGAAGGTCTCGTAAGCGGTGGCGCCCTCCATCTTAGCCACCTCGTAGAGGCTGGGACTGATGGACTGCAGTGCCGTCAGATAGACCAGGGTCTGTACGCCGGCCTGGGAGATCAGATCGAAAATGTTCTCCACATACGTCATGATCGGGTACAGCACCCGCATGGGCACATTTAACGTCCTCACCAGGAAGATCGTCACATAGCTGCCCGACAGCAGGTTGCTGCCCGTATCCAGCGTGGTGCCTCCGGTGGTGATGGTCAGCATATCCATCACCACGTCGATGCCCAGAATGATGGGCAGGAAGAACAGAAGCCTTACGATCGCCCGTCCCTTAAACTTCTGGTTGGCCAGAAGCGCCATGAACAGGCTGAATATCACGATCAGCGGCAGGCTTAAAAGCATGGTCGAGTTCTCTTCCGTGAAAAGCCTGGCCATCGTGGTATTGGTGGTGGTGACCTCCGTTCGGAACAGATCGATATAGTTCTGGATGCCGACCCACTTGAAGGTCATGCCGCCCTGATCGCCGACGCCCACTTCATTGAAGGAATAATAAATGGTGTTGATGAGCGGCAGCAGGAAAAACGCTACAAAGCCGATCAGGAAGGGGGCTACAAAAATCACTCCGTGGATCTTCCACATGGTCCGGAACGATATCTTTTTCCTCTTTTTCTTCATGTCAGTTCCCCTCCTCGATCAGATATCCCTCCGCCGGCACAACCGTGTCGTCGGGAAGGGTTACATCATACAGGTTATAATTGACTGTCGCCTGTACGCCGGTAGCGTAGGTCGTCCGGCAGACGCCGTCCGCAAGCACTTCATGCCCGGTGATCTCATCAGTTCCGATCTGATCCCGAATGGACGCGCATTCCTCGTAGACCGAACGGACCGTATCCTCAAGCAGCTCAAACTGCGCGGAGAACAGGTAGTTGTAATCCGTATCCTTCAGAACGTCCACATTCTTGTAGGTCAGAAGGAACTTGGGCATCGCGCCCAGCTCCGCCGCCTGCAGCACGAAGTACGCGGCGTTCTTGCTGGAAAGGTTCACATTCTCCGTCGTGTAATCTACCAGGCCGTTCATCACCAGCTGCCTAAACGGAATCGTCGTATCAAAGGTAGCGTAATCGCTGCTCTCCCTGGAGATATCCGTGGCGACGCTTCCGTAGCCGATCTTGTCGATATGGGGATTGGCAAGCGCCAGATCCCGGCCGTTAGCCAGCTTCTCCAGATTCTCCTCCAGCACCTGATTGCCGGTCTCTCCGTTAATATACTCCTCGTAGCGGTAGTCCGCGTAATACATTCCCGCCAGATCCTCTATGGCCAGCGCCGGATAATCGCCCGCTTCCTTAAGGAACGAATCCGTCACCGCGCTCAGATACTTCGGGGACAGCAGGTAATACGCGTCGTGGTTCATGCCGTCGCTTAAGGAACGGTTCAGGATCCCCAGCACCGGCTGGTAGCGGGACAGCAGGACTTCCTCGTTGGCGTAATCACGGATCGCCTGCCGGGACGCGCGGAAACCGTTTCCGCCCTCCCATACGCGGCTGAGCGCCGTCTGCAGATACAGCGGGACTCCTTTGCTCTCAGCGAGCGCCAGCGTTTCCTGCAGATCCGACTCGCTGCCGTTCTGTCCGGCCAGCTTGGCACCGCGGCCTATCTTTCCGTTCCAGCCGCCGTTAAACGCCCCGTCGTACTGAACCTGGATATTCATGCCGTCGAACGCGTTCATGATCTCCTGGAACTCCTCGTACGAAGTCATGGAATAGGCCTTGCTGTACGGGATCCCCACGAAGCGGGACGCGATATTGACGCCGCCTACGACCTCCAGATACAGGCCTGCGTCCCCCGCGTCATAGGACGGGGAAATTCCCTCGGTCTTCGCCAGATAGGACTGATATCCCTTGGCCAGGTCGAAATACGTGGCGTTCCGGTCGTACAGATGGTAGGACACGGTCAGATCCATATCCTGCATCCCGGCATTTGTTAAATAAGTACCGCTGTCGGTGCTGTACTCGCCGTTGATCTTCACGCGCTTGTACTGGGCGATATCAAAGGACGGATACACCTTGTTGTAGTTGGAACTGTCCGCCTTCTCGCTTGCCAGCTTCACATTCAGAAGCGCCGTCCGGGCTCCTTCCTCGATGATGCCCAGGAAAGCCTTTTCCGTCTTGTCCGTCGGCCCGTAGAGGGCGCCGAACACCGGCATCGTAAGCTCCTCGGCGTACTCCGGCATATAGTAGTAATCGCTGAAGAAATCATTGTCATAAACCGGACGCTTATAATCCGTCACATTGGCGATATAGGAATTGAAATTCACCAGCGCGCCGCTGCCGTCCGGCAGAAGGATCTTCCCTTCCTCATACTGATCCGCCGCGGCCGCGCCGAAATTGGGCAGCAGCGTCAGGTTCTGCGGCGTATAGTAATCGTTGTAGGATACGATGCTTCCGGTGGGGACATGGACCCGCAGATTTCCTTCCTCATCCAGAGTCAGCTCTACGGATAAGTCGAACTGGGCCGGTTCCGTAAAGTCGACGGAGAAGCCGTACTTCTCGCCGTCCTCCAAAAGCATCTCCGCCGTATAGCCTACCAGCCTGGTCACTTCGATCAGCTGGGTGGTGGCGCTGGTCGGCGGAGTTCCGTTATAAGTCACCGAATAGCATTCTTCGGTCAGGCTTCTCTTATATACCAATGATAACGTGTTCAGGTAGCGGTTCCCCGTCGCCTCGTCCAGGCTGCCTTCCTCCATCAGGCTGTTTAAACCTCCGACGAATACGTTCTCGTAGGTATCGACACTCGTCTTCTTCGGCAGATATTCGTAGAAACGGTTGGACTCGCCTTCATTTAAGTTGATATCGATACGTACGCCGTTTTCGATCTGCTGCATGGAGTAGCTGGAAAATGCCACGCTGTTGGCATACGAATTCCACTCGTACAGGTTATTGTCTTCGCCCAGGTAAGCCAGGGACAGAAGAGCCATCTCCGCGGGGCCGCCGCCGGCCGCGTAGCTGCGGAATTTCGTGCCTGCCTCATCTACGACCTCGAAGGTCATATCCTCTGTGTTCACCGTCAGCGTGCTGCCGCCGTTTTCGGCCACCTGCACCTTGCCGGAATCCAGGCTGATCTCGCTTCCCGCCGCGGGCTGTCTGGAGCCGGAAGACGCAAGGGATTCGGCCTTAATGGACCAGACAGGAATACTGACGATCACATAGACCAGAAGGGCCGCCGCAAGAATCGTAAGCGCGATCTTGCCGATCGTATGCCCGTCATAGAATTTCTTCAGAACGCTTTTTATATTCTGAAGCTTTGAACTGTTCGCCATCTCCTCACTCTCCCTTCTACAGCCTGCGCATGAATTCCCTGCCGACGGAGACGACAAACAGCACCATCTGCTCGATCAGGGTGAAAAACAGGATCCCCAGGAACATGATGATCGCCGCCGCCACAAAGGTCAGGAAAATGGATACCACAGTCTTGCCGAAACCGTACTCGTGGATCACGCACAGGCCCGCGAGCAGCATGAAGATGGTCCATACAAATCCGACTCCGGTGATCACGTAAACGATCATGGCCTCCTCGGCGATAATGAAATTGCTGGCGAAGACCTGGAAGATCAGCGTACAGGTTACGGGCACCAGCGAATAAGAGACCACCGTCAGGATATCCGTCATATTGCCTTTGCCGTTTAACAGGGTCGTCACCGACCAGTTGCTGACGATAAACAGCACAAGCCCCAGCACCCAGGTCAGAAAGATCGAGATGCTGTTCATGCTGGCCAGGTCGTTGGTGTTGATGATGAACCCGGTATACTGGTAGCTGACACACTGGAGAATGCCGAACACCAGAAGGATCAGCACCGCCAGGCCTGCGCTTCCCTTGCCGCGGAAGCGGATCTCATAAAACGCGTCGAAGGGATGGCAGATCGATCTGCCCAGATAGAATAATTTTTCTTTCATGGTCTCTTTCATTCTTCCTCTGCCCTCCCTTTCCTGCTGTTTAAGATCGCGACAGCCGCTTTCGCCTTCACCTTGCTCTGCTTATGGTAGCGGACCTCCGAGCCGATCACCGCGACGACCAGAATGATAAACAGGATCATGATGATCATAAAATGGGATTCCAGCCACTCTCCCCGGAAACCGTTGTAGGCTTTGGAGTAGAATACCCGGTTATTGCCCATCTTGAAATAATACATGGCCGTCTTGTAGTCTTCCTTCATCAGGTAGTTCTTGCCGATGCCGCTGTAGGCCGCCTCGTAGTTGGCGTTCAGATCCAGCGCCTGCTTAAAGGACACCAGCGCGGAATCCCAGTCGCCGAAATAGTAGCTCTCGTTGCCTTCCAGAACCGCCTTGCCGAACGCGGTAGGCGTCAGGATATAGATGTAGTTCAGGATATCGTCGGTGATCACCAGCCGGTCGCCCAGCCACGCGATACTGGTCGGACTCTTAAACTCGCCTTTCAGATTGCCGCGGCTTCCGAACGCGTTCAGCAGCTCGCCGTCGAAATTGTAAAGGAAGATCCGGCCTTTGTTGCGGTCTAAAAGGGCGTAGGTGCCGAAATCCGTCACGGCGATGTCCACGAACTGACTTCCGGCGTCGGTGGAGCTTAAGTTCCAGACGTCTCCGATCACAGGCGTATTGCCCTCCATACGGAGGACATTTTCACCTTTGGAGTTCAGGCGGAACACCATATCCGACGCAGAAGAATCGTAGGTCACCGCCATCACGAAGCCTTCGCCGTCCAGCGTAATGTTATTAAACGCCGGGGCGTAGACCTTCGCCATCTGGGCCTTCTGCTCGTCGCTGGCAATGGATTTCCAGAAATAATCCGTCAGGCTGACTCTCGGGGTGTTGACGCCGTAGTAGCCGGAAAATTCTCCGTCCCGCGTCAGTTCCAGGATCCCCTCGTAGCTGGACTGGACCACCACATAGATGCGGTCCGCCAGGTCCACGGCGATCTTGGACGGCACGAACTGGGTCACGCCTGCCAGTTCCTCCGGCGCGTTGATGATGCGCAGCAGTCCGTAGGTCGCCAGATCCAGGACCACGATCCGCTTGTTGCCGGTATCCGCGATATAGATCTCCTGCTCCTTCTCATGGACGAACACACCCTCCGGCGCGTTCAGCATGATCTGGTTGCCGTTCTCGTCCAGCGCGATGGCGCCGTCCACGGTGCGGACCAGCTTGGTGGTGAACAGAAGATTTCCGCCCACGTCAAACACGTTCATACGGCTCTCCGTCGTATCGATCGTGAAAATACGTCCGTCTTCGCTGGTGCACACATCGTCCACGCTGGAAAGCGCCACGCCGTTCATATTCTCCGCGGAGATCGTCCGCTCCAGCTGGAACATGGCCGGGCTTTCCTTCGCGTTTCCGTAAAAATCATAGGTATATCCGTCATACACATAGCTGCTTCCGTCCGAGGCCAGCGCCTGCATGGGAAGCAGGACGGCGCACGCCAGGCAGCCGAAGCCGGCTATAAGGGCGCCGAAACGGTTTCTCATTTTCTTCTTCATGCGCGCCTCCTATCCTTTGATGCCGGATGTGGCCATCGTCTCGATCACGTTGCTCTGCGAGAACACGAACACGCCGATGGGCACGATCAGCATCAGCAGGGATACCGCCGAAGCCACGCCGGTCCTGGAGATGCCTCCGCTGACCAGCTGGGAAAGCACGTAGCTTAACGGCTTCAGTTCCTCCGAGTAAATAAACACGCCGCCGGTGGTGCCCCACATCTGCTGGAACGACAGGATCACCAGCGTGATCCAGGCAGGTTTGCACAGGGGCATGACCACCTTCCAGAAGATCCCCCATTCCGAGCAGCCGTCGATCTTGGCCGCTTCCAGCATGTCGTCCGGCACCTGCACCATGAAGTTCTTCATCAGGTACAGGCCCAGCGTGCCGCCCACGGCCGGCAGGATCACAGCCCAGTAGGTATCGATGATCCCTAAGGCGCTCATGATCAGGTAGTTGGGGATCGCCGTCACCGAGGTGGAAAACATCAGGGCGTAGACGATGATATTGCTCATCAGCTTCGATCCCGGGAACTCATACTTGGCCAGAGGATAAGCCGCCATGGAGCCAAGGATCACGGTGCCCACCGTTCCGACTCCGGTAATCACCAGAGTATTGAATACGTATCTGGAGAACGGAACCGTAAAGTCTTCAATAATCGTACCCAGGTCGAAGAAGTTGTTCAGGGTCGGATTCTCTACCGTCAGCTTCGGCGGGTACATGAAGATCTCGGAAAACGGCTTAAAGGCGCTGGTCAGTGTATACAAAAGCGGGAACAGGCTGAAGATGCCGAAGAATCCCAGCACCAGGATCAGCAGCAGGTCGCCGCCGATGCTGCGGTTGCGCCGTTTGAATTTCCTGCGGTAATACCAGTTTTTGATAAAAGCGATCAGTTTCATAGCCGTCCCTCCTTAACCCAGCTTGCGCAGCAGCTTCTGCACGATGATGTTGCAGAAGAGCATGATGAAGAACAGGATCACGGCGATGGTACAGGCGTAGCCCAGCTCGTAGCGCACGTTGCCGAAATCGTGTAAGTGGGTCAGGATCGTATGTCCTGCGTAGCTGACGGACGGAAAGCCCACCAGGTCGATGGACAGCTGGGACACGGACAGAGAGCTGGTGATCTGCATCACGGCGCCGAACATCAGCTGGGGCTTCATGGACGGCAGGATGATGTACCAGAGCTCCTGCCAGCGGTTCTTGACGCCTTCCACGCTGCCCGCCTCCAGAAGGGACTTATCCAGGCTCTGGAAACCGGCGATGAAGGTCAGGAAACTGACGCCCAGGCTCAGCCAGAGCTGTACGATGATCAGGATCGGCATGATGTATTCCTTGGTCACCAGCCAGGTCACCGCCTCGCGGATCACGCCCAGCTTCAAAAGCCACGCGTTCACCCAGCCGTAGGAGTCGGACGAAAGCAGAAGCTTCCAGACCAGATAGGCGTTGCCGGAAATGGAGGGGGCGTAAAATACCAGCGTCATGATGGCCCTGGGGATCCTGGGCAGGTCGTTGACCATCCAGGCGAACAGAAAGCACATCAGGTAGCTGACGGGTCCGGTTATGATCGCGAAGAACAGCGTATTCTTGATCGCGGTCAGGAAAATCGGATCGTACACGATCAGCTTGACGTAATTCTCAAGGCCGACAAACTCCGGTTTCTCAACCATGTTGAAGCTGGTGAAGCTCAGATAGACCGCCACCAGCACCGGCAAAAGGGTAAACACGATGAAGATAGCGCCAAAGGGAGCGATCATCAGGTATTTATACTTGTGTTTCTTCCAGACCGTCGAAAACGATTCCTTTTTGCCTGCCATCTTAATCCTCCTTTCCGGAAAGCCTGGACAGATGCAGTTCTTCGCGCTTTCTGTCAAGCTCCTCATTAATATCTTTGATATTCAGGTACAGCGTCTCTCTGGGGTTCGCGTGATCCGACACCACGTCGTTGAACGCGTACTGCACCATACGCGTGGTCATGTAATTGCCGGGAACCGCGGGCAGTCCGACCGTATTCTCAAACTGTCCCAGAAGGTTCTGAAGCTCGGAGTTGCTCCAGGGCAGCTGCTTAAGCACTTCCGGATCCGCCGCGGAGTATCTGGCGCTGGTTCCCATCAGGGCTTCCAGGGCGTTGGCGAAGCTCAGCTGTGTATCCGTGCTGGTCCACCATTTCACAAACTCCCAGGAATCGTCCGGATCGTCGGTAGCGGCCATGATCACGGACTGGACCGTATCGACCACGAAGCGGTTGTCAATGGTTCCGTCCTCCTTCTCCACGCCAGGAAGGGGATGGAAACTCCAAAGTCCCTTGATCTCCGGCGCGAAGATCTCCAGCGCGTTGAACATGGTGTAATTGATGATCCCCACCGGCACCTCGCCTGTACGGAAACGGTTGGCGAAATCCAGCTGCACGTCCAGGCCGTAGCTGGTGAAGAAATCGGTATAGTCCTTGAAGGCCTCCATGGCCTCGTCGGAAGCAAGGCCGCTCTCGATGCCGAAATCATTGCCTTCTCCCAGATAGACCTGTCCGCCGTTCTGCATCACCAGGGACTGGTACAGGTGCATATTGTAATCGATGGAGGTTCCGATCAGGGAGTTCTCCGTCTGCTGTACATTGGGTATGTAGACGTTATAATTGTTCTTCTGAAGCTCCGGGATCATCTCCAGAAGCTCCGTCCATGTCTTCGGCGGGGTAAGTCCCAGCTCCGACAGGATATCGTCTCTCGTGAACATCATCATAAAGGAGGTCTGCTCCGGGATGCCGTAAATACCGCCCTGGAAGCTGGCGGAATCGACGGTGCTGTCATAGAAGCGCTCCGTCGCCTCGTCGAAGCCGTCCAGCGTGGAGAGATCCAGGATCGCGTTACGCATCGCGAAATCCTGCATCGTGCCCTGCCACAGTCCGATCACCACGTCGGGGCCGTTGCCGGCCAGGGCCGCACGCAGCACCACGTCCACCGGAATCAGCTGCAGGTTCACGGAAATATCCGTCTTCGGCGCGAAATCCTCGTCGATCATGTTCTGGATCATCTGGGCCTGCTCACGGCCATAGGACGCCAGCCATACCTTAATGGAATCGTCTCCGCCTTCCACATCCTCCGAGATCTGGCTGTCCTTGACAAAGAAGGTGGCGAAGAACCGCACGGTCCCGTACCACGCGCTCGAAAGGAAGCTTTCCTTCACCTGCGGCAGCTCGCCGCCCTGGGCGGAAAGCACCAGATAGTCCACCTCCAGAGGCATGTCGGCCACATTCACGAGCCAGGTGCCCAGCGCGGAAATGTTGTTCTTCAGCTGGTTCAGCTCCTCTACCACGCCTTCCGGATCCTCGGCAAGCCGTTCGGCCTGCACCGCCATCTTCTCAAGCAGCGTGGTATTCTCGCCTTTCTCCCCGGTGATCGCGACGATCTCGTCCACCAGTCCCGTCAGGTTCGACGCCTGCTCGGCCATATTGTCCGCGAAATCCGGCAGGTTTCTCCTGATCTCATAGTCGATGAATTTGCTCGGTGCCTGGCCGGTCAGCTGGATCACATTTAAGTAGGCGCTGTTAAGTACGCTTAAGCTCTCCTCCACCCGCGTGATCACGCTTCCCATGGGGCCCATCACATTCTCCAGCGTGATGGTATTTTCTCCTTCTTTCAAATGGAACAGATAGGGGCTCCCCTCGGCGTCCGTCACGGTATAATGGGTCATATCCGTGCTGTAGCCGAAGCCGACCGCCATCATCTCCTGATAAGGCACCTCGCCGTTTACATAGAGGCGGCGGTAGCTGGTGACGCCGCGGTTGGTGTTCTGCCTGCCCTTGAAAGTCAGCTCGTACAGTCCTTCCGCGGGCGCCTGCACCTTCCAGGTCACGGAGTCGCCGGGCAGCGACCAGTTCTCCGCGCCGATGGTATTGTAAACGATATGATACGGATGATAGGGCTCCAGAAGGCTGTCGGAATAATTCTTCTGGATATTGATGGAAGAAGCGCTCTTGATGATATCCTTTGTGGCGCCCTCCCGCCGCTCCGCCTGGCCGATCACGGCGCTGCCGCTGTAAGGCTCGTACTGGCTGAGCAGCTTTGCCGAAGCTTCCTCATAGGATGCCGGTTTTGACGCCGCCTCGAACACCAGGGAGGTGTACTCCATCGGCTCCTTGATGGCCTCGAAGCTGATGGTATGCTCTCCGGCCTCCAGATAAAACATCAGAGGTTCATTGTTCCGTCTCTGATAATCCTCCACGAACCAGTTTACTTCCGTGTAGATCTCATCACTCTCCGGACGGATCTCGTTATTGTTCTTGGTCCGGATCTCCTCGTCCGACCAATAGCGGCTGACCGTCACCTGGGAAAGCGCCTCATAAGGGATCTCTCCGTCGATGTAGATCTTCCTCTGGATATCGGAAGTCGTGCCGGGCAGCGTGATATAACCCAGCTTCAGATTATAGAAGCCGCTTTCCTTCACCTGGAAATCCCAGGTGATCGTGCCTGTATCTTCCGTCAGCACGCCCTGCTCGCCCATGTAGGCTTCCAGGTCGTCCGAAGCCTGAAACCCTTCCAGATCCACTTCCACAGCCGTCCCGGCCAGGGTTCCCTCGTAGCCATGTTCCGTCAGATACTGCTGATAGCTCTCCTCATAGCCGTGTTCCGTCAGATACTGCTGGTAGTTGTCCTCGTAGGCCAGACTGCCGGCGTGGGGAACGGCGCCGCCCACGCCCGCGGTATCATCCCTTCCCATGAAAGCAAGCAGCAATATGACCGCGATGACCGCCGCGATACAGGCTGAAATTTTAAGAATTTTGCCAGATTTCATAAGCTACCTCTCTTAACTCTTTCAGAAAAAGGGCAGGGGGCTGATAAGCCGCCTGCCCTGTAACTGCTTTTCGATCATTTACTTATCCGATCAAAGAAACTGCCCGAATTACTCGGAAACAACCTCCACGTTCACGGTGACCTGAGCCGTATTGCCGGCATAGTCGGTTACCGTCAGCGTCACATCGTACGCGCCCGGAGTGGTCGTATCCAGTGTGGACAGATCAGCCGTTACGCTGCTCTTCACATCCAGTCCGTCGGCGTCGGTAGCGCTGGCCAGGAAGGAGGTCCAGTCGATGCCGGAAGTCTCGGTATTCAGAGCTACGGTCGGGATCTCTTCTGCCGCTTCCACGGTGGGAGCCGTCGTATTGTCCGCGTTGTAAACGATAACCTGTACGGAAGCTTCCTTCTCATTGCCGGAATTGTCCGCTACCTTCACAGTAACCGCATTGTCATAAGCGCCCGGAGTCGTCAGATCCAGTTCTTCGCTGACTGTAATATTGTCATCCGTGATGGCAATGGCGCCGTCCACAGAATCCTCCGCCGTGAAATACTGCTTCCAGTCAACGCCCGCCGCGTCCGTTCCTGCCGTCAGAACAGGATTCTCCGTCGTGACGTTAGGCGCCTGATTGTCATGAACCTCATCCGTCTTAAGGATTGCCGCGATATTCTCGGTGATATTGGTCAGATCCGTTAAATGCTGCTTGATAGCTACATCATAGGAAGCCGCGCCGTCTATGCCGTAATAGGACTTGCCGAGAAGCTCCGTCCATGTCCAGTCGCCATGCTCCCACAGATTCAGCAGACCGGAATAGTTGGTATTCATATGGCCAAGGATGTATGTAAAGCACTCAACCAGGGAATCGCCGTAGGTCTCATTGAAGATATCAACGCCGTAATCCTGCAGCAGCTTCTGCGCGGAAGCTTCGCGGTACTCTTCGATGGTGCTCACGCCGCCAAGCGTGTAATAGTAGGTCTGCCAGTACAGGATATAGGACTTCAGGGCCAGCTCGGTCTTCTCGGGGCTTACACCCTTAAGGATCGCAACGCTGTTGCCGCCGTTGGTGCTCTGCATATAGTCCTCGCTGTCAAATGCCATATCGTCGGGCCTCGGCCACGGAACGATACCGATGCTCTGTCCGGCGTCCGATCTCTGGGAAGCTTCCCAGCCGATCAGCCAGTTGGCGCAGTCCGTAAATACGGTACAGCCCAGACCGAAGTCGCCGCTTCCTGTGGTCCACTCGGGAGTAAATCCATCGTCATACAGTCCGCAGTCTACCAGGATCTCATCATCCATCAGTTCCTTCACAAACTGTACGGCTTCGATACATTCCTCGGAATCCGCAGTCACCGCGCCGTCATAGATCGCGCCGCCGTTGGCATGGACAGCCGCCAGGGCCGCGTAGCGGTGGTCGGTCTCATACGCCTGGACGAACTCGTACTTGCCGCCGTCGGGAGCAGCTACATTGGCGTAATAAGCTTTCACGGTCTCCAGATACTCTCTGAATTTGCTCCAGGTCCACTCGCCGTTTAAGAACAGGTCCATCGGATAAATGGTATTGCCGTTCTCATCCTTTAAGCCGGGAACCTCCTCCAGCATGGTCAGGTTCACGACCAGCGGGAAGTTGGTCACCTGAGGAACCTCATTGTTCAGCAGGTAGTAGCCGCCGAACAGGGAATCCTTTAACATCCAGGAGGTCTCATCATCCTCAAACAGGGACTTGTAGGGAGTCAGGTCCTGCAGGACATTCTGGGACAGAATGGTGGGCTCCACGCCCCCCCAGAGAAGCGCCAGATCCACGATCGGGTCGCCGGCCAGAACGCTGGTCATCAGATCGGTGGATACGTCGTTGGGGTACTGTAAAAACTGAATATCTACGTTATAGGTGTCCTTTACCGCAGCCAGGGCCGCCAGAGCCGCCTGACGGTTCTCCTCGGCCATGGTGTACTCACCTGTGACTTCATCTGTAAAGTTGGGATCCAGTTCGTTGATCCAGTGGGTACCGTACCGGATCACTACCGGCTCCGACGGAACCTCCGCAGCCTCCGTAGCTGCCGCTTCCGTCTCAGCAGCAGCGGTCGTTTCCGCCGCCGCGGCCGTCGTGGCCGCCGTCGTGCTCTGCTGGGCAGCCGTCGTCGTGGTCGTCTGGCTTCCGCCTCCGCCGCCGCAGGCCGCCAGAGAAAGAACCATTGCCGCACTCAGGGTAAATGCCAATGCTCTCTTTTTCATGTTTTCCTCCTTGTTGATAATGAATTATGCACAAATATTACCTGTGCATTTGGTGGTTTCAACTTTTGAAACCCATTTCATAGGAAATATATTAATCATTTTTTCTATATTTGTCAATGGAGTCTTGATAGAATTGATGAGAAAATGTTGTTTTTGTTAGAGTTTCACAAAAATATCATTTTGGATTTGTTTATTATTACTTTATCTATATCTGTCAGCGTTACGAAAGAATGGGTTCCGGGACGGAATGAACTGAAATCTTAACAGATACGATGTACAGACCAAATAAAGAGTGGGCTGAAACGAAGCGCAGGCTGAATAAAGATCAAACGGAAGCATGAGCCGAAAAACAAACGGACGGAAGGAAACGAAGATCAGGCCGCAGGGGGGCAGGCCAGAAGCAGAAAGCTTCAGCCCTGCCCATTTTTCACGGCTGCGGTACTCTCCCGTACAATTAATTCCGGAGCAATAAGCTGCAGCTGGGGCACCTCGATCCCTTCGGCGGCCGCAATCGCCGTTTCGATCAGCTTCTCTCCGAACTTCTCGTAATGATAATCCACGCTGGTCAGCCTTGGATTAAGCAGTTCCGTCAGGCTCGTATTGTCATAACTGGCCACGGAAATGTCCTCCGGGATCCGCAGGCCATGCTCCACAATGCTGCGCATCACGCCGGCCGCCGCGTAATCATTGATCGCGATCACCGCTGTCGGAACCGGACCGCAGGCAAACAGTTCATTCATCTGCCGGTAACCGGTTTCATAATCATAGCCCCCGTCCCGCACGTATTCCTCCCTGTAATCCAAATGATGCTCCTTAAGGATCCGGCGATATCCCTGCAGCTTCTCAAAGGTTGAGAGAACGTCTTTGCGTCCCCCGATCAGAGCGATCTCCTTATGCCCCAGCCCGATCAGATGATCCATCAGAAGATCGATAGCTTTCCCGGCGTCGATCTGCACCTGGCGGCACACGGTACCATCCAGTTTACCGGTCACTACCAGAGGAACATTGCTGGTCATCTGGTTGATCGTCTCCACATACTCCGTATCGCTGACCAGGTCGTCGGCCCGGCCTCCCAACTGGATGACCGCCCCCACCCTCTGCTCATAAAGAGTTTCCAGCTGCATCAGCTCCAGATCGGTCTCTCCCAGGGAGTTACACAAAATGACCATATAGCCCCGCTCCCTGGCCGCCATCTCACAGGCCACGAACACCTTGGAATAATAGGAGTTCCTGACGTCGGCGGCAATGATACCGATCACCCGGCTTCTGGTATCCGTCAGGCTTCTGGCCATTGCGTTGGGCCTGAAATTATATTTTTCGATCAGCGCCTGGACTTTCTGTTTCTTCTCCGGGCGGACGTTAGCGTTGTTGGTCAGCACCCTGGAAACCGTCGCAGCGGAGACGCCTGCCTCGCGGGCGATGTCATAGATCGTGATATTTTTCATCCTGGCTTCCCCTTTGTCATAAGATGAGAACACTGATTGAACTCATTATAATTCAGTTTTCGGCGGACGGCAAGTGATTCTGTCTGAATTTTCATGACATTTTTGTCTTATAAAATCAATAATCCCCGAAGACCGGCAGGATATTTATTTTTCTGATCCCGTGCAGAAAGCAGGCCGCATTCTTCTCCCAGAGAAAAAAGGAGCCCCGGCTGTACCGGGGCTCCTTCAAATCACAACTCAGTAAAGCGATGGAATCTTTCTTCATTCCTCCGCGTCCGGAATCATTCTCCCTCTGCAGCGGCTTCCGCTTCCGTCTCTTCCTCCTCGGTGATGACCATCTCCTGCATCTCCGCGTCATAATCGTGGTTCGCAAGATCCGCGATAGCCGCGTCGATCTGGGACTGATAGGTCTCGATGGCAGTCTGCGGGGTAGTGGTTCCGGCAGCGATGTCGTTGAACATGTTGTTCACAGCGTTGTTCAGGTCAGAGAAGCCGTTGATCGTGTTGATGTTGGTGATGCCGTTGTTGTAGATATAGGATACGTTCTCAACGGTCTCGCCGTCGTCGCACCAGCTCTCCAGCTTATCTTCCATCAGGTCGTCCCACTCTTCGTCGGTGTCGGCCAGATCCGTGATCAGATCATAGATCAGGGCAGCCTCTTCCGGCTTGTCGATGCCGTTCAGCATGATGCGGCATCCGTTCTCCTTGCCGTAGCAGGACCAGTCGGTCGCGGACGGTCCCTTCGGGAACGGCACCCAGCCCCAGTCGTCCTGCATCGGCGTGTCGGCGTTGTTCAGATAGCTGTAGGAGATCCAGAACTCCTCCAGGCACATCATAGCCTTGCCGTCGCGGAAATAATGGATCATGTCGTCCCAGCTCTCGGTGGACCAGTCAATGTCGTCGTCATAATCGACGGTAGTCGCGAAATCCTGCAGGGCGGTCAGCGCTTCCACAACGGCGGGATCGCTCAGGTCGATCTCGACGCCGGAGTCCGTCTGCTCGCAGACCGTAACGCCGTTGGAGGACATGAAGCACCAGGGCAGATTCTCTCTGGCGTTGAAGCCCACGATATCATAGGTACCGTCGTTGTCCAGATCCTGGTTGCCGGCGATGGCGATCTCTTTGAACTTCTCCCAGGTCCACTCGTCGTTCTCCATCAGCTCGTACAGATCCGGCAGACCGTACTGCTCGAACAGGGTCTTGTTCCAGAAGATGCCGTAGCGGATCTCCGGGTCCTTTAAGCACCAGGTATAGGTCTTGCCCTTGTAGGTGCCGGCCTTGCTGACGTCCTGACGCCACTTGTACGCGTCGAAGTCAAATACGCCCAGGTCGCTGACCGGATACGCGATGCCGCCCTCGATCAGGGACGGAAGCACGCGGTTGGTCACGGCGTAGCCGATATCCACGACCGGGTCGCCGGCCAGAACGCTGGTCACATAGTCGTTCATGTAGTCGCCTTCCAGGTTCACGAACTCGATCTTGCAGTTGTAATTGTCTTCAACGAACTTGATCCTCTCGGCCAGAGCCGCCTCGATGGCGTTGGCGCTGGGATCGGGCGCCATGTCGTAGTAGGAACCGATCCTTAAAACTCTTCCGCCGAAATCATATTCCGGCTCCGCCTCGGTGGGCGCTTCCGTCTCGGCCGCAGTCGTCTCTGCCGCTGTGGTCGCCGCCGCGGTCGTCTCTGCAGCCTTGGTAGTCGCCGCTTCCGTCGCTGCCGCAGTAGTCTCAGATGCCCCCCCCGCCATTGCTGCTTCCGCAGGCCGCCAGGGACAGCACCATAGCCGAAGACATCAGAAGAGCTGCAGCCTTCTTGATTGCGATGCTTTTTTTCATAGTTCTTTCTTCCTCTCTTTCTTGGAATATATTCTGCTAAAACCCGCTTGCGGGGTCTAACATTCTGCTGTCCGGGCGGTTCGGGGAATTCGCCCCGAACGCCCTTTTTCCGTGAATACTATATCACAGCTTCTCTTATCCGACAATACCCGACCTTTCGATTCCTTCCACGAAATACTTCTGGCAGACCAGATACAGAAGGATCAGCGGTACGATCGCCAGCATGGTGCCCGTGTTGTTCATCAGGGAAACAAAGCCGGGGCTTACGAAGTTCATGGAGCCGCCGTTATTCTCATAGAGCGAGTAAACGCCGACCGCCAGATTGCTCAAGGAGGAGGACATCACCTTCGTACTGTTTAAATACAGGGATGTGTAGAAGGTATCCGTCCACTGCCATACGAAGCCGAACAGGAACACGGTGACCATCATCGGCACGGCGCTGGGTAGCATGACCTGCACGAAGGTGCGCAGCTTTCCGCTGCCGTCCACGAACGCCGCTTCCTCCAGCTCCCTGGGCATGCCCTTGAAGAACTGCCGCAGCATGTAGATATACAGGCCGTTGCGGATGCCCATGCAGGTGGCCGACTGAAGGACGAACGGCCAGTAGGTGTCGATCAGGTTCACGCTGGCTCCCGTCGTCGCCTGGAAGATCCCGAAAATATCGAAGAACCGGTACTTCATAAACAGCGGCAGCATGATGACCTGGGGCGGCACGATCAGCGAGAGGATCACGCATCCGAACAGGAGCTTCTTGAACGGGAAGCGGAACCGGGCGAAGCCGTAGGCCGTCAGCAGGCAGGAGCACAGCTGCAGAAGCGAGATCCCCACCGACAGCACCGTGGTCCGTATCAGCACCGTCCAGTAATCCATGCCCTCGATCGCCATCTTGTAATTATCCAGCGTGAAATGCTTGGCGATATACTTGACGCTGGAATCATACAGGTCCCGCTCCGCCATGAAGGACACGCACAGCTTGGCGAACAGCGGCTGCAGGATCACGAAGCAGATCCCGACGATGATCACGCCGCGGACGATGGAGATCAGAAACCTCCCGATACGGGCGGGCGTGATCTTCTTCTTATTCTTCACAAAATCGGTATTCTTTCCGGATGCTTTCGTCTTCTTCTCTTTATCTTTCATCATAATAGAACACCTTCCTTGAAATCAGTCCGCCCACGATGATCAGGATCA
>CANPZZ010000016.1 GCA_947589125.1 uncultured Lachnospiraceae bacterium
CGTTTCTTCCGCATGGATCTCCCAAGTCTTAGAACCATGACCCAGGCAGGCGGAAAGCTGCTCCCAGAACTGCATAAAAAGTTTGCTGAGTATGCCCAGGCAAGCGGAAAGAAGTTTGTGGTCATGTACGGCCAGTGTGAAGCGACGGCCCGCATGGGTTATCTGCCGGCGGATAAGGCGGTGGAGAAATGTGGTTCCATGGGGATCGCCATCCCCGGCGGGAAATTCCGTCTGGTGGATGTAAATGGCTGTGAAGTGTCCGAGCCCTGCGTAACCGGGGAACTGGTCTATGAGGGGCCAAATGTCACCATGGGATACGCGGAATGCGGGAAAGACCTGGCTAAGGGGAATGAACGTCACGGCGTTCTGGAGACCGGCGACATGGCCCAGTTTGATGAGGACGGTTATTATTATATCGTCGGAAGGAAGAAACGGTTCCTGAAGATATACGGGAACCGCGTGAACCTGGATGAGATAGACCGTATGGTCAAGGGGCATTTTGACGGTGCCGATTTTGCCAGCGCTGGGGTGGACGACCATATGTACCTGTTCGTGACGGACAGCAAGCTTGCGGATGAAGTAAAGGCGTTCGTCGTGGCGAAGACCGGCCTGAATCCGGCGGCATTTAAAATAATTGTCGTAGATACGATCCCGAAGAATGACGCGGGAAAGACGCTATATAAAGAACTGGCGAAGTATTATGAGCGGTAAGAAAAAGTATCTTTTTTGCTTTACCTATGCTGGAGGCGCGGCCTCTTTTTTTGATCCGTTAAAACCGTATCTGGCTCCATCCATAGAGCTGGCCGGCCTGGAATATGCAGGCCATGGGAAGCGGATGAAGGAGCCGTTTTACCGGAATTTCAGGGAACTGGCCGATGACATGTATCCGCGTATCTGTGCGGCACTGAATGACCGGCAGGAACCGTATGCGCTCATGGGTTACAGCATGGGGAGCATTTCGGTGGTGGAGATCCTGAAGAAAATTTTGGAAGAAGGTGAAATGCCACTACCGGTGCATGTATTCCTGGCGGCCCATGAGCCCCATACGAAAAGTGAGCTGCAGGGCTTCAGTTCCGGCGAACTGGACGATATAGTCCGGGAAAGGACAGTCCGGTTCGGTGGTGTTCCGGAGGCTTTGGTCAACAACCGAAGTTTCTGGAGACTGTATCTGCCGGTCTATCGTGCGGATTATTCGATGATTGGGGAATATGATTTCGCCGATCTGGATCTGCAGACGGAAATTCCGGTGACGGTGTTCTATTCCGGGGAAGACACGCCGCTAGCGGATATGGAGCAGTGGAAGAGATATTTTGTCGGGGAGAGTGAGTTCCTGCGGTTTAGCGGGAACCATTTCTTTATGCAGCAGAATTGCCGGGAAATTGCAAAGCACATAAACAAATGTATGAGGGGACGGCTTTAATTATGGAGGGAGAAAGATGCTGAATTTCACAGTAGGCCCTGTTCAGTCTGACGAAGCGGTGCGCATGGTCGGATATGAGCAGGTGCCGTATTTCAGGACGGCTGAATTTTCTGAAGTAATGTTTGAAAACGAACGCCTTGTAAAAAAGATGGCTGGGGCTGGGGATGGCAGCCGTGTCGTATTTATCACTGGTTCGGGAACTGCCTCCATGGAGGCGTCCGTCATGAATGCTTTCGACCGGACGGATAAAGTGCTAGTAGTCAATGGCGGAAGCTTTGGATACCGATTTGTGGAGATGTGTGCGCTGCATGGCGTTCCATATACGGAGATCCGGCTGGATCCAGGACAGGCGCTGAAGAAGGACATGCTGCAGCCTTATGAAAATGCCGGATATACAGGTTTCCTTGTGAATGTCCATGAAACGTCCACCGGCGTGCTTTATGACATGGATATGATCAGCGCGTTCTGCAGACGGAACAGGCTGTTTCTGGTTGCGGATGCGATCAGTTCATTTCTTGCCGACCCGATTGATATGGAACGGATGGGGATCGGAATGATGATCACCGGCTCACAGAAAGCGCTGGCCTGCCCGCCCGGAGTTTCCCTGATTATCCTTTCATCGGAAGCTGTGGAAAGGGTTCAGGGGCACAAGTGTGGTTGTATGTACCTGGATCTGAACCTCGCCCTGAAGAACGGTGAACGGGGACAGACGCCCTTTACACCAGCAGTCGGGATCTTAAGGCAGATCAATGTACGGCTGAGGGAGATCGAAGCGGCTGGAGGCGCGGAGAAGGAGACAGCAAAGATAGCCGCTCTGGCTGCGGACTTCCGCCGGAAGATCAGGGGTTTGCCTTTGGAGATTGTGTCGGAATCGCTGTCCAATGCGGTTACACCGCTCCATCCGGTGAATGTTTCGGCATATGATATTTTCCTGACATTAAAAGACGAATACGAGATCTGGGTATGTCCGAATGGCGGGGAGCTGGCGGAGCGGATTTTCCGTGTAGGACATATCGGCGCCCTGACGGAAGAAGACAACAGTATAATTGCAGATGCCCTGAGGGACCTGCAGGTCAGGGGACTAATGTGACGGGGGGAATGCCGGTTGGTTAAGGTAATTACATACGGTACATACGACCTTCTCCACTACGGCCATATCCGGCTGCTGGAGCGGGCAAAAGCGCTCGGGGATTACCTGATTGTAGGGGTCACGGCGGATGATTTTGACAAAAGGCGGGGGAAGATCAATGTACAGCAGTCCCTGATCGAACGGATCGAGGCGGTCCGTGCCACAGGGCTGGCGGATGAGATCATAGTGGAGGAGTACGAGGGACAGAAGATTGACGATATCCGAAGGTACGATATTGATATTTTTACAGTCGGTACGGATTGGAAAGGGAAATTCGATTACCTGAACGAATACTGCAGGGTCGTGTATCTGGAGCGGACGGAAGGGATTTCCAGTTCCGAGATAAGGAAGGAAAGCCATCTCCTGAAACTGGGCCTGGCAGGGGAGTCGGATTATCTGAATAAGGTGGCGGCGGAGTCGCTGTTTGTCAACGGCGTAGTCCTGACGGGTATATGCACAGGAAATGCCCCGGCCATGTCTGAGCAGATTCGGAAACTGCCGTGTGTGACAAAGGATTTTGACCGGTTGCTGGACGTGTCGGATGCCGTTTACATTCATTCTCTGCCGCAGCTGCATTATGCTCAGGTGAAGGAAGCGCTCATGCGGGGACGGCATGTCCTTTGCGAGTCGCCGCTGGCACTGAGCCGGGAGGAGTGCAGGGAATTATATGACATCGCGCGTGACAGGAACTGTGTGCTGATGGATGTGTTGAGGACTGCCTATTCAACTGCATACCACCGCCTGCGCCTTCTCCTGAAAAGCGGGGCGATCGGGAAAGTTGTATCCGTGGAGGCCACCTGTACGAGCCTGAGGGGAATATCGGAACAGGAGACAGGGGAAACGAATAAGCTGTGGGGAAGTATTACAGCGTGGGGGCCTACAGCGTTGCTGCCGGTGTTTCAGATTCTTGGAAAGAATTATACGAAGAAGGAAATCGTGACACACGTCTTATCCAGTGACAGCATCTATGATGATTTCACAAGGATAGATTTTGTATATCCTGATGCCATAGCCTCCATAAAGGTAGGGATCGGGGTGAAATCAGAGGGGGAGCTTATCATATCGGGAACGAAAGGCTATGTATATGTCCCGGCTCCATGGTGGAAGACGGATTATTTTGAGATCCGGTATGAGAACCCGACAGATAACAGGAAGTATTTTTATCAGTTAGACGGTGAGGGGATCCGTTATGAGTTCGCTTCATTTGCCAAGGCAGTAGAGAAAAACAGGGTAAACCGGTATATCGAGGAGAACATATCGGAAGCAATCTGTGGGATTATGGAAGATTATATCATCCGAAAAGATGTGTTATTTATCAGATAAAATTGGGACATAAATGTAGAAAGACTAAATCGGACGGATGGTTCTTAGTGCTGTATTGGCACGGGAGACTGACTGGACTATCGAGTAAATGTAAATATGCGAGGTTATAGCATGTTGCAGTGGGTGTTCATTTGGTCTAAATATAAGAAAAGGGAAGTATGAGATGATACTGGATGACATTTTGCAGATTCCGCCTTATTCCCTCAATCACAGGGAAAAGGAGCGCCTGCTGACGGAGCGGCTTATGGAACTGACGGAGCGCCACCGGGAGAACTGCCCGGAATACCGTGCGATCCTCGGGGCAATGGGATATGACCACGGGAAGGTGCGGACCTATAAGGACCTGCCGTTCCTGCCGGTGCGTTTGTTCAAGGAGCTGTCCCTGCGCAGCGTCCCGCAGGAGGAGGTCGTAAAGACCATGACGTCTTCCGGAACCTCCGGGCAGGCCGTGTCGAAGATCTATCTCGACAGGACCACGTCCGCGAACCAGCAGAAGACCATGGTGAAGATCGTATCGGATTTTACCGGTTCTTCCCGGATGCCGATGGTCATCCTGGACTGCCCGTCCGTGGTGAAGGACAGGCGGATGTTCTCGGCAAGGGGCGCCGGGATCTTGGGCTTTTCCATCTTCGGGGCAAAGAGGATCTATGCGCTGGATGACGACATGAAGCTGGACGTGGAGGGACTGGCGGAGTTCCTTGAAAAGTATAAAGGGCAGGATATCCTGCTGTTCGGCTTCACATTCATGGTCTGGCAGCATTTCTATAAGGAGCTGGTGCGGCTGAAGGAGGACGGTATCACCTTCGACCTGTCGAGAGGGATCCTGATCCACGGGGGCGGCTGGAAGAAGCTGGCGGGCGAGGCAGTGAGCCCGGAGGAGTTCCACTGGAGGCTCAATGATGTATGCGGACTGGACCGGATCCATGATTATTACGGCATGGTAGAGCAGACGGGCTGCATCTATATGCAGTGCGAGTATGGGCATCTGCATGCAAGTATTTTCTCGGACGTGATCATGAGGAGACCTCTTGATTTCTCAGAGTGCGGGACCGATGAGCAGGGCATCATCCAGGTGGTGTCCGTCCTGCCGGAATCCTACCCGGGGCATTCGCTCCTGACGGAAGACGAAGGGATCCTTCTGGGGGAGGACGACTGCCCGTGCGGGAGAAGAGGGAGGTATTTCAAAGTGGTCGGGAGACTGAAGGACGCGGAGATCCGGGGCTGCAGCGATACATATGCGGCGAAATTCCGGTGATAACCACTTGAATGGAGAGGCGATATGCTGGAAAAGGATATGATGGAGGCGCTTGCGGGCGTCTCCTTTCTGGTTGGAAATAAGGAAACTGTGGGGAGGATACCGGATATCCCGGCTCTGGAGCCGTTCGCGGCGGAAATGCTCGATATGCTGAACGATGTCTCGCGCTCCCTGATGACGGACCGTGAAGCGAAACAGTACCCGGACGTGGTTACTTATGCCTTCTGGATCCGAAAATCGTCAGCCCTGAAGCTGAAAGAGCGTTTCCACAGGGAGGATGGGGACATCCGCCTTGGAAGGGGTACAGCATTCCATATCGCCCCGTCCAATGTGCCGGTGAACTACGCGTATTCCCTGACGGCGGGTCTCCTGACAGGCAATGCCAACATCGTCCGGATACCGACAAAGGAATTCCCGCAGGTGGACATCATCAACAGGGCATTTCGGGAGGTGCTGGCAGGGGAAAGGTATGCCCGGTTGAGACCGTATGTATGCTTGGTCAGGTATGGCCGTGAGAAGGCAGTCAACGACCTTTTCTCAGCGCTGGCGGATACGAGGATCATCTGGGGCGGGGACGATACGATCGCGGAGATCCGGAAGTCGCCGCTGGCGCCTCGTGCCGGGGAGGTCACATTCGCTGACCGATTCTCGCTGGCAGTGATTGATGCCGGAAACTATCTGGATCTGGATGAGCGGGAAAAGGAGCGGGCAGCGGAGGATTTCTATAACGACACTTACCTGACGGACCAGAACGCATGCACTAGCCCGCGGCTGGTGGCGTGGATGGGGGAGAACGGCCGAGTTGAGGAGGCGAAGGCGGAGTTCTGGCAGAGGCTCTACGGGCTTGTTGCGAGGAAGTATGTCTTCCAGCCGATCCAGGGTGTCAACAAGCTGATGAGCAGCTGCCTGGCGGCTGCGGTGTATGGGATGGAGACGGCTTCCGCAGTCATAGTGGAGCCCCATACGGATAACCGCCTGGTGCGGGTGAAAGTGCAGCGGATACTGGACGGGCTGATGGAGCTGAAGGACAATTCCGGGTATTTCTTTGAGTATGACTGTGCGGATGTCCTGGAGTTGAAGGGGCTGTGCGATGATAAGCACTGTCAGACTATTTCCTATATCGGGAACAGGGAGATGCTCATGCCGCTGCTGACATCGGGGATCCGCGGGGTCGACCGGGTGGTACAGGTGGGGAAGACCATGGATTTTGACCTGATCTGGGATGGGTATAACCTGTATGAGAGACTGACAAGGGTGATTGCTGCGGGGGGAGGTGGGGTGACGGTATGAGACACGGATATACGGTAGGAAACAGGAAGGCGGCAATCATCGGTGCTGGGTACGTGGGATCGTCCATTGCCTATGCCCTCGCATTGAGGGATATAGCAAGGGAGATCGTACTGATCGACACCGCTGTCGGAAAGGCGGAAGGAGAGGCCCGGGATATCCGCCACGGCCTTCCATCCATGGGGACTGCCGATCTGTACGCCGGGGACTATTCCGACTGCCGCGATTGCGACCTGATCATCATAACGGCTGGGCGCAACCGCCGGCCGGGGGAGTCGCGCCTGGATCTTACGGAAGAGAACGTAAAAACCATGCATGGCGTCGTGGATTCTGTCCGCCCGCATTACACAAGAGGGGTGATCCTAATCATTTCCAACCCGGTCGACATCCTGACGCAGAAGGTGAGCGAATGGATGGACCTGCCGAATGGCATGGTATTCGGTTCAGGCTGCATTCTGGACACCTCCCGCTTTGTGCGGTGTATTGCCGACTATATTGGACTGAGTACGGGTGTGGTGAGCGGGTATCTGATCGGGGAGCACGGGGACGGACAGGTGCCGGTCTGGAGCCGTGTGACGGTAAGCGGCATTCCAATCGGCGAATACTGCAGTGAGATGTCGCTGCCCTGGGACGAATCGGTACGGGCGTCGATCGCAGAGCGGACGAGAGGCATGGGAGCGGAGATCATAAAGGCAAAGGGCAGGACCCATTACGGGATCGCGACCTGTGTGTGCCATCTGGCGGACGCGATCCTGAACCAGAGGCTGATGATCGCGTCTGTTACATCGCCGTTATTGGGGGAGCATGGTGTGCGGGGAGTATCGCTTTCCGTGCCGTCTGTCGTGGGTCCAGCGGGAGTGCAGCAGAGGATCAGGGAGAGGTGGGAAGCGGAGGAGTACAGAGGGTTCTTTGATGCGGTGGAGAAGGTTAGGGGAATATTAACGGGAGTTATGGGAACTCCTTTTTAAATGACGAAAACATAGTATAGCTATAAGACAATTATTTTCGCTTTTATGCTATACATAATATAAAAGAGTTACAAGAGAAGATACAGTATCAATATAGTGGAAAACTGAGAGGATTACAGACTATGATTGTGAAAAGGTAAGATGCTTAAAGTTTACTTTGGGAATACTGAGTTTACATCAGATTATACCGACTTAAGTGTGGAAATGGTGTGTAGGAGCTATGAGATAAAGCGGGCTCTTCTCTAAAAGTTGGTGACAAACCCTGAGAAAACCACGTAAAATCAACGGTTTGGAGGAATCTGATATCGATGAAAACATAAAAATGGCATACCTCACCCAGATCTGATGAACGAAGGCCGTTTTCAGATTGGATTTTGGGAGTATCATGGTCAGGGAGGAGCGTGAAGGCCCTTTTTTGGTGGGATTTTTACAGCTTCACCCCCTTTTTATGTGGCTGATAAGGATGGAGCTATGGTGATGGACATATCGCTGCCTGCACCCTAAAAGGATTTCTTTACTACAAAGTAAGTGGACTATTAGCTTAGTTAGCTATATTCCCAAAGATGGAAAATATATTTTGTATATTCCCTGGGCAGAAAATGGAAGATTTTGAAATCAGGTGTTAATATGATTTGATAAGGAGAAATATCTGTGAAATTACTGACAATTGTTATTCCATCATACAATACTGAGACGTTCATTGATAAGAATATGAAAACATTTTTGGATGAGCGATTATATGAGAAAGTGGAGATTCTTATCATTAATGATGGCAGCAAAGATAAGACAGCTGAAAAAGCATTTTATTATGAAAGATCTTATCCAGGATACATACGCTTGATCAACAAAGAGAACGGTGGTCACGGCTCTGTAATTAATAGAGGAATTAGAGAGGCACAAGGAAAGTATTTTAAAGTAGTAGATGCGGATGATTGGGTTAATACGGAGAATCTTGTTCGGTTAGTTGGAGATTTGGAGAGAAGTAATGACGATATGGTTATTAACTCAATGGTTACTGTCGATCAACAGGCAGGTCATGAAGAATACAGTAGCAATAGTAAGTTTTCACATTTGGGACCTCAAACTTTATTGGAAACAGCATTGAGATCAGGACTCCGTCCTGTACTTCATACGATTACATATAAAACGAGTATATTAAAGGATAATTATATAACTGTTACAGAAAAATGCTTCTATGAAGACTTTCAGTATGTTCTTTTTCCAATCCCTTATATTAGAACGGTAACAATATTGGATTATCCGGTTTATTGGTATTTGATTGGACAAAAAACGCAGAGTGTAGATGCATCGAACGCATTAAAGAATGTACAGATGTATTTCAAAGTGTTTTGCGATTCCGTGGATTATTATGATGCGCATGAGCAGATATTTGAAGGATATACGGAAAAGTATATTAAAAGCAGTATCTGCATTTTTTTACGCTCTTTATATAATATTTATCTTCGCAATCCCTCGGACGATAATATAGTTCAAAATATGAGAGAAATGGATATTAGGGTAAAGGAATATTCAACAGAATTCTATGATGATGTGGGTAGACAAAATGCGTATATTCGTTGGCTGAGAAGTGGAAATAAACTCATATTTAAACTGCTGTCCATATTATACGCGTTATTGCGGTAACCTGTTTGCATGAAAATAATTGTTTGAAAATATAATCGATATGGAAATAAGGTGGAAGTATGTCAGATTTAGTAAGTATTATTATTACTTCTTATAATGCAGGTAGATATCTTGAGCAATGCATCAGGAGTGTATTAGGTCAGACGTATCCTAATTTGGAAATTATAATTGTCAATGATGGTTCAACAGATAATACGGAGGCTATAGCAAAAGCGTGGGATGATAAATATGGGAGTATTAAATATATATATCAATCCAACTCTGGTGTCTCGGTGGCACGTAATCGTGGGATAGCGGAAGCAAGCGGTAATTATGTAATGTTTGTCGATGGGGATGATTATCTTGATAATAATATAGTTGAACGGCTGATTGACGAGGCGGGAGGGGCTGATATAATTTGTTGTTGTTGTAAGGCGTTTAAAAAACAATATGTGTATGAAGACTTTTTTTTTGAGACTTCGTTTAAAGCACAGACAAAAGAAGAAAGAGAGAAACTTTTTTTACAATTGCTTAATGGTAATTTAGGCAAACCTGACGGAAAAGGATATACAGCCATAGGTGTACCATGGGGGAAACTATATCGTCTTGATTTTTTGAAAAATCATAATATTTTATTCGATCCTAGATTGAGAAGAATGCAGGACAATATATTTAACATGTATGCGTTTTGTGACTCTAAAAGTATCATATATATTAACGAACCACTGTATAATTATAGACTTAATCATATTCAAAGCAAATCTGTATCATATGGCTTAGAAATATGGAAACCGTTTTTGGAAGCTAGGAAACAGTTTTGGTTTGCACATAAGGAAGTTTTGACTTTGGAAATGAAAAGGGAGATACAGTATGAATTGAACATTGCATTTATATCTACTGTGTTGAGTGAGACAAAAAATATGCAGATTTTGGAATCTGCCAACCGGATTGCTGAAATCAGGCGCCATGAAATATTTGAAGTGTTATTTAGTGAGAAGGGAGAAAAAAGTTTTCCTTTTAGAATTCGGATATTTTACTTTTTAGCTAAATACCATTTGAATTTAATACTTGCAATCTGCATAAGGATGTATAACCAGTTATAAATAGATAATAATAGAAAGTTATGGTTCATATAGCGAATCAATATGATTGTCAAGGAGAGAGAAAAAAATGAAAATTAAAATAAAAGGTACAGTAAAAGAACGGATATGGGAATGGTCGTTTATTTTTATTACTATCTTTTATTCTTTTTATAATTCTATTTTTTCGAGAAATGTTTTGATAAGTATTATAGGTGTAATGTTTGCAGCAATAGTAGTGGTTGGAATCTTATATAAACAAAAGGGAAAGCTAAGTAAAATAGAAATACTGACATTTATAATTGTTTGGGGTTTTTCTTTTTTGAATATTATTTTTTTTAAAGTACCCTTAAATAGTGTAATCAGATCATTCCTTTTTATATTTATTCCTATGATTATTGCAGGTGGTATAATTGATCTGGAAAAAAACCATGCATTTATTTATTGGGTTTCCTGCTTTTATATTATTTTCTTATTATGTTACTTGGTATTCTATTATTCGAGAATAAGTACAACGCATCATGATTATATCGATTATATGGGTTTTGCCTATTATGCTATACCATCGTTAATGATTATTGTTTATGAGTTTTTTAGAAAAAGAACAATTATTAGTTTTATTATGGCAGTAATAGGGGGTGGTTACCTGATTATGTGCGGTACAAGAGGACCAATTCTATGTACTGCTTTATTTGGATGTTTTTGTATGTTTATGTATATAAAGAATGGAAGCACGAAACAAAAAGTGGGTATTATGCTTTTAATTTTGACAGGAATTATAGTGTTACTTAACCTTCGTAGTATTGCGGTTGCATTATATCCGGTTTTTGCAAGGCACAACCTATCAACACGCTTTTTCAAATATGTTATAGAGAGTCGTAATGTTCTTGAGGGCACTGGGAGAATGAGTATCTACAAGGTTACGATTGATAATATTAAATCTCACCCGCTTTTGGGAACAGGCCTTTTTAGTGATCGAAAACTGTTCGGGGGAAATGATACGAGTTATAGCCACAATTTTATCTTAGAGATAATTAATTCTTATGGCATTTTATTGGGATGTTCTATGCTCATTTTATTGTTTGGGTTGGTTGTTCAGTCCTATAGAAAGACAGATTCAGAGATATATAGATATTACATAGTCATTTATTTTACTGCCTCCGTTGTTAAACTTATGCTAAGTTATACGTTTTTGGGTGAAAGCACTTTGTATATATTGATAGGAATTTGTTTTGCTGCTTTAAGAAAAGCTGGACACAGGAATTGTTATTATGAATACAGGAGGTAAACATTTAGATATGAAAATCACAGTTACAGGGACGGGATACGTAGGTCTTTCACTGTCTGTTTTATTATCTCAGTATAATCATGTAACTGCAGTAGATATTGTTCCTGAAAAAGTAAACATGATTAACCAACGAATATCTCCGATTCAGGATGAATACATAGAGAAATTCTTGACAGAGAAAGAATTGGATCTATTTGCCACACTGGATGCTGAGAGCGCATATTCGCAGTCGGATATGGTTGTGATTGCAACGCCGACCAATTATGATAGTCAGAAAAATTTCTTTGATACTTCTGCGGTAGAGGCGGTTATTCGCATGGTAACAAAGTGCAATCCACAGGCGATTATTGTGATTAAATCCACAATTCCAGTTGGCTTTACATTCTACATTCGTGAGAAGACGGGTAATCAGAATATCTTATTTAGTCCTGAGTTTCTACGGGAATCCAAAGCATTATATGATAACCTATATCCTTCACGCATTATTGTAGGAACAGATATGGAAAATGAGCGGTTAATTGAGGCCGCACATATATTTTCTGATTTGCTTAAACAAGGAGCTGCTAAAAAGAATATAGAAACATTGTATATGGGTTTTACAGAGGCGGAAGCAGTGAAACTTTTTGCTAACACTTATCTGGCATTGAGAGTTGCTTTTTTTAATGAATTGGATACTTATGCGGAAGTAAAAAGATTGGATACGAGATCAATTATAGATGGAGTATGCCTTGATCCACGAATTGGTTCTCATTATAATAATCCTTCTTTTGGGTATGGCGGATACTGCTTGCCGAAGGACACGAAGCAGTTGTTAGCGAATTATACGGATGTACCAGAAAATTTAATTCAAGCTATAGTGGAAAGTAATCGGACTCGGAAAGATTTTATTGCCGACCGAGTACTAGAAAAAGCAGGTTATTATTCAG
This sequence comes from uncultured Lachnospiraceae bacterium, assembly GCA_947589125.1. GTDB lineage: Bacteria > Bacillota > Clostridia > Lachnospirales > Lachnospiraceae > UBA3402. The sequence continues at coordinate 12,299 of CANPZZ010000016.1, forward strand.
AAAAGAATCAAGAGGACAAATTACCAAAAAGGGATACAGTAATAGGCATTTATCGTCTGACGATGAAAAGTAATTCTGATAATTTCCGACAGAGCTCAATTCAGGGAGTAATAAAACGCATTAAAGAAAAAAGAGCAATTGTAATTATTTATGAACCGACATTATCAGATGGAAGCAGCTTCTTTGGAAGTCGGGTAGTTAATTGTTTAGGACAGTTTAAGCAGATGAGCAATGTAATTGTAGCGAATCGTTATGATAGTTGCCTTGATGATGTAAGTGATAAGGTATATACCCGGGATCTGTTTCGGAGAGATTGATGCGAAAGGATTGGTGTGTTTTCACTATTTGCAGAATATAAGAGAAAAAGGCAATGGCTGGGATAAAGAAAGCAATTGGAAAACGCATCTAGAAGGGATAGTTTATAATGCTTAACAAGTATGATAGAGCAGGTAAGACTGCGATAATTGCGGAGATAGTTATTTCTTTTATTTTAAACATATTTCTGAATGCGGGGATTAGTTTGTCAAATTGTCAGACTATATTTTGTAAAGTTTCATTTATGAGAATACTCTTATTTTTTTGCAGTTGGATAATGATTGAAGTAGCGATTATCATACTTGATTATATGTTTTCAGGAATTATCAGTAATATATCCAATACAGTCAATGCCTTTTCAGACCTAAAAGTATTTATACTCGTTTTTACTCTATTGATTGTTTTATGGATGCCATATCTTATTGTATTATATCCGGGTTCAATGTGGTATGATTGTGCTTCTTCTATACTACAGATGTATGGAATTAAAAAACTTGAAAATTGGAATCCCATACTTCAGACAATTTTGATTGGCGGATCCATAAGAATAGGAGATTGGATTGGCAATGTGAATTTGGGTATTTTTTTATACAATTGTTTTCAGATGCTATTAGCCTCTTCGGTAATTGCTTATATGTTGTTATTGCTCTATAGACCGAATAAAAATGAGAAAATCATTTGGTTTGGCATTCTTATTTATGGTTTGTTACCTGTTTATCCTATATATATTACTGCGTTAGGAAAAGACACAAATTGGTCATGTTTTTTGCTTTTATCATTAGCCTGTTTATGGAATGAGAAAAATAGACCTAATTGGATAAAGAAACCCAAGAATATCCTTTTCTGTATCCTCGCATTATTGGGTGTATGTCTGCTCAGAAATGCAGGTATATACGTTGCAATTTGCTTTTGCTTTGTTCTATTAGTTATTGTTCCATCTCAAATTAGGATAAGGACTTTTTTTGGAGAGTGTGTTTTTATTGTAACCATTTTATTCTGGAGTAATTGTATGTTGCCAGCTCTGGGAGTAAGTATTGATAATATTTCAAGAGATAGTTGGAATATACAGTTTCAGCAGATTGCTAGATTTGTGACTTTATATCCAGATGAAGTGACAGAAACAGATAAAGAGACTATAAATCTTATGTTATCATATGAGAACATGTCTACAAAATATAATCCTAATATTGTTGATCCAATAATAAATGGAATATATCATGGAGATACGATTAGTGAGGGGAATAAGCGCAGATTTATGAAGATGTATTGGAACATGTTTAGACGCCATCCTTTATGCTTTATTGATGCAATTTGCGCGAAATGCTGGGGCTATTTTACCCCTATGAAATGGGAGTCTGTTAAACCATTCACAGTTATTGGAGTCCATGATGTATATATATCGGTAAAAGATGCCCTACCAGATTTACAGTTTTATAATATATTTGATTTGTCAGCGTACGGCTTGTTTGTTGATTTATTACAGAAAACTCCTATAATTAACTTGGTTACACGTTGTGGCATGTGGGTCTGGCAATTGTTTTTTGTGTTGCTTGTTGCATTGAAAAAAAGAAGATATGATTTTTGTTTATATTCTTTTCCATTTTTTATGATAGTGGTTGGATTGATAATTGTTCCGGCGAATAATTACTTCAGATATATACTGTCATTGGTTTTTGCCCTGCCATTTTTTATTTTAGGTATATATGGTACAAGGAGGTTGGAAAATGGAGAAGAACAATGATGATATAGTGATTATTATTCCTGCATATAATCCGGATTATAAGTTTATTGAATTTCTTCAGAAACTCGTCAGTGCTGGGTATAATAATATTATAGTTATTAATGATGGAAGCAGGAGTGATACAGATTGCTTTTTCCGGGAAGCAGAGGTCAAATATAAATGCTATGTCCTCAGACATAGTATTAATCTTGGTCAAGGGCGTGCATATAAAACGGGGTTTAACTATTATCTTACGGAAAATAGAATGGTAGGGTGCTATGAAAATACCATAGGAATTATACAGTGTGATTGCGATGGTCAGCATCATATTGACGATATAAACCGTTGCGCAACTCTATTAAGAAATAATAATGAAAAGTTTATTCTTGGGATTCGTGATTTTTCTACTGGAAGCGTACCGTTCCGCAGTAGGGTAGGAAATATATGTACTGCTTTTATTTTCAAATTTTTCTGTGGATTAGATATTAAAGATACTCAGACTGGCCTAAAGGGAATTCCAGCTTCATTGATTCCAGTACTGCTTGAAACACCAGGGGAACGGTATGAATATGCAAGTAGCGTTTTGTTAGAGATATATAAACAAGGCGTAGGAATACTACAATTTCCGATAAAAACAATTTACATAGATGGAAATGCCTCGTCGCATTTTAACCCTTTAAGTGATTCGATTAGGATATATTCCACGATATTAAAGTATTCATTTTCGTCATTATCTGCTTTTACCGTTGATGTTATAGCATTTTTCTTCTTTCTTGCGTTACTAAGAGGTATTTTGCCAAAGGTATATATCATTATTTCTACATATATAGCCAAAATTGTATCATGTATATATTCATTCATGATAAATAAAAAGTTCGTCTTTGGTTATCAAGAGTTGAAGAGAATGGTAATACTAAGATATTTTTTATTATGCTTTATGCAATCTTCTTTAGCAGCTGTTTCTATTAGTATATTAGTAGATTTTTGGCAGTGGAATATAATAGTTAGTAAAGTACTTGTAGAGGGATTCCTCTTTTTTATAAGTTTTCAGTTTCAGAATAGATGGGTATTCAAAAAAGCAACTGAATATAGAACATGAAAGACAAAAGGGTATATTACAAATTTATCGTTTTGGCTCTAGAATAAATTAATATAAGTATAATAATTTTAAAATATGGACATAACGAAAAACGAAGGGCCTCTCTTTGTTACTAATTTATGGGTGAGCGAAACGGGAAACAGATTACTTCATGATATTATGAAGGTGTCCAAATGATTTATGTTGATTATGGATGAATTTAAAAATAATTCTATCAGAGAATTAGAAACGATATGATTTGATATTAAATAACATTTGGAGGGAAAGCTTGTCAGTTAGGATTCGAAACTTTGGAGGACCTTTAGTATGGTGGATGAGAAAGAACCATTCAAATTTAACATCTTGGATTGTTCTTTCCATTGTAGAAAAGGTCAGAAGAAAAGAAATACAAAAATATATCAATAATTTTTTATCTGCGAAAGAAACACCACCGTTTATGTTTCTGATGTTTGAAACAGTTAATCGTTGTAATGGAATCTGTTCCTTTTGTCCTGCTGCTATCGGATCAGATAAAAGACCTTATAAAAAGATGAAAAAAGAACTATTTGATAAAGTTATTATGGAACTTGTCGAAAAAAATTGGGGGGTAGTATTTTCTTACAAGTGAACAATGAACCATTATTGGATAAACGCTTGACCGGTTGGGTAATGGATATTAAAACCAGACTTCCCAAATGCAGAATCTGCATTATAACAAATGGAACGCTGCTTAATGTTGAAAAATTAAGGGAAATGGCCCACTTGGTTGATGAACTTGTTGTGAATGATTATAGTGAAGAGTATAAGTTGAGTCCGAATATTAAGGAGTTATATTATTATATCCGGCATAATAAAGCAGAATTTAAGAATATTGAAATACTAATTGCAAGGAGATACAGTAAAGAAATATTGGCGACAAGGGCAGGAGCGGCGCCTAATAAGCCGCATAAAAATAATCGTGTGAATTCGTCGTGTATTTATCCGTTTACAGATATGATTGTGTTTCCAGATGGAAAAGTTGGGATGTGCTGCAATGACTGTTTTGAGGTAACCAGTTTCGGTGATTTGAATGAAGAAAACATATTTGACGTATGGGAGAATGATAAGTTTGCAGAATTGCGTAATAGAATGGCAAAGGGACGCAACGCGTATTCATTTTGTGTGGAATGTGATGTGGTAGATGCAGGAAGCAGAGAAAGAGTTATAAAGAATCAAAAGAACAGATGCCAGAGAGGCTCTACCACTTCGTAAGTCCGTTATCGATAGCAATACTGCGGATGAAGCAGGAGCTGGTGAGGTCGGCACAGGCGGCAAAGCAGATGGCTTAAGAGCGGTTCATGGAAGGTAAGGCTAACAGTGTCATGACTTAAGTTGTATAAGGTTGGGACGTTAGGATGATGGCAAATTTCTTAGATTTATTTATGTGACGAAACAATAATAACAGAAAATTGACAGTTATAGTTGAAAAGATTATTTGTAAAGAAAAAAATTAGGAAACGGCGAAGAACATCTAAAAAGGCTTGCGAAGTATCAGAAAATGAAGAAGAATCAATATAAATTATAAAATGTAATTAAAAAGTAGGTGATTTGGTATGGCGAGGAGGAAAAAGATGAGCAGGCGGTATCCTGCTTTTTTATTTTTTACTACTAGTTTATTTGTTCTGGCTGTCTTAATAGGCCAGTTCCTTGTATATCATGACTATTATTTTGATATACTGCAGACAAAGTACTATTATTTCATGGTCTGTTCTGTTAGTATGTTGATTCTGTTTGGGATATATGCTCTGCTTATGATTCCTCTAGTCGCAAAGGAAATGAAAAAGATGAAAAAGAAGAAATTAAAAGCTGTTCTTGGTATCACGGATATCTGTGTGATCCTGTTCGCTCTGATTACACTGCTTTCCGCCATGTTGTCACCATTTCTGTATGAGGCATTCTGGGGGAATGAGGGACGGTATTCGGGAGCCTTTCTGATTCTTCTGTATGCGGCAGTCTATTTTTGCCTGTCTAGGTATTATCATCCTAAACAACTGCATCTGGAAGCATTCCTTATAGCAGGATTGCTTATGTGTCTGCATGGAATTACGGATTTCTTTGGCATGGATATCCTGCGTTTCAAGGCGCAGATGATGCCGGAACAACGTTTTACATTTACGTCTACGATCGGAAATATCAACACATATGCATCCTGTGTTGCGCTGGTCATGGCAGTGGCAGGGGTATTGTTTGCGGTTGATGCCGGAATTCTCGGGAATATATGGCATGGGTTTTGCGTAGTGATATCGTTTATTGCATTGGTGACAGGCGCCAGCGATAATGCATACCTGTCATTGGCGGCGTTCTTTGGCTTCCTGCCGCTGTATCTGTTCCGCAGCAAAAAGGGTATCAAAAAGTATTTTCTTCTGCTGGCGATGTTCTTATCATCAGTGCAGGTGATCGGCTATGTGACAGAGCGGTATGGAATCAACTATGTGGATATGGGAAGCATTTACAAGTACCTGCTTGAATTCCTGCAGACCTATCCGATCATATGGATCCTGTGGGTGGCTGTTTTATGTATGTATGGTATTGAAATTATCATGTGGGCGTGTAAAAGGTACGGGAACTCGAAATTAAAGAATTTCTGTCTGCCTGAGCCGTCCCTTTGGTTGGCGCGCGCCTGGTGGATCGTGATCATATTGGTGGCTGTGGCTGTAGTATATGCGTTGTATGATGTGAATGTGACCGGACATATGGAGCGGTATGGCGGGCTGCTTGAGTATCTGCAGTTCAATGATGGATGGGGGACAGGGCGCGGTTATGCATGGCGTATCGCGGTGGAGGATTATAAAGACTTTCCGTTACTCCAGAAGATATTTGGCTATGGACCAGACACATTTGGCATTGTGACACGGATAAATAATTGGGAGGAGATGATCAGCACACAAGGCGTGCGGTTTGACAGCGCGCATAACGAGTATCTGCAGTATTTTGTGACGATTGGGCCATTTGGCTTGCTGGCGTATCTGGGGATATTTTTTAGTACTGTGTGGACGACGGTGAAGAAAAAGCTAGATAATCCGTTGGCGATGGCGGCGTTGTTTGCGGTGATATGTTATCATGCGCAGGCGGTGGTGAATATCAACCAGCCGATTTCCACACCGGTGATGTGGGTGTTGCTGTGCATCTGTGCGGCAAGGAGAGAGGAGGCGGAAACTGACCGAACATGATGCGCATTGGTCAGGAGTCAGAATTCCTGGCAGCGATACTTGAGGAATACCACCTATAGAGGAACGTAATTTGATGGAAATAAGCCTGGCTCCGCCGGGTGTACATGCGAAGAATTATCAGTAATCTTATTCATTCATTTTATCTTAAGCCTGCCGCATGGCGGGCTTCCGGGCCGGCATCGATCTTCGATGATATATCTAGCCTGAGATTCATAGCAGTACTTGCAATTTATTTTGGTGCTGCAATGATAGCATCACAGATTTAAAGTTGTTCTCAGGGGGGGATATTCTGCGCATATGTAAGATATTTTGCGCTTGACCTTTTTCTGGAACCGATTCATAATAAAAAAACGAAGAGATTGTGTCAATAGTATTTCACGAGTCACAAAGAAAGTCAGATCAAATATTCTTCCACACATCTTCCAAAACCGGTCGTAATGTGTTACAATATTTCCTGGCAGGATATCCCCTGGAAATGTCAAAGAAAGAGGGGGATATATATGGCAACAAGATTTCAGGATCTTAACCTGTCGAATTACTTTCTGTTCGCCGCTGCGGCGGAAGACGAGGAGACCAGCAAGCTGCTGGTGGAGACTTTGCTTGGTATCAAAGTGGGCAGAGTGAAGGTGAACGTCGAGCATACATTTCTGTACAGCAGTGATTTCCGAAGCTTGCGGCTCGATGTGTTCTTAAGCGATGAGGCGGAAGTCCGTTATAACATGGAGATGGAGAACGGGGAGCGGACGTCGCTGCCGCAGAGAAGCCGTTTCCACCAGGCGGAGATGGATGTGATGTCGCTGAAGCCGGGACAGGAATTTTCGGAGCTGAAGCCGGTTTATGTGGTGTTCATCTGTACGTTTGATCCGTTTGAGCGCGGAAGGTACCGGTATACATTTGAGAACCGGTGCCGTGAGGAGGATTTCCCGCTGGGAGACGGAGCGGTGAGGGTGTTCCTCAGCACGAAGGGGACGAATGAGGCGGATGTGCCGGCGGAGTTGGTGAATCTTCTGCATTACATTGAAGATTCCACCGACGGGTATGTGAGCAGGACAAATGACGCAAAAGTGCGTAAGCTGCATGAGCGTGTCGTGAGTCTGAAGCAGAGCAGGACTTGGGAGGCGAGGTATATGTTGTTTGAAGAACTTCTGAGGGAACGTGAGAAGAAGGGGCGCGAAGAAAGGCTGACAGTCGGCCGCGAAGAAGCGACAGTCCGCATTCTCCGGCTGATCGAGGCTATGGCTGCGGCCGGGGAGAATGACCAGATCCCGCGTCTGAGTCAGGAACCGGATTTTCTGGCGGCGATGCTTGAGAAATACCACCTGTAGAGAAAGTAATCTGACGGAAGCAAGCCCGGCATGGCCGGGCGCGAGTGTGAAGAATCATATCAGTGTTCTTAGATGATCATTTTATCTAGAGCCTGTCGTATGACGGGCTTCCGGGCGGGCATCGGCGATGCATCCGCCCTGTGATTCATGGCAATATTCGTAAATAGGATTGATACTGCAGAAGTGGTGTCGTAGAGATTAGTTTGTATTTCCACGCGGATGGAATGTTGGTGACGTTCTGCTCGCATCCGGGGGATATTCTGCCCGTACGCAAGAGATTTAGCTCTTGACCTTTTCCCGGAACAGATTCATAATAGAAAAGGCGAAAGAAAAGCCATATGGGAGAAGGCAGGAGGAGAATGTGATGGGAAAGATAAATATCCGAGGCGCGTTTTGCTCCGGAATTATATCAGTATGCAAAAGAGACCGCCAAAGACGTGTCCTCTGTGTTCTGGCTGTGGCAGCAACGATGGTTCTGCTGTCCGCCTGCGGAAACAGCGCTCAGAAGGAGCCGGCGCCATCGGAGGTGACGACGGCCGCGGAAGAAGCCGGGGCGGCTCAAGGTACAGAAGCAGAAGTGTCGGGCGCAGCGCAGGAAAATACCGATGCAGCACAGGCGAATACCGATGCAGAACAGGGAAATGTCGGAACAGGGACCGAGCGGCAAGGCGCAGCGGACACAGCCGCATCCGGCGGACAGGACCAGTCGGAAGCGCAGCCGGATTCCTCCGAGGATTCAGCCTCCCGCATCGAATCAACGATCCAAACGATCACATCGCAGCCCCATTCCACCGGCACAGCCGGCGAGAAAGCGGTTGCCGAATATATCGATCAGTATCTGAGCGCCCTCGGCTATGAGACTACCCAGATGCCGTTTGCGCAGGAACCGGTCCGGGAGTCGGACTCTGCCATTTCGGGAACCAATGTGATTGCGGTGCGCCATGCAGACAGCGGCGCGGCGGACGCGGATATCGTCATCATTGGCGCCCATCATGACGCGAAGCCGGGGATCGCCGGCGCGGACGACAATGCGTCGGGCGTGGCGGTGCTTTTGGAGACGGCCAGGCTTCTGGCGAAAGTTCCCACGGACACGGAGCTGCGGTTTGTCAGCTTCTCCGGCGAGGAGGACGGCCGTGTAGGCTCGCGGTACTATGCGGAGTCTTTGACAGAAGAGGAGAAGGCGCGGGTGCTGGGGCAGATCCAGGTCGACGAGATCGGCTATAAGCGCAGTGATTCCCTGAAGCTCTGTACGGTGGACGGGAAAGGAACGTTTCTGGCGAATCTTCTGCTTGGGGCGGAGTTTGACAGCGACAGCGTGGTCCTGGAGAAGGAGATTTATAGGGAGGCTTTAAGCGACCACAATTCCTTTGTCAGCGCCGGGATCCCGGCGGTGCTGCTGGAGCAGGGAGATTATTCCTTTGAGAATCATTCGATCCTGGATACGCCGGATCTGATCGATACCCGGGTGTGCGCGGCGGCGGCCCGGTATCTGGCGGACGCGCTGGAAGTGCTTATGGCGGATCCGGCGGATTCCTACGCGGCGGATTCCCGGGCGGTCAGTCCGAATCTGGGTTACGCGGTTCAGGCGGATACGTCCCTGTGGTTCGGCAATGACCGGAATTTCGTGGAGAATATGATGGGTCTGTCCGGAGAGACGGCCGAGACCGGAACCAATGAATATGGAGATAAGACGGAGACGGTCCGCTACCCGATCCGGTGGTTCGGCATGGAAGAGCAGATCCCTACGGATTTCTATTACCGGAATGGTTTCCTGGAGGAAGTGGACATCCCTTATGAGGAGGCCACAGGGCAGACCATGGAGCAGGCGGTGGAGACGCTGACGGCGTTTCTTGGGGAACCTACGGGGACTGGCGAAGAGTACGGCGGCGAGACCAGCTGGGATGATCCCATTTACCACAAATACACTGCCGTGGCCCCGCTGGAGGACGGCGGATACAAAGTCTATGTGTTGGATGATAATTACGGCCAGGATCTCAGAAATGCGTATTCGCTTGGCGAGGAGCTTTCCGCGCTGGAGCAGAAGGCGTATGAGACGGCCCAGTATCCGGAGCAGGACCTTCTGATGCTGGAAATGGCGCTGCAGGTGGTCTGGCCGGAGGACCGGCCGATGATCGAACTGCAGCTGTATACAGATGGATACCATAATTCCACCGGTATGACGGCCGGTATTTCCTATGATGACAATACCCGCATGCAGTATTCCATCGACGTGGCGGACGCGTTTGAAGACGGAGAGGCCGTATGGCGGGATTATAATAAGACGCTGAAGACCATGGTTCATGAGTATGGTCATGCGCTGGCGGAGAACGCGGGACAGGTGGATGTGAGCGGTACCGCGCGGGCGGCGGACGACACGCTGCCGGTTATGATGTATCAGGATGAGGCGTTTGCGCAGGACGCCTATCTGCGGGTGTATTATGAGAAATTCTGGGCCGGACAGGATGTAAGAAGCGGCATCGAGAGGTATAAGGAGAAGCCGCAGGAGTATGTGGACAGCTATGCGGGCACCGACATCCGGGAGGATTTCGCGGAGACATTTGCGCTGTTTGTTCTGGGAGATAAGCCGGAGGGCGATACGGTGGCGGAAGAGAAGATCCGGTTTTTCTATGATTATGAGGAAATGACCGCGCGGCGGGAGTTTATCCGGGAGAATTTCAGCCTGAAGTAAGATTGTTCACGGGGCGGACAGGAGGCATCTGTGGCTTCTGAAAAATGCTGCGGGAATCGGATGAGTTGATGAGGGAAGGGAAAAATCTGATGCAGCGGGAACCGGATGGACCAGTGAGGGACAGATCCAGTGTGTCGGAAACTGGACGGTCTGGTGCAAATAGGAAACGAATCCGGCCGGAAAGCGTCCAGGGCCGGAAATGAATGGAAGGAGAGAGCAGTTATGAGAAGGAGAATGTTAAGCGGCGTTTGTGCGGTTGTTCTTGCCGTCAGTATGCCGCTGGGCGTGGGAACAGCCGCTGCTTCTGTGATTGCCGGTCCGGTGGCCGATGCCCCGACGTCCGGCGTCACGACGGCAGGAACAGCGGAGACCGGCGTTCCGGCGGCAGGTAAGCTGGAGAAAGGTCCGCAGGGGGTTATTTACGAACCGTCCTTTGACGTGGAGAAATTCCTGCTTCCCGAGGATGCGTCCGTGCTTGTTGTCGTGGAGGGAACCTTCGGGACGGAATGCTTCGTCCATGCGTTTGAGAAAAACGAGGGGAATTGGGAGAAGCGGTTCCAGGTCAACGGCTGGCTGGGCTATAATGGTTTGTGCGGCGACAGAGTAGTCGGAGACAGAACGACGCCGATCGGCGTATTTCAGATGAATACGCCTTTTGGCCAGGAGAAGCCGTTGGAGGGTTTTCCGAAGAATTATATCCAGGTAGATGGAAACTATGTGTGGGATGAGGAGACGAACAGGCTGGTTCGGGATCACACCAGGAGCGGCGAGCGGGTCGGAACCGCCGGTTATCTGCCCCAGTATCAGTATGTGCTGGACATGGGTTATAATAAATATGGTTACAAGGAGCGGGGGTCGGCTCTGTTCATTCACTGCAAAGAGGTGAATGAGGACGGAACCATGGGCTGTGTGGCGATCGATAAGGACAGGATGATCGAACTCATGCGCCTGTACGGCAAATATGGAGACGGCCGGTGCTACATCGCGCTTGCGCCGTTTGGGACCTTTGGTGAGATCTATGAGACCTACGGGACGAATTACGGCCTTTCTCCGCAGGCGAAAAGTCCGGTAGGGGGTCCGATAGGGACGGCTGGGCAGACGCAGTGATTCCGGTGCTTGAATCGGCCGGTCAGGCATATACTGCAGTAAAAACCACAGGATGCGTCTATGGATATCTATGTGGTCCGGCCGGGTGACACAGTGGATTCGATCGCCGCGGACACCGGCGCGGATCTGGAAACGCTGCTTTATGTCAATCAGTTGGAATATCCTTACCGGCTTGCGGTCGGTCAGGCGCTTCTTCTGTATCCGGAATCGGGAATCGGTCATGCGGCGCATATTGAGAAGGGAAATGCCCGCCTGCCGGTTATTTCCGCCGGATACGCCTATCCGTATATTTCCGAATGGGTATTGGAAGAGACGCTGCCTTATCTGACGGAACTGAATCTGTTTTCCTATGGATTTACGATGGACGGGGATCTGATCCCTCCGCCGCAGGATGATACGTGGATAGTGCGGGCGGCGGCCGGCCGCGGCGTGAAACCGGTGCTGACGCTGACGCCGCTGGGGACGGACGGTCATTTCAACAATCATCTGGTGAGCGCGCTTGTAAATGACCGCGTGGTGCAGCTTAAGCTTCTGCGGAGCCTTGTCGGCGTCCTGGCGGAGAAGGGCTATGCGGGTGTCAATATTGATTTCGAATATGTGATGGCGCAGGACAGGGACGCGTTCACGGCCTTCGTGGCGCGCGCGGCGGAGCTTTTGAATCTGTTTGAGTACGAGGTCAGCGTGGCCCTGGTGCCGAAGACGTCGGACAGCCAGCCGGGACTTCTGTACGAGGGAATGGACTACGCGGGGCTGGGGGCGGCGGCTGACCGGGTACTTCTGATGACGTACGAGTGGGGGTTCAAATATGGTCCCAATATGGCGGTCGCGCCGATCGATCAGGTACGCCGTGTCGTAGAGTACGCACTGAGCCGGATCCCGGCGGAGAAGATCCTTCTGGGCGTTCCGAACTACGGCTATGACTGGCCGCTGCCGTTCGTCAGCGGGATCACGGAGGCGGAGACGATCGGAAATGTGCAGGCGGTTCAGCGGGCGGTTCAGTTCGGTACGGAGATCCATTATGACGAGACGGGACAGTCGCCGTATTTTCATTACTGGCAGTATGGCGTGCGGCACGAGGTCTGGTTCGAGGACGTGAGGAGCTATGACGCGAAGTTCCGTTTGGTGGAAGAGTTTGGCCTGCGCGGGATTTTCCTGTGGCAGCTGATGCGGCTGTTTCGGGGCGGGCTGGAGCTGTTTCGTGGGTATTTCCGATGACGGCGGCTTTCGTGTTTGGAGCGGAGCGGCGTTCTGCGCTTCTGCAGCGCAGTATTTTGGAGCGCATCTGCAGTGCGGTTCTTTTGAACGTCTGCAGTGCAGTATTTTTGCACTTCCCGCTTGCAAAATCCTTCGGAAACAATTATGATAGAGGTACTTCATTTGCAGCGGCATAGGCCGGACGGACCGGCTGACTGCCGCATTATTTCGGATAACGGGAGGAGAGAGTACCGTGAAGAGTAATCTTACCAGGCAGCAGGCGTATGACCTGCTGCGGAAATACAATCAGGAGTCGTTTCATATCCAGCATGCGCTGACGGTGGAGGCCGTGATGCGCTGGTTCGCCCGGGACCTGGGCTGCGGGGACGACGAGGAGTTCTGGGGGCAGGTGGGTCTGCTCCATGATATCGATTTCGAGCTTTATCCGGAGCAGCACTGCGTGAAGGCGCCGGAGCTTCTGCGCGAAGGCGGAGCCGGAGAGGATATGATCCACGCCATCGTAAGCCATGGCTACGGGATCTGCTGCGATGTGGAGCCGGTCCATCAGATGGAGAAGGTGCTGTTCGCCGCGGATGAACTGACCGGACTGATCGGAGCCGCGGTGAAGATGCGCCCGTCGAAGAGCGCGTCGGATCTGGAGGTGTCCAGCCTTAAGAAGAAATTCAAGGACAAACGGTTCGCGGCCGGATGCTCCCGCGATGTGATCCAGACAGGAGCCGACAGGCTGGGCTGGACGCTGGAGGAGCTGATGGAGAAGACGATCCTGGCCATGCGCTCCTGCGAGGCGCAGATCCAGGAGGAGATGGAGAAACTGTAGACGGCTGAAAAAGCGGAAGAATACAGGGGGACATTACAGCGGGCAGCGGCGTATATGCCGCAGGTCTTGCTGTGGGTCCCCCATTTTATTTTCACTGGTATGCAAAGAAGAACCTCGTGCAGCGGATCGATGTCTGTCCCGAAGAAAATTTTTGTTTTATACGGGTGCGCGGGAAAGAACACTGGCGGTTCGTTTCCGCGATTTGTTTCGAATCTGCGGGACAGTGTTTGAAATCTGGGCGGAACTGTCTTGACAGAAAGCCGCTCCTGGGGTATGATTTTCAAGGCAATTATGCCTGACTGCGATCGAGAAAAGAGGAAGACAAGAATTATGAAAAAGGTTGTGAAATTCGGCGGCAGTTCCCTTGCCAGTGCGAAACAGTTTAAGAAGGCTGCGGACATTGTCAAAGCGGAGAAGTCGAGAAGATATGTGATCCCGTCCGCGCCGGGCAAGCGTAAGGACGGCGACGAGAAGGTGACGGACCTTCTTTATCAGTGCTATGATATCGCGTCGGAAGGCGGCGCTTATAATAAGGTTTTCAGTAAGATCAAGGACCGGTTCGCGGAGATCATCGACGGACTGGAGCTGAATCTGAATCTGGCTTATGAATTCGACCGGATTGAGGAGAATTTCGTGAAGAAGGCGGGGCGGGATTACGCGGCTTCCCGCGGGGAATATCTGAACGGCCTGATCATGGCCGCCTATCTGGGATATGAGTTTATCGACGCGGCGGATGTGGTGTTCTTCGACGAGAAGGGCGTCTTCGACGCGGAGAAGACCAATAAAGAGCTTGGCGAACGGCTGGAGCATACGGAGCGGGCGGTGATCCCCGGTTTCTACGGTTCCATGCCGGACGGGCGCGTGAAGACATTTTCCAGAGGCGGTTCTGACGTCACCGGCTCCATCGTGGCGCGGGCGGTCCAGGCGGATCTCTATGAGAACTGGACGGACGTGTCGGGATTTCTGGTGGCTGATCCGCATATCGTGCCGAATCCAGAGGTGATCGACGCCATTACCTACAGCGAGCTGCGGGAGCTGTCCTACATGGGAGCCAGTGTTCTCCACGAGGACGCCATTTTCCCGGTAAGGAGGGAGGGCATTCCGATTCACATCCGCAATACGAACCGGCCCAAGGACAAAGGAACGCTGATCGTGGAAAGCACCTGCCGCAAGCCGCGTTATGTGATCACCGGCATCGCGGGCAAGCGGGGCTTCTGCTCCGTGACCGTTGAGAAAGCCATGATGAACGCGGAAGTCGGCTTCTGCCGCAAGGTTCTGTCCGTGTTTGAGAAATACGGCATTTCCATCGAGCATATGCCGTCCGGTATCGATACGATGACGATCTTCGTCCATCAGTCGGAGTTTGAGGAATACGAGCAGTCGGTGATCGCCGGGATCCATCGTGAGGTGGAGCCGGATTTCGTGGAAATGGAGTCGGATCTGGCGCTGATCGCCGTGGTGGGCCGCGGCATGAAGGCGGCGCGGGGCACCGCGGGACGGATCTTCTCGGCGCTGGCCCATGCCCGGGTCAATGTGAAGATGATCGACCAGGGGTCCAGCGAGCGCAACATCATTATCGGCGTGAAGGACTCGGATTTTGAGACGGCGATCAAGGCGATCTATGACATTTTCGTGACGATGGAACTGTAAAGAGAGTTGGTTGCCGGAAACGGTTGGCAGGATCGCGGGTGACAAGGTAAGCTGGAAATGATAAAATTCGCCTTGTTCTGAGCGGGCTGAGACCAGACGGTCAGAAAACGAGAATGGCGGAGCGGTTAGGAACGGTCTGATCGAAAAGCCGGAATAGCGGTTCTGCCTTATTCAACAGCAAAAGGAGAAAGAGAGGGGATATCGCATGGGACATCTGACAGCGCGTGACGCGTACCGGAACTTAAGCGACCGGATCAACTGGTTCACCCAGGGGGCGCCGCAATCGGAGACGCTCTATAAGATCCTGCAGGTGTTATTCACCGAGAAGGAAGCCAAATGGATGGCGCTTCTGCCGGTGCGCCCGTTCAACTTAAAGAGGGCGGCGCGTATCTGGAACACCACGGAGGCCAAGGCGGAGCGCGTCCTGGATCATCTGTGCGAGAAGGCCCTTCTGGTGGATTCCTGGCATAACGGCGAGCGCCAGTTCGTGATGCCGCCGCCAATGGCCGGTTTCATCGAGTTCGCGCTGATGCGGACCCGGGGCGATATCGACCAGAAATATTTAAGCGAACTCTATTATCAGTACATGAATGTGGAGGAAGACTTTATCAAGGACCTGTTCTTCGTCACGGAGACGAAGCTGGGCCGTGTCTTCGTCCAGGAGCCGGTGCTTTTAAATGATAAAGCCAACCATATCCTCGATTACGAGCGGGCGACCCACATCGTAGAGGAGGCGGAATACATCGGTCTTGGCCTTTGCTACTGCCGCCATAGGATGTACCATGTGGGCCATCCCTGCGAGATCAACGCGCCCTGGGACGTGTGCATGACATTTGACAATGTGGCCCGTTCCCTGGCGGAGCACGGCGACTACTGCCGGCTGATCTCCAAAGAGGAGGCCATGGATGCGCTGGAACGTTCCTACGCCGCCAATCTGGTCCAGATCGGAGAGAATGTGCGGGAGCATCCGGCGTTCATCTGCAACTGCTGCGGGTGCTGCTGCGAGGCGCTGCAGGCGGCCCGGAAATTCAGCCCCATGCAGCCGGTAGCCACGACCAACTACATCCCGGAGCCGTCCTCTGACAAATGCGTCGGCTGCGGCAAGTGCGCGAAAGTCTGCCCGGTCCTGGCCATTTCCATGGAGACGGATGAGAACGGGAAGAAGCATCCGGTGATCAATAAGGAGATCTGTCTGGGCTGCGGCGTCTGCGCCAGAAACTGCGCCCTCAAGGCCATCGAGATGAAGCGCCGGCCGGCCCAGGTCATCACGCCGGTCAACAGCACCCACCGCTTCGTGCTGCAGGCCATCGAGAAGGGAACGCTGCAGAACCTGATCTTCGACAATGAGGCCTTTGCCAACCACAGGGCCATGGCGGCCGTGTTCGGCACGATCTTAAAGCTGCCGCCCATGAAGCAGGCGCTGGCCAGCAAGCAGTTGAAGTCCATTTATCTGGATAAGATTTTGTCGGTCAGCGCGAGACATAAACAGGAGGAAATGGACCGGCGGATCGCCGAGCGGAAGGCGGGCGCGACGGATCAGGAGGAAGCATCGGTCTGACAGATCGATTCATGCAGCTGTATGCGGGTAAGAATTCCGGCGGGGTGTTTGCCGCTGCACTGCGCGTAAGAATCCTGGCGGTGTTTGCCGCTGCACTGCGCGTAAGAATCCTGGCGGTGTTTGCTGTTGCGCTGCGCGTAAGAATTCTGGCGGGGTGTTTGCCGCAGAGGGGAAAAAGTACGGATGTGTTTAGGCTCATTCGCTGTTGAAAGTACGGCGAATGGGCCTTTTTATGCAATACGGGCAATACCGAGCAAGGCGTCACTGGTGCCTTGCTTGCATGGAAAAAATAAAAAAGCTTAAGATCTCCCGTTAGAAAATCTTAAGCGATGCGATGGAGACGAAGGGATTCGAACCCTCGACCTCTCGGATGCGAACCGAACGCTCTCCCAG
Organism: uncultured Lachnospiraceae bacterium; assembly: GCA_947589125.1. Taxonomy (GTDB): domain Bacteria; phylum Bacillota; class Clostridia; order Lachnospirales; family Lachnospiraceae; genus UBA3402. The sequence continues at coordinate 29,375 of CANPZZ010000016.1, forward strand.
CTGAGCTACGCCC